>JACRAQ010000138.1 GCA_016213335.1 Nitrosomonadales bacterium
AACAGCTGGATCACAGCTACAAACAGCCGATGCATATCTGCGAACTGACCTGGAACCTGATCGAGCGCAGGGCGATTACGCTCGACAAGGAAGCGAATGACCAGCACATCATCACCTTTCACGATTCGTGCAACGTGGCGCGCGGCTCGCGCATGGGCGACATCCTGGGCGGGCAATTCGAAATCCCGCGCAACATCATCAAGGCATCCGCCAACCACTTTTACGAAATGCTGGATGGCACCACGCGCGAAAAAACCTTTTGCTGCTGCGGCGGCGGCGGACTGCTGACCGATGACCTGCTCGATCTGAGGGTCAAGGGCTCGTTGCCGCGCATGGAAGTGCTGCAGAAAGTGGTGGATGACCACGGCGTCAACTTCATGGCGACCATCTGCGCCATCTGCAAGGCGCAATTCACCAAGGTGCTGCCCATTTACGGCTTCGATCGGGGCATGGTGGGCGGCGTGCACCAACTGGTCAGCAACGCGATCCGGCTCGGCGACAAGTAACAGGCTTAATAAATTTTTCAGGAGACAGATGATGTCCACACGCACAGAAGAAACCAAGCTCACCTTCCGCCGCTACAAGGATGGCGATACCAAGACTCATTCCAAGCGCGACCTGATTTTTCAGGCCAGCCATTCATACAGGTGCCCCACCTACATCCAGTCCACCCCGCCTTGCCAGGGGAGTTGCCCGGCGGGTGAAGACATCAGGGGATATTTGCAAATCGTGCGCGGCACCGAGAAGCCGCCCGCCGGGCTGGATGGCAAGCCCGTGCCATGGCAGGAATACGCCTGGCGCCGCCTGACCGAAGCCAACCCTTTTCCATCGGTGATGGGCAGGGTCTGTCCTGCCCCTTGCGAAACCGGCTGCAACCGCAACGAGGTCGAGGATCACGTCGGCATCAACTCGGTCGAGCATTTCCTCGGTGAATACGCGATCGCCAACAACCTCAAGTTCGTGAAGCCGCAGCTTTCGACCGGGAAGAAAGTGGCCATCCTGGGCGGCGGCCCTGCTGGTCTTTCCTGCGCCTACCAGTTGGCGTTGAAGGGCCATGAAGTGACGATCTTCGATGAGCATGAATACCTGGGCGGCATGATGCGCTACGGCATCCCCGGCTTCCGCACCCCGCGCAACGTGCTGGATGCGGAAATCCAGCGCATCCTCGATCTGGGTGTAAAAACTCGGATGAACTGCCGGGTCGGCAAGGACATCACGCTGGAGCAGGTCAGGAAAGAATTCGACGCCATGTTCCTCGGCATGGGCGCGCAATCGGGCAGGGCGCTGCCCATTCCCGATTCGAGCGCGCCCAATGTCGTGACTGCAACCGCTTTCCTGCGCGCGTTCAACGATGGCCGCCTGAAATATGTGGGCAAGCGCGTCGTGGTCGTCGGCGGCGGCGATACCTCCATTGACGTGGCAACCGTCGCCCGGCGTCTTGGCCACATCGCACATGCCAAACCGACCGACATCGAGCACGCCATCGCCGGACGAATGGCGCACGATGTCGCCGGCATTTCGGCCAAGCAGGGCGCAGATGTCACGCTTACCTCCGTTTTCCCGCTCGAAAAAATGCAGGCCAGCCGCCACGAGATCGAACAGGCGCTGGCGGAGGGCATCGCCATCCGCGGCAGCCTGGTGCCGGTCGGCCTCGTCAGGGACGCGAATGGGCGCGCGACAGCCTTGCGCGTGGCAGAATGCGAGGCAAAGTTTGTCGGCGGCAAATTGGAGATCAAGCAGAAAGAGGGGACGGAACAGGATCTTCCCGCCGACCTGATTGTTTCGGCCATCGGGCAGGCTGTGGATTTTGCCGGACTCGAAGAATTCGACAACGGGCGCGGCGCAATTAGTGCCGACAAGAACTATCAGCTGGCGGGCAAACCGGGCACGTTCGCGGGCGGCGACGTCATCCGCCCACACCTGCTGACCACCGCCATCGGCCACGGCGCAATTGCCGCAGAAGGGATCATGCGCTTTCTCGCCGGAGAGGACCCGGAAAAGCGCCCGAAGATTGATGTGCACCAGTTTGACCTGATGAGGAAGATGGCGGAAAAGGGGTTGCCCCTCGCCGAAGCCCGCGAACCGATACGCGGAACAGACACATCTAATACCGCCATCCACAATTTCGACAACCGTTCGGATCGCTACGTCATCCCGCATGATGAATTGTTCCTCGGCCATTTCCCCTATACGCCCAGGTTCAAGCGCAAGATCATCACGCTCGACAAGCAATCCGCCTTGGGTAACTTTGCTGAGCGGATCGAGCCGCTCGCGGAAAAGGAGGCTATTGCCGAAGCGAAGCGCTGCATGAGTTGCGGCCTGTGTTTCGAGTGCGACAACTGCGTGGTCTATTGCCCGCAGACTGCGGTTTACCGGGTGCCGAAGGGCAAGGCGACGACTGGACGCTATGTGGACACCAACTACGACAAGTGCATCGGCTGCCATATCTGCAAGGACGTGTGCCCGACGGGGTATATTCAGATGGGGCTGGGGGAATAAACTCCCTACCTCTTGGCCGGGTTGAACATGAAAACCGCTCTGCTCATCTTGCTATTTGCTGTGATGCCTGTCCAGGCAGGGACTGTTGCGCCTAGGCTGGATATTGGAAAGGGCGGCCAGTGCGTGGAAGACCCGAAATTCATGCGCAAGAACCACATGGAAATCCTGCGCCACCAGCGCGACGAGACCATGCGCCTTGGGATCAGGGGATCCAAGCACAGCTTGGCCGGTTGCGTTGATTGCCACGCCAGCAACAAGAACAACAGCGTGCTCGGCGGCGACGAGAATTTTTGCCAGGGATGCCACGTCTATGCCGGAGTCAGGATGGATTGCTTCGAGTGTCATTCCAGCAAAAGAAGAGCGATAGCGGAGGCCGCCAAATGAGCGCTGCCGATCCTGATCGCAGGAAGTTTCTCGGAAAGGCGTCCGCCCTGGCTGCCGGGCTGGCCATTGCGCCGGGCGTCTTGCTGTTCGGTTTCGCGCATGGCCGTTCCCCCGGGGAAGCGGTGTCAGGCAAGGTGCGCTGGGGGATGCTGGTTGATACCAACCAGTGTGCGAGCGGTTGCGATGATTGCGTGACCGCCTGCAACAAGGAAAACGGCCTTTCCGGCGGCACCAAGGCGACCGACTCGCAGTGGATACGCAAGGTGGAACTGAAAGACCTGAGGAGTGGCCGCAAGACATCTCTGCCGGTGATGTGCCAGCATTGCGAGCACCCGCCCTGCGCCGATGTCTGCCCGACGGGAGCGTCGTTCCGGCGCGCCGACGGCATCGTGCTGGTGGACAAGCACCGCTGCATCGGCTGCC
>JACRAQ010000139.1 GCA_016213335.1 Nitrosomonadales bacterium
CGGTCATTTTGTAATCCTCAAAAAATTCCCTGCTGAAAAAACAGCCGAATGCTGTCCCATCCGCGCGAAAAAATGTTGGCCAGCGGCACGGGTTCCAGCGCCACCAGCGGAAATTCGGCATACGGCTTGCCCGCCAGCGCAAGCTTCAGCACGCCGATTTTTTGCCCGCCAGAAACCGGCGCGATGAGCGGCTGCTGTGTTTCCGTCGTCGCCTTCAATTGCGCCTGCATCCCTTTGGGGATGGACAGGAACAGGTCATTGCGAAACCCGATTTCCAACTTGTTCCTGGTACCTTTCCACAGGGTCAGGCTGGTTACCGGCTGGTTCTTCTGGTACAGGCGCACCGCCTCGTAATACTGGAAACCGTAATTCAGCAGCTTCTGACTTTCCGTTGCGCGCTGCTGGTCTGAGGCGGCTCCCAGCAGCACCGAGACCAGCCGCCGCGTGTCGCGCCTGGCCGAAGCCACCAGGCAGAACCCGCCGCTCTCGCTATAGCCGGTTTTCATCCCGTCCACATAAGGGTCAACCCACAGCAGGCGGTTGCGATTGGTCTGTTTGATACCGTTGTACTGGTATTCACGCAAACTGTAAATCGGGTAGCGCTCGGGGAAATCGCGTGCAATGGCGGAGGCAAGCAGCGCGAGATCGTAAGCCGTGGAGTAATGTTGCGGGTGCGATTGCCCGGTGGCGTTGGCGAAGCGGGTGTTCTTCATACCCAGCCGCTGGGCTTCCTTGTTCATCAGCGCGACAAAGGCTTCCTCGCTGCCGGATACCGCCAGCGCCAGCACGCGCGCAGCATCGCTGCCAGACTGCACGATGAGGCCGTGCAACAACTCCTCCACGGTTGCCGGCTTGCCCGGCTCGAGCAGCATGCGCGTCTCCTCGTCGCTGGCAGGCAGCGCTTCCGCCGCCGGAACGACGGGTTGAGCCAGCGCCAGTTTGTTTTGCCGGATAGCGGCAAAGGTCAGGTAGGCCGTCATCAGCTTGGTCAGGGAAGCCGGCTCAAAACGCTCGTCGCTATTTTCTGCGACCAGCACCTGATTGCTGACAAGGTCATACAGCAGCCATGCTCTGGCTGCCAGCGCGGGGGGCTGGGGCGCCAGAATCTGCTGCGCCAGAACAACGGACGGCAGCAGCGCGGCAAGCAGGAAAGTCAGCGCAAACTTCATGGCGAACGGGAGAAATCGGAAACCAATTATATCCTGCGGGGCGGGGTATGCGCGGGCAAGCAGCCGCGCCTTCCGGCAGCCGCACCCCATTCCGCCTTCAGGGGACTCCTCTGCGGTTGCATCCTGCCGGTGACCGCCGCAGGGGAAGCGGAATTTACATTCCTGCATGAGCCCGGCAAGCATGGCAACTTCTGCAATGATGCGCCGGGAAAACAGCATCAGCCCTGCGGGAATCGTTACCATTTCGTGCTAGCATAATCGCGTGACCTCACTCTCCTTACTGCTCTGGATCGTGTCGGGAATCGCGCTGCAACTGGCGGTTTTTCTCGGCATCCGCTTCCGGCATCATTGGCGGGGTTATCGCGCCTTGCCGCCCCGGACGGCAGCGCCGGGCCAGCCTGCAGCGCGTGGCGCGCCGGGGGGCACGGGCGCAATTGCCGCTGCCGCCTGGCCGGGATTCCGGACGTTCAGGGTTGACCGCAAAGTCGTCGAGGACGCCGGGCAATCGGTCTGCTCGTTTTACCTTGTGCCCGAAGACGGGCAACCGCTACCGCCCTTTCTGCCGGGGCAGTTCCTGACCTTTCGGCTCGACATCCCTGCTGCGGCGGAAAACACCGAACAGCTGGTCCGCTGCTATTCCCTGTCGGACGCGCCCCGCCCCGGCCATTACCGCGTTTCGATCAAGCGGGTGCCGCCGCCAGAAGGCAGCCGCGTTGCGCCGGGGCGCGCTTCCGCTTTCTTTCACGACCGGGTAACAGCGGACAGCTTCCTGCAGGTGCGCGCCCCTTCCGGGCACTTTCATATCAATCGTGGCGGCGACCCCGTGGTACTGATAGGCGGCGGTATTGGCATCACGCCGATGCTGAGCATGTTGAACTGGTGCCTGGCCGAGCAGCCCGACCGCGAAATCTGGCTGTTCTACGGCGTGCGCAACGGCCGCGAACTGGTGATGAAACCGCATCTCGAAACCCTGGCAGCGGAACATCCGAACTTCCATTTGCGGCTGTGCTTCAGCGCGCCGCTGCCGGAAGATCTGGCCGCACAGAATTATCTGCACAAGGGGCGCATTGATATCAACCTGTTGCGCCTGCAATTGCCGCTCAAGCCCTGTCATTTCTATATTTGCGGCCCCGCCCCGATGCTGGAAGCCCTCGTGCCCGCGCTGGATGAATGGGGAGTGCCGGATACGCATATCCACTTCGAGGCTTTCGGCCCGTCATCCATCAAGCGCAAGCAACCCGCAACGACACCGGGTGCTACGGCGCAGGCTGTGGGCCCGGCTGCCGGAATCGTTGTAACCTTCGCCAAGTCCGGCAAGCAGGTGGCGTGGCAGCCCGCAGCCAATAATCTGCTCGAGTTTGCAGAATCGAATGGCATTGCCGCCGCTTACGGCTGCCGTGCCGGCAGTTGCGGCACCTGCCAGACAGCGATACGGGCAGGCGAAGTAGCCTACCGCCAGCCACCGGATTATGATCCCGAACCCGGCACGTGCCTGCTGTGTTCCTGCACACCCAAGACTGACGTGACCCTGGAGGCATAAATGGGTACCTCGCTCTGGCGCCAGCATATCCTGCCCTTCACCCTGCTGGTTGGCCTGCTGGCCGCGGTCACCCTGGCCGGTGACTATTTTCTGCATCGGCTGAACCTGGTTTGGGTCGGCCGCTACCTCGGCATACCGGGCACGCTCCTGATCATCGCTTCCCTGATCTATTCGCTACGCAAGCGCAAATACATCAAGACGGGGAACCCCGGAACCCTGCTGACCCTGCACGAGTTCGGCACCTGGATCGGCTCATCGCTCGTGCTGATCCATGCCGGCATACATTTCAACGCCATCCTGCCCTGGCTGGCCACGGTAGCCATGGGAGTGAACGCGGTGAGCGGCATGGTCGGCAAACTGCTGCTGGATCGCTCGCGCCGCCATGTGCAGAGCCAGCGCGAGCAGTTCCGGTTGCGCGGCCTGTCGCAACCGGATGTGGAGCAGGCCGTGTTCTGGGACGCGGTAACGCTCGATGCCATGACCAAGTGGCGGAAAGTGCATATCCCGATCTTCATCGTGTTCGCAACGCTTGCGCTGGGCCACATCATCAGCATCTTCCTGTTCTGGGGCTGGATATGAGCCGAACCCTCAAGTTCGTCCTGGCCGCCAACCTGCTCGCACTTGCGGTTCTGGCTTTCGCCTACCCCCACCTGATGGTGGCGCCTGGCAAGCTGATTCCCGGACACAAGCAACTGGAGCCGGATTGCTTCGCCTGCCACGCACCGTTGCTTGGGGCTGCGTCAGAGCGCTGTATCACCTGCCACAAGACGGCCGACATCGGGCGCCTGACGACGAAGGGGCTGCCCGTCCGAAAACCGCTCACCTCGACCCCATTCCACCAGAAATTAGTCAACACAGACTGCGTGGCCTGCCATAGCGACCACTCGGGCGTAAAGCGCTTCCGGGAGCAAGGCCGCTTCAATCATGCCCTGCTGCAAAAAGAAACGCTCAGCCAATGCCAGTCGTGCCACAAATTGCCTGCCGACTCGCTGCACAGGCAGATTTCCGGCAACTGCAGCCAGTGCCACAACCAGAACAAGTGGACGCCCGCGACCTTCGATCACGACAAATATTTCGTGCTCGACAGGGATCACAATGCCCGCTGCGTGACGTGCCACGAGGGCAGCAATTACAGCCGTTACACCTGCTACGGCTGCCACGAGCATTCGCCGTCAAGCATCCGCCGCGAGCATATCGAGGAAGGCATCCGCAATTTCAACAACTGCGTCAAGTGCCACCGAAGCGCCGACGAGCACGAAGGCGGCAAGGGGGGTAGAGGTGAGGGCGATGACGACTGACCGTTTATCCTGCCTTGGCCAGCCAGCCTGCACGAAACTACGGATTGATAGCGGGGTGCTGCGGGGCGTTAGCGGGTATTTGCAAAGAACTGCTTTGCGCCCCTGATCTTCCCTCGTGTCTGCTTTGGCTGCTGCCGCTCACGCGGCCGGCCTACGCCGAAACCTTCACCCTCGATTCCCGCTTGCGCTCGTGCTCCTTAAGGTAGCGCTTGCGGATGCGGATGGATTTCGGCGTGATTTCCACCAGTTCGTCGTCGTCAATGAACTCCACCGCCGATTCCAGGGTAAGCTGGATCGGCGGGGTGAGGCGCACCGCTTCGTCGGTGCCGGAGGCGCGCACGTTGGTGAGCTTTTTGCCCTTGATCGGGTTGACCACGAGATCGTTGTCGCGGCTGTGGATGCCGATGACCATGCCTTCGTACAGTTTGTCGCCGGGACTGACGAACATGCGCCCGCGGTCTTCCAGATTCCACAGCGCATAGGCCACCGCCTCGCCGTCTTCCTGCGAAACCAGCACGCCGTTGTGGCGGCCCGGCATGTCCGGCTTGACCGGGCCGTAGTCGTCGAATACGTGCGAGATCAGCCCGGTGCCGCGCGTCATGGTCATGAAGTCGCCCTGGAAGCCGATCAGGCTGCGCGCCGGGATACGGTATTCCAGGCGCACGCGCCCCCTGCCGTCCGGCTGCATGTCCTGCAAATCGCCGCGGCGGCGGCCCAGTTCTTCCATCACCGCGCCCTGGTTCGATTCTTCCACGTCCACGGTGAGCAATTCGTAAGGCTCGCACTTCTCGCCGTTGACCTCCCGGTACACCACGCGCGGCTTGGAAACGGCCAGCTCGAATCCTTCGCGGCGCATGTTCTCCAGCAGGATCGTCAGGTGCAGTTCGCCGCGCCCCGATACCAGAAACGAATCCGTGTCCGGCGTGTCTTCCACGCGCAGGGCCACGTTGACCAGCAGTTCTTTTTGCAAGCGCTCGCGGATCTGGCGGCTGGTGACAAACTTGCCCTCCTGCCCGGCCAGCGGGGAGCTGTTTACCTGGAAGGTCATGGTCAGGGTCGGCTCGTCCACCTTGGGCATGGGCAAAGCCTCCGGCTGGTTGATGTCGGCCAGCGTGACGCCGATGCCGACGTCCTCGACGCCGTTGATCAGCACGATGTCGCCTGCGCTCGCCTCTTCCATCTGTATGCGCTCGATGCCGCGAAAGCCCAGCACCTGGTTGACGCGCGCCTTCTTCGGCGCCTTGTCCCCGTTCAGCACCATCACTTCCTGGGCCGGCCGGATGCGTCCGCGCTTGATGCGCCCCACGCCAATGCGCCCGACGAAACTGGAATAATCCAGTGCAGCAATCTGGAGTTGCAGCGGCGCATCCGGATCGCCGCCCGGCTCGGGAACATGCTTCAGAATGGTATCGAACAGCGGGCGCATGTCGCCCCCACCCCCAGCCCCGGAGGGAGAGGGGAGCTCCAGGGTGGCGTAGCCATTCAATGCCGAGGCATACACCACCGGAAAATCCATTTGCTCTTCGGTGGCGCCAAGCTTGTCGAACAGTTCGAAGGTGTGGTTGACCACCCATTCCGGGCGCGCGCCGGGGCGATCCACCTTGTTGACCACCACGATGGGCCGCAGGCCCAGCGCCAGCGCCTTGCGCGTCACGAAGCGGGTTTGCGGCATCGGGCCTTCCACCGCATCCACCAGCAGCAGTACGCCATCCACCATGGACAGCACGCGCTCCACTTCGCCGCCGAAATCGGCATGCCCCGGCGTATCCACGATATTGATGTGCACACCTTCATAATCCACCGCGCAGTTCTTCGCCAGGATGGTGATGCCGCGTTCCCGCTCCAGATCGTTGCTGTCCATCACGCGCTCGGCGACATGCTGGTGCGCGGCAAAGGTGCCGGACTGGGATAGCAGCTTGTCCACCAGGGTGGTCTTGCCATGGTCAACGTGGGCGATGATGGCGATGTTGCGGAGCGCGCGGGACATGTTTACTGCCTGTCTGATAGGTAAAGGGCGCGCATTCTAGCACACCGCCCATGCACAATTTCATGTATTCCGCAGCCGCGCAAGGGTGTCACTGAAAACCCATTTGACCCCGGCACAACGCGGCGTTGCACATATGCCTGCCTGACAAAACCAGCCAACACTATGGGACCGGCCTATATATTTTGGCATATAGGAATCATGGGCGATTTCTGCTATAAGAGCGCAGGCCACAGTCCGGGCCTGGGGGGCAAAGGGAAAATAATGCAAACAACATACCCGATGGAACTCGCGCTTCATTTTACTGCCGCTGCTTTGGCAACTGCGGCAGCTGTTTGCGCGCTCTACCTTATTCCAGTTAGCGGCAAGGCCAGGGCATGGCTGCTGCTTTGCGCCGCTTTCATCCTGTTTTCCGTTGACCGCCTCAGCGAGCTGATGGCTCACGCCATGTTGCTCGATGAGCTATTCCATGAAGTGCTCAGCGATGTGTTGCTCACCGCAGCGTCGGCGTGTTTGCTCGGCGGCACCTGCTATACCCGCACCATCTTCCGCGAACGCAACGCGGAGCGGCACCGGCTGGAGCAGCAACTGGACGAATTGCAGCGTTTCCATAAAGTGACGGTCGGCAGGGAGTTGCGCATGAAAGAACTGCACGAAGAAAACCGGGCGCTGAAGGCGCAACTCGTGGGGCAGGGAAAATGACTTCTGTCCCCACAGACAGCGGGCCGGCGCCGGTAGCCGCGCCGCACCGGGAGAGCTGCTATCCGGAGGAAGAGCGCAGCGCGCTGATGTTCATGCTGGAAGACCTCGAGCACAGCCGCCAGCAAATCGAGCAGGCGCACCACGAATGGATCGCCTCGATGGACGCCATAGGCGACCCGATTTTCATGCATGGCAAGGATTTCCGCATCCTGCGTTCCAACCGCGCCTACGCCGAACGCGCCGGCATGTCGGTCAAGGAAGTGCTCGGCAAACTTTACTGGGAAGTATTCCCCAGACTGGATGGCCCCTTGCCCCATTGCCGCGAATCTGTGGAACAAGAGAGAGAAAAAGAAGAAGAAATCCAGCTGGCGGGCGGAGAGGTTTTCATTTCGCGCTCTTTTCCGGTGCACGGCCAAGACGGCGGCTACCTGTATTCGCTGCATGTCATGGAAGACATCACCGAACGCAAGCGCATGCAGCAGGCCTTGCGCGAAAGCGAGGAAAAATTCCGCCAGATTTGCGCCACGGCACAGGACGCCATCCTGATGATGGACAACGCCGGCCGGATCACCTACTGGAACCGCGCGGCGGATAAGATTTTCGGCTATGCGGCAGAGGAAGCGATGGGCCGGGAGCTGCACGCCCTGATCGTGCCCGAGCGATTCAGGAAGGCTTTTTCCGAAAAATTCCCGGCCTTTGTCGCAACCGGAGAGGGGACAGTCATCGGCAAGACGCTGGAAATGGCGGCGGCCAGAAAGAGCGGGGTGGAGTTCCCGGTTGATCTCTCGGTATCGGCAGCAAAACTGGGCGGCCAATGGCACGCGGTCGGGTTTATCCGCGACACCACAGAACGCAAGCAGAGCGAGCTGACATTGCGCAAGCTGAACCGGGCATTCAAGACCCTGAGCGCAGGCAACCGGGAGCTCGTGCATGCCAGCGATGAGATACAACTGTTGCAGGCCATGTGCCGGGTTGCGGTGGAAACCGGCGGGTACAGCGCGGCCTGGGTGGGATACAAGCAACACGATGCGGAAAAGAGCATCCGCCCGATGGCGCACTTCGGCTTCGAGGCAGGCTACGCCGATTCCCTGCGGGTTAGCTGGGCAGACAACGAGCGCGGGCGGGGGCCGACCGGCAAGGCGGTGCGCGGCGGCACGACGCAAATCGTGCAGGATGTCGCCCATGATCCGGGCTGCACGCCGTGGCATGACCAGGCCCGGCAACACGGTTACACCTCCGCCATCGCGCTGCCGCTCGCCAACGATGCCGAAGTATTTGGCAGCCTGACCATTTATACAGCAGAAACGAGCGCGTTCAATCCGGAAGAGGTCGCGCTGCTGCAAGAGATGGCCGGTGACCTGGCCTTCGGCATCCGCATGCTGCGCCTGCGGCAGGAGCAGCAGCGTAGCGCGGAGGATGTGCATAAAGGGCTGGAGGGGACGGTACAGGCAATTGCCTCCATGGTCGAAATGCGCGACCCCTACACCGCCGGACACCAGCGGCGGGTGGCGCAACTGGCCTCCGCCATCGCGGTCGAGCTGGGGCTGGCCGAAGAACGGGTGCGCGGCATCCATCTTGCCGGAACCATTCACGACCTCGGGAAAATCCAGACCCCGGCGGAAATCCTCAGCAAGCCGGGAAGGTTGAGCGCCACCGAGTTCAGCTTAATCAAGATCCATCCGCAGAACGGTTACGATATCCTGAAAGACATCGCTTTTCCCTGGCCAATCGCGCAAATGGTGTGGCAGCACCATGAAAAGCTGGATGGCTCGGGCTACCCCCGGGGCCTGAAGGGCGAAGAGATATTGCCTGAGGCGCGCATCCTGAGCGTGGCGGATGTGGTCGAGGCGATGTCGTCGCACCGCCCCTATCGCCCCGGCCTGGGGATGGATGCCGCGATGGCGGAAATCGGCAAGGGGCGCGGCAAACATTTTGACCCGGATGCGGTGGATGTGTGCATCAGGTTGTTTAAGGAAAAATACTTTGTATTCGATAGCGCCTGAAAGATTACTCCTGAAAGCAAGGCCGGGAAGTGATGCTTAAAAGCTTGCCCGCAAATCACACAACTGAATGCCGGAAGGAAATCTGAATGCAAGAAAGACGGAAATATCCAAGAATAAGCGTTGATCTGCCGGCAACGGGGGTGCCCCTTTTTCAAAGGGGGGAGCGACAGCGTCCTGAGACACGTAAAGAGGCATATACTGAAATGAAGCCTCGTTTCAGCCTTCCGTCTCTCAGGGCAGGGCATGCAAGGCCATGCATTTATACGAAGCTTCGGATTACCGCTATGTGGTAGGTGTTGCGTTCACGAATATCAAGGATGGCGGGAGGGCAGCGCTGAAGGAATTCGTGATGGCAAAGCATGCGTGATTGGCATCCATGGCTTCCTCTGCTTTCCGGCAGGTATGGCAAAGGCCGCCCCTTGCCGGAGCGCATCGCTCCCACGCGGAGCATGGGAGCGATAAATGATGCTGCCAAATCTCAACCGGATTATTTCTCGTCCAGTTTGAAGGCGAGGTAGTACGCGCTCTCGTCGCGCCGCACCAGCAGGGCGATACTGCGCCCCTTGGGCATCTGCTTCAATATTTCGTTGAACTGTTCGAGCGAAACCACCTCAACGTTTCCTATGGCCAGAATGATGTCGCCACGGCGCAAGTCGGCGCGCGCAGCGGCGTTGCTTTTCACCTCTTCCACCAGCAGGCCGCCTTTTATTTGCAGCTCGTTTTTCTGTTCTGTGGTCAGCTCGCTTACCACCAGTCCGAGGCGCGCCACACTTTCTCCCGCCCCGGCGCCACCGCCCAGCGCCTGGTAACTTTCGGACGGCATTTCGCCCACAGTCAAGTGCAATTCCTTGCTTTCGCCCTTGCGCCACACCTGCACGGCCACTTTGCTGCCGGGGCGTGTGGCGGCCACGATGCGCGGCAGATCCGAGGAACCGCCGACAGTTTTGCCGTCAAACTTCAGGATTACGTCGCTGACCTGTATGCCTGCCTTGTCTGCCGCGCCCCCCTTTTCCACGCTGCTGACCAGCGCGCCCCCCGCTTTGCTCAGGCCGAACGACTCGGCCAGATCGCGCGTGACTTCCTGTATGGTCACGCCGATGCGGCCGCGCGTCACCTTGCCCGTTGCCCGCAACTGGTTGGCCACATCCATCGCTACGTCAATCGGGATGGCGAACCCCAGCCCCATGGAGCCGCCGTTGCGGGTGTAAATCTGCGAATTGATGCCGATCACCTCGCCTTTCATGTTGAACAGCGGCCCGCCGGAATTGCCGGGGTTGATGGCCGCATCGGTCTGGATGAAGGGCACATAATTTTCCTGCGGCAAGGAGCGTCCCTTGGCGCTGACGATGCCTGCCGTCACGCTGCTGTCGAAACCGAACGGCGAGCCGATGGCCAGCACCCACTCGCCTACCTTGAGCAGGCCGGGATCGCCCGGCACAACTTTAGGCAATCCGCTCGCATCAATCTTTATCAGCGCCACATCGGTGCGCTTGTCCACCCCGATCACCCTGGCCTTGAACTCGCGCTTGTCAGCCAGCCGGACGCTGATCCCTTCGGCGGTGCCCACCACGTGGGCGTTGGTCAAGATGTAGCCATCTTCGCTGATGATGAAACCGGAACCCAGCGACGGGGATTCCCGGCCGCGCGGCATTTGTGGCGCAAAACGGTTAAAGAAATCATAGAACGGATCGTTCCTGGGCGGATTGGGTACGCCGGGAAGAGCTTGGGGGTTGCGGGGAGCTTGCGTGGCACTGATATTGACTACCGCTGCCCCCTGCTTTTCCACCAGATCCGTAAAATCGGGTAATTCCCTGGCCGATGCAGGTTGTATAACCAGGCAGGCCAGCGCAATGGCAAACAATTTCTTCAACATTTTCTTTCCTCGCAAAACAGTCAACAGAAAAAAGAAATAGAAAGCTTGACGCTATAGTTCAATAAAATCCTGGGGACGTTACGGAGCCAGCCCAGCCTGAACGCCCGGCAGGGCAAGACCGGCTTGCCGCTATTGCCCGCCGAGACGGGCCGAGTCGGCTACCTGCATTACCGTGCGCGGAGGCACTTCGCCCACTACTGTCAGCAGGTGCTCTCCGCTGACCTTGCGGTAAACCTGGATCGCGCCCTGGCTGGTCAGCCCGGGGCGGTCATGCTGGTCACCCTCCAGCGCCTCTATGAATACCGAAATGCTGGCCAATCCGTCGGAAAATACCATGTGGGTTACCGGTTCTTTTTTGTCGCGTAACGGGCGGCGCATCTCGGCGACCTTACGGAAGCCGGGAGGCGTGTCCACTTGCCATCCGCTGTGGCTGGACGGGGGTTCCGCGTTATGCGAAAAATCGCGGTGCCCCGAAAGAGCGAACTTGGCCGCATCCCGCCTGTCCGCCTTGATCCAGGAGCGATCCATGTTCCCGCCTATGGTCAACTGGATAAACGCATTCTGCTCGATCACGCGCTCACGCTCGTCCAGCACTTCAGATTTCAGCAGCAGGCCGGAATCGCTGTGCGCCCACATCCGGTGGGTGTACCGCAAGACATCCCTCGGCTTGAAAACCACGGCATGCGCATGAAATCCGGCAATCCTTCCTTCTTCCGTCTGCTTGATCCGGTAGTTTTCGTTCAGCAGGGAAAGCTGTTCCGGCAATATTGCGGGAAATCTTCTGCCGCCACGGCGCTCCTCCAGCCTGACCTTACTGTCCCCGATATAACACCAGACCTGGTTATTGCTGCTGATGATTTCGCGCCGCGGACCATCCATTCCTACCAGCCTCGCGTGCTCGCCGTCGCCGTCCACGACGTGTGTGATGTGCGAGGTCTCGACATGGCTGCCGTACCGGTACACGAAGACGCCGCTGTAATCTGTCTGGTGCGACGCGAACAGCATGGTCTTCAGCCAGTTCAGGTCGTCCTGCCACAGCGGGTCGGCGGATGCTGCGGGGGCGCAGGCCAGCAACGCAGCAGCCAGTAACATCGCGGGTTTCATCGCGCCAGGCCGCACTATTGGCCCGCCACGGTGCGGATGTAGGAGGCTGCGCCCTGCACGTCGGCGCCCGGCGAAAACTCCTGGTGCGCCATCAGGTAGTCGCTCATCCCGCGATTCGAGGAAAGGCTGGCAGGGCGCACCGCAATGGATGGCTGGTTCATGGCCATCTGCGGGGGGGGGCTCCTGTCCCACTTGCAGCGACATCCACGCCACCAGCGCCAAAGCCATCACCGATGCGGCGGCTGAAAGCGCGAACCACCTCGTGTTGCGTGCTGCCAGGCGGCCCGGCGCCAGCACTGTCGGCTCGGCCTGCAAGCGCTCGCGCACCGCTGTGCCGATACTGGAGTAAGTGTGGTCTGGCTGGCGCAGGACATCGCCGATCAGGTGGTAAGCGCGCCATTCGGCGTCAGCGGCAGGGTTGCGTTTCAATTTGTCGAGCAGCGCTTCCGCCTCGTCATCGTACAGTTCGCCATCCATCAAAGCCGAAATTTGCTGTTTCATGTTCACCACCTGTTATGTTCGCTGGTGCCCAGCAAGGGGCGCAAGTTCTCTGCGATCGCTTCGCGCGCCCGGAAAATGCGGGAGCGCACGGTGCCGATCGGGCAATCCATCACGGCTGCAATTTCTTCATAGCTCAACCCTTCGATTTCGCGCAGGGTGAGCGCGGTGCGCAAATCGTCCGGCAATTGCTGCAAGGACGCGTTCACCACATCAACCACCTGTTTGCTCATCAGCTCGTTTTCCGGCGTGCTGACTTCATGCAACAACCCCGCCTCCTCGAAGCCCTCAGCCTCGTCCGCGTCGAACTGGGTGCTGGTCGGCGCCCGGCGCTTGGTCGCCAGCAAGTAATTCTTCGCGGTGTTGATGCCGATACGGTACAGCCAGGTATAAAACGCGCTCTCCCCGCGAAATGCCGGCAAGGCGCGATAGGCCTTGATAAATGCTTCCTGGGTCACGTCCTCTACCTCGGCCGCATCGCGGACAAACCGGGAAATCAGGCGGGCGAGCCGCCGCTGGTATTTGGCGATCAGCAGCTCGAACGCGTGCTTGTCGCCGCGTTGCGCGCGTTCGACCAGTTGCTGATCTACCTCCCTGTCGCCCATAACCGGTTATCCAAATTTCGACATTGCGCCATCCAAAACGCGGCGCGCTAGTATAACCGGACAAGGCGGGGACGTCAGCCGATACCCGCCAACAGCGAATGGACACGGCCACGCAAAAATAGTTCATTGCGTGGCATGGGTAACTGAGTGTTTGCAAGTAGAACGCGCAAGGATTTGCTATAGTTTCATGCAACTTCCGACAAATACGGCATGAACAACCCGGCAAATGGCTGACTCGGTGCAATTTGATGTCCTGATCATAGGCAGCGGGCTGGCCGGGCTGTCGCTGGCGCTGAAGCTCGCCGACCGCCGGAAAGTCGCCATCATCACCAAGAAATCCCTGCTGGACGGCGCCAGCGCATCAGCCCAGGGCGGCATCGCCACGGTGCTATCCAGAGAGGATTCTCTCGCCGAGCACATCCAGGATACCCTGACCGCAGGCGTCGGCCTGTGCGACCCCACCACCACGCGCTATGTGGTCGAGCACGCGCGGACGGCACTGGATTGGCTGATCGCGCAAGGCGTGCCGTTTACCCGCGACGCCGGCACCGATACCGGTTTTCACCTGGCGCGCGAAGGCGGTCACAGCCACCGGCGCATCATCCATGCCGCCGACGCCACCGGCATGGCGGTACAGGAAACCCTTGCCGCCAAGGTGCTGGCACACCGCAACATCACGCTGCTGGAGCACCACAACGCCGTAGACCTGATCACCGGCTGCAAGACCGGCCTCCCGGACCACCGCTGCTACGGGGCCTATGCGCTCAACAGCCAGAGAGGCGACGTCATCACCATCGCCGCGCACGACACCATTCTCGCCACCGGCGGAGCCGGCAAGGTTTATCTTTACACCACCAACCCGGATACTGCCACTGGCGACGGCATCGCGATGGGCTGGCGGGCCGGTTGCCGCGTGGCCAACATGGAGTTCATCCAGTTCCACCCGACCTGTTTGTACCATCCGCATGCCAAGTCTTTCCTGATTTCGGAGGCGGTACGCGGCGAAGGCGGCATCCTGAAGCTGCCGGA
The DNA here is from genome assembly GCA_016213335.1 of Nitrosomonadales bacterium. Classification (GTDB taxonomy): domain Bacteria; phylum Pseudomonadota; class Gammaproteobacteria; order Burkholderiales; family Gallionellaceae; genus VIKH01. Next base: position 13,806 of record JACRAQ010000139.1, read on the forward strand.
CGGTACCCGCTTCATGCCTTGGCATGACCCGCGCGCCGAACTCGCGCCGCGCGACATCGTGGCGCGCGCCATAGACTTTGAAATGAAAAAGCGCGGGCTGGACTGTGTGTATCTGGATATCTCGCATCAGCCGGAAGAGTTCCTGCGGCAGCACTTCCCCAACATCTATTCATACTGCCTGGCGCTGGGCATCAACATCGCGCGCCAGCCCATCCCGGTGGTGCCGGCCGCGCACTACACCTGCGGCGGCATCGTCACCGACCTGCACGGCCGCGCCGACGTGGACAACCTGTACGCCATCGGCGAAACCTCGCACACCGGCCTGCACGGCGCCAACCGCTTGGCCAGCAACTC
>JACRAQ010000141.1 GCA_016213335.1 Nitrosomonadales bacterium
GCAGCATCCGCCAGCTTGATCCCGCTGTGGCCGCGCAACGCCCGCTGTCGTTTTTTGCCTATGGCCTGGGCGAGATCAAGGGCTGGCATCTGTCTGCAACCCACGGCGATGTGCTGTATGCGCTGGCAAAGATGGGTGTGCCGGTGAGCGAGGAGCGCGCGGTGGTGCAGGGCGCTGAGGGGCTGGTGGCATTCCATCGCCGCATCGCGGAAAAGCGCGACAGCCTGCCTTTCGACATTGATGGCGTGGTGTACAAGGTCAACAGCCTCGATTTGCAGAATGAGCTGGGCTTCGTGTCGCGCGAGCCGCGCTGGGCGGTGGCGCACAAGTACCCGGCGGAAGAGCAGATGACGGTGGTGCGCGACATAGAAATCCAGGTCGGGCGCACCGGCAAGCTCACGCCCGTTGCCAAACTGGAGCCGGTGTTCGTCGGCGGCACCACGGTCAGCAATGCCACGCTGCACAATGAGGACGAAACCAGGCGCAAGGATGTGCGCATCGGCGATACGGTGATCGTGCGCCGCGCGGGCGATGTGATCCCGGAAGTGGTTGGTGTGGTGTCGGATCGCCGCCCGCCGCATGCGAAAGCGTTTGTGATGCCAACGGCCTGCCCGGTCTGCGGCAGCCATGTGGTGCGCGAAGAGGGCGAGGCTGACTGGCGCTGTACCGGCGGCCTGTACTGCCCGGCGCAGCGCAAGCAGGCGTTGCTGCATTTTGCCAGCCGCCGCGCTATGGATATCGAAGGGCTGGGCGAAAAACTGGTGGATCAACTGGTGGAGGGCGGCATCGTGCAGACGCCCGCCGACATTTACAAATTGGGCATGAACACGCTCGCCAACCTGGAGCGCATGGGCGAGAAATCCGCGCTCAACCTGATTGAGGCAATAGAAGGCAGCAAACATCCCACGCTGGCGCGCTTCATCTATGCGCTGGGCATCCGCAACGTGGGCGAGACCACGGCAAAGGACCTGGCGCGCCACTTCGCCAGCCTGGAAGCTTTGGCAGATGCTGATTTCGGGCGCCTGCAGCTCGTGCCGGACGTGGGGCCGGTGGTCGCGCAAAGCATCCGGGCTTTCTTTGACGAGCAGCACAACCGCGAGGTGATCGCACAGCTTCTGGAGCGGGGTGTAAAGCCGCAGCATGATGGCGCCGCAATGCAAGTGCTGCCACTGGGCGGCAAGACCTTCGTGCTGACCGGCACGCTCGGCATGAGCCGCGACGAAGCCAAGGAAAGACTGGAGAAGTTGGGCGCGAAAGTCAGTGGCAGCGTCTCGAAAAAAACCGACTACGTGGTGGCGGGGGCGGAGGCGGGGAGCAAGCTCGCCAAGGCGCAGGAGCTGGGTGTGGCCGTGCTGGATGAGCAGGCGTTCTTGAAGATGCTGGAGCAGTGAGGGGCATTAGAATGCTATGTGTCGATGTATGAGCTCGCCAATCGCCACAAACGTTGCTGTCATTCGAGAATCCAGAAAGCAGGCGGTCAGCGTCGAAAGTCACTAGCCTGAGCGGCTTTATCGCGCAGGATCCGGTGGGTTGATGGGTTGGGCATCATCATCAAACTAGGTAGGGACATCAAACGCCATGACCGTAAGCAGCAGTTCCCGGTTGGGATCGTCCCGATGAGCAAACACGTAGCGGAACATTGTTTCCGAGGTGCTGGTCATCTGGCGCTTGAAGTTACTGTGCGCCTTGGTTGCCTCTTGTATGGACTCCAATACCTTTGAGAAGTCCTTGTTGCGATTAAAAACGATAACGGCAACTTTCGTATCTCGCCAAGAACTGTAGCCAAGCAATTGATCGATGGTCTCAATTAGTTTCTTGGGGCCGGACCAGAACTTGCACTCAGCGATGAAAATATTCTTTCCCTCTGAGCGAATGAGAATGTCTGTCTTGCCTTGGTAGTTGAAAGTTTCGCCTGTCGCTTGCCCTTCGTAGTGGCCATTCAGCTGTACAAGAAAATGAGATCGAATTGACTCTTCGTCCATTGACGTGAATGCCGAAGGGCTTCGCTCCATCACATGAACCATACTTTGAATGACGCTCAGAATATGCTCATAATCTGCGTTTGCGAGGGTAGGCTCCGGTTTGTATGGTGTGGTACTCGCAGCCGGAAGAGATGGGGTCAGTTTGCGCCGTACCTCTGGCGCGGTGTATGTGCGTGCCTCACCTTCACGCGCTTTGATTTTGAAACCTAGATCGCCAAGTAGATTTCGATCCTTTAGCAACTTGCCGCGCCTCTGTTCAATTGCGGCGTGAGCAAGAGAACGAATCTGGGTATTCAACCCTTGCGCGTTTGAACGCAAAGTTACCAAATACCCTTCGATATCTGAAATCGTTCTGTTGACTTCGTTCCGAACCTGATCGGCCGACAAGTCGGTACCTTCGATCTTTATGACTAGGTTGTTGTTCTTAATTTCCGCCTTGGGAAAATTCATTGTGTAACTGGTTGGTCGAATCTTGAATGCCTCGGAATTTCCTTCGAACGGTACTGAAATTTCGACCGTTGTTCCATTTACATAGAACGGTTGCCCTGGGTTGCTGAAATATCGTCTGGGATCGCCGCTTACGTCGATCTTTGTTTCGCGTTGATCTGCGACAATGTTGTCAGGCCTGAGAACTGGCACCTCGATTTTGTATTTCTTCTCGAAGTAATCACACAAGTCCTCGACCGAGCTGTTAAGCAGTCGGTCACCGTTGATGCTGTCAATCTCCTTCGCTAATTCTTTTCTTTGATGTTGGTCTACGGAGAACCAATCAACGCTGTTGAAGAGGTAGTTACGATCACGCATAGATTCCCTCGTGAGTTCTTGATGATGTCCAACAGTTACTCACCAGACTACCGGTCTGTTGAAAATTATATGGTTATGCTGCGGCGCGACGTTCTGGTTCAACTGAGAGTTTCATTCCAACGGCTTTCAACACGGCAAGCAGCGTTTTCAGTGTCGGATTCCCTTTGGCAGATAGTGTCCGATACAGCGATTCGCGGCTGATCCCGGCTTCAGCGGCAACCGCTCCAAGTCCGCCATACGCTTCCGCTACTGTGCGAAGCGCAAGAAGGCCGGCTGCACGGTCATCAGGGTTGTCGAGCGATTCCATGGCGGCTTTCAGGTATTCAACAGCCAACTCGCGATCCGCGCGCAGCTCGGCCACTTCGCGATCATAGTGAGATACTGCAGCTTTACGTTTCTTGCTCATGCTTGTCTCCTTTTCCAATCTTCCCAATACTCCTTGGCAGTCTTGATATCCGCAGGTTGCGATTTCTTGGAACCACCGCACAGCAAGATTACGACTGCCTGTCCATGGCGGCCAAAGTACACTCGATAACCAGCGCCAAGATGTTCTCTCAATTCCTGCACTCCTTCGCCCACTGGATCGCAGTCACCAAAATTTCCTGCTTCCAACCGTTTGAGGCGGACGCGAATCTTGGCTTGCACCTGTTTGTCTCGCAGCGACTGGAGCCATTCGGTCAATGGCTCTTTACCCTCTTCAGTTTGGTATCGGAAAACTTCAATCACGCTGAATAATGTAGCTTATAAGCTACTGCATGGCAAGTTATTTGAGTGAGCGTCATTCCGAAATTATTAGCAACCTGGTGAAACACTGAACAAATCCGAATCTGTCACTCCCACCCCCGACAGCCCCATTCGATGGCAGGCTGCGGCAGGAACCCAGATAAGTAAATGGGTTGGATGCCCGCCTGCGCGGGCATGACGATTTGCTCAGTGTATCCCTGACTGCTTGTTTCACTCATATAGATGGCTGGTGGTTTGACTACAGCTCGAGCACACCGCCCGCGCAGGTCTGCGCCTGCTCCAGCCGTGCCAGCGTAGGAAGCAGGTTGAGGCCGGTCGCCTGTTTCAGCGCGGATGCCTGTTCCTTGAGGTCGCCCAATGTGATGCGGACCGGATCTCCCGCAGCGGCGAGGGCGATGACGTTGCCGCTGTCGCAGGAGGGGAAAGCCAGTGCGCGTCCCTCGAACGCGGTGCGGATGCGTTCCACGCTGTCCTTGAAGCTGCGCCTGCGGCTGAGCAGGTTGACCGCCATGATGCCGCTGTCGCTCAGGCGCGATCGCGCAGCGAGGTAGAAAGCCGGAGTGTCGAGCGCGCCGGCGCGGGCATCCGCGTCAAAGCCGTCCACCAGAATTAAATCCCAGGTTTTGTCGCTGTTGATTACAAATTCGACGCCATCGCCGATCACGATCTTGAGCCGTTTCGGATCTTCCGGCAGCTTGAAAAATTGCCGCGCGGCGGCGACTACGGCGGGTTCGATCTCCACCACGGTAAGTTTAGCCAGCGGAAAGTTGCGGTACAGGAATTTGGTCAGCGAAGCGGCGCCGAGGCCGATCAGCAATACCTTGCGCGGAAAGCGGGAATCTTCGCGCAACACTCGCGAGGAGTACGCCGGTGGGTTCCCGGCGGCTATGCCGCCACCCTCCCGCAGCAAGAGGCTCGCCATCATCTCCCGCGTGTATTCCAGTTCCAGGTTCCAGGGGCGCGCGATGCGCATCGCGCCCTGTACCCAGTCCGAGCCGAAGTGGAGGGTGCGCACCCCCGCTTCTTCGCGGATGTCTATGGAAGCGGCCAATTATTTTGCTGCGGGCACTCCGCTCGCGGCCGCTTTGCTGTCGGCCGCCTGCTTCAGGGCTTCTGCGGCTTCCGGCGGCATGTAGTTCTCGTCGTGCTTGGCCAGCACTTCATCGGCGCGGAAGATGTTGTCGGCATGGATTTTACCCTGCGCAACCACGCCTTTCCCTTCCTTGAACAGATCCGGCAGGATGCCCTTGTAAATCACCGGTACGGTTTTCGCGTTATCGGTTATGTTGAAATGCACCGTCACGCCGTCGCTCTGGCGCTTGACGCTGCCTTCTTCCACCAACCCGCCCAGGCGGAAGTTCCGGCCTTGCGGCGCTTCCTTGTTATAGACCTGGGTGGGCGTAAAAAACAGGCTCACGTTATCTTTCAGCGCGTACAGCACCAGCCCGACAGCAGCCCCCAGTGCGGCGAGCGCGACAATGATGAACACGAATTTTTTCTGGCGTGGTTTCATGTTATTCCTCGTTCTCCGCATCGCGCAGCAGGCGCAGCTGCCGCAAGGTTAACGTTCTCTTGTGGCGCACCAGCAAAATCTCCGCGATGAAAATCAACAGCGTTACGCCGTACGAGCCCCACACGTACAAGCCATAGCCCTTCATGGCAAAAAATTCACCCCAGTTCATGACCGCACCTCCGGCAATTCAGATACCCACTGGTTATTGCGTTCCCGTTCCAGAATGATGCTACGTACCCGCGTCAGCGCCACCGCGATGGCATAAAACCAGCAGGCCACCAGCACGATGAACATGGCCTGCTGCATGGCGGCGTGCATGCTGGTGCCGGTAAACTTGATGGTGGCCCCCTGGTGCAGCGTGTTCCACCATTTCACCGAGAAATAAATGATCGGCACGTTGACCGAGCCGATGATGGCGAGCAGCGCGCTGGCGCGATCCGCGCGGCGCGGATCATCAATCGAGGCATGCAGCGCGATGAAGCCCAGATAAAGGAACAGCAGGATGAGCTCGGAAGTCAGGCGCGCATCCCACACCCACCAGGTGCCCCACATCGGCTTGCCCCACAGTGCGCCGGTCCACAGCGAGATAAAGGCGAACAGTGCGCCGGTCGGCGCCAGCGCGGATGCCATCATGGAAGACAGGCGCGTGTTGAAGATCAGCCCCAGCGCGGCGTAACCCGCCATGACCAGATAGATGAACATGGACATGATGGAAGCGGGCACGTGAATGAAGATGATGCGGTAAGCCTCGCTTTGCTGGGCATCGGTCGGCGCCACGAAGAACCCGATATAGAACCCGATCGTGAAAAGGATGGCGGACGACCAGGCGAACCACGGTACCAGCTTGCCGATCAGCCCGTAAAAAGTGGAAGGCGCAGAATACTTGAACCAGTTTATAGCCAACGTTTCACCCCATTATTTTGAAATGCCGCCATGTTAATTATTCCATCGAAATACGCAACGCGTGGGCGGTGACCCAGGGCGTGAACACCGCCGCCAGCACCAGCAACGCTCCTTGCAGCAGCAAGTGCGGAGCTACGCTCGTGCTGGATGTTACGGCTTCCACCGCGCCCGTCCCGAAAATCAGCACCGGGATGCACAGGGGCAACACCAGCAGCGACACCAGCACGCCGCCGCCGCGCAGCCCCAGCGTCAGTGCCGCTCCAACCGCGCCGATCATGCTGAGCACGGGGGTGCCGAGCAACAGGCTCACGATCAGCACCCACAGCGCCTGCACCGACATATCGAACTGCAAGCCCAGCACTGGCGCCATCAGCACCAGCGGCAGGCCGGACAGCATCCAGTGCGCCAGAATTTTTCCCAGCACCAGCACCGACAGGGATTGCGGCGCCAGCAGCATTTGCTCCAGCGTGCCGTCCACGTAATCCGCCATAAACATCCGCCCCAGCGACAGCATGGAAGCGAGCAGGGCGGCCACCCATACTACTCCCGCCGCCATCTTGCGCAGCATTTCCGGCTCCGGCCCGACGCCGAGGGGGAACAGGCTCACTACCATGACAAAAAAGATCAGTGTGGTCAGCACGTCGGCACGGCGGCGCATCGCCAGCATCAGGTCGCGCCTGACCACCAGCCGCAGCAGGCCGGGCAGCGACAGGCGGGCAGGGCTGGCGGGCGCTGAACTCATGCCAGCGTCAAGCGCCGCGTTTCCACGCCGGCCACTTCCAGCGGCTGGTGCGTGGTAAAGATCACCATCCCGCCTTTATTCAGGTGTGCGCCGATCAGTTCCTGCATCAGCCCCACCGCGCCCACGTCCAGCGCGGTAAGCGGCTCGTCCAGTATCCACAGACGGGCGTCGCTGGCCAGCAAGCGCGCCAGCGCCACCCGCCGGCGCTGCCCTTGGGACAGCACCTTGACCGGTAAAGTTTCGCGCCCGCGCAAACCCATGTGGCGCAATGCGGCGAGCGCTTGCTTGTCGTCCACTTCGCAGCCCGACAGCCCGGCGCTGATGCGCAGGTTTTCCAGTGCGTTCAGCTCGTCCTTGATGGCGTTCAGGTGGCCGAGATAGATCATTTCGGCGTAGTACTCTTCATCCAGCTCGCGGATGTTTTCCCCGCGCCAGCGGATTTCGCCTTCTGCGGGCATGAGGAAGCCGCACAACATGCGCAACAGGCTGGTTTTTCCCTTCCCGTTTTCACCCTGCACTTGCATCAGTTCGCCGTCCGAAAGAGAAAAGCTCAAGCCGGAAAACAGCAGGTGATCTCCGCGGGTGCAGGCTAGGTTGTTTATTTCCAGCATTGTGGCGGTGCGTTACGGTACGGATCGAACAGCGCGAGATTATACATGAGTGCGGTGCGTTGCGATGTGAGTGCGGTTATAATCCGCCCCGTCCAAACCAAACAATAAAGGGTCAATAAATGGGATTTCTGGCGAACAAACGCATTTTGGTCACCGGCATGCTCAGCAACCGCTCTATTGCTTATGGCGTCGCTGCGGCGATGCGCCGCGAAGGCGCGGAGCTGGCCTTTACTTACCAGGGGGAGCGCATACGCGACCGGGTCGTGGAACTGGCGCGGGGGTTTGGCAGCGAGCTGATATTCCCCTGCGATGTGTCCAGTGATGCAGAAATCGGGCAATTGTTCGCCGACCTCGGGAAACACTGGGACAAGTTTGATGGCTTCGTGCATGCCATCGCTTATGCGCCGCGCGAAGCGCTGGCCGGGGAGTTTCTCGAAGGCTTCAGCCGCGAGGCTTTCCGTATTTCGCACGACATCAGTGCCTACAGTTTTCCGGCCATGGCCAAAGCCGCGCTGCCGATGATGGAAGGGCGCAATGCCGCCCTGCTCACCATGAGTTACCTCGGTGCGGTGCGCACCATGCCGCATTACAACGTGATGGGCATGGCCAAGGCCAGCCTGGAAGCCAGCGTGCGCTACCTGGCCATGAACCTCGGCAACCGCGGTATCCGCGTGAACGGCATCTCGGCCGGCCCGATCAGGACGCTGGCTGCCGCAGGCATCGCCGATTTTCACCGGCTGCTGGGCTACAACGAAAAACATGCCCCGCTAAAGCGCAACGTGACCATCGAGGAAGTGGGGAACGCGGCTGCCTTCCTGTGCAGCGACCTGGCCAGCGGCATCACCGGCGAAATCACTTACGTGGATGGCGGCTTCAATACTACGGCGCTGGGCACCACTGAGCCGTAGCCTGACTGCTTGCCGAAAAAAAACGCCACCCGCGAGGTGGCGTTCTGTTTTGGCGCTACAGCTTATTTTTTCTCGTCCGCAGTAAAGTTTTTTATGCTGATATCGGCATGTTTCCTGGCATCGGCGAGGTAGGCCCGGAACAGCTCGTCGCCGGTAAGCTGGCGCATTTGCTGCAGGTAGGTGGCGCGCTTGGCGTCGTCAATGGCGGCGGTTTCCTTGACCGATTCCACGCGGGCCAGCACGTAGCCGCCTTGCGCATTTTCTGCTCCCACGTAGGCGGGAAGCCTGGAAACGTCAGCCTGGAACACCTGGCGCAACAGTTCCCGGTCTACCCCGGCAGGTTGCTCGCGCGTGATCGCCGGCGCGGTCTTCCATTCCATGTTCGTTTTTTCGCCTCGCTGCAACTGGGCCAGCACGGCGGCACCCTGTTTCAGCACCAGCTCGCGCGCCTTCTGGCGGCGCAGCTTCTGCCGGATGGACTCGCCCACCTCGGCCAAGGCACGTGCGGCGGCCGGTTTGTATTCCAGCATCCGGGCCGCGAGCAGGGTGTCGGGCGCCACTTCGATGGCGGCGCTGTTGCGCTTTTCCTGTATTACTTCCCTGGCAAATACCGCTTGCAGCGCCTTGTCCGTCCAGGGCGGTGTTCCCGCCAGCCCCCTGTTCAGCCATCCGCTCTGCTGCACCGGTGCTTTTGCCAGTTCCGCCGCTGGCTTGAGGGTGTCGCTTTGCTCGTATACGGTATTGCTGAACTTTTCCGCCAGTTCGGCAAATTTGTCGCTCGCCTTTTGCAGCTTCAGTTTCTGCGCGATATTCCCCTTCGCTTCATTGAAAGGAAGTATTTTTGACGGGTTCACCGCGATCAGCTTGATGATGTGGAAGCCGAAATCGGATTGCACCAGCCCGCTGATCTCGCCCGGTTTGAGCCCGAACGCGGCTTCTTCAAACGGCTTGGCCATGATGCCGCGCCCGAACATGCCGAGGTCGCCGCCGCTCGCCGCCGAGCCCGGATCCTGCGAGTGCTGCCTGGCCAGTTCGGCGAATTTGGCCGGCGACTGTCTGACCTGCTGCAACAGTTGTTCCGCCTTGGCGCGGGCCGCCTGCTTGTCGGCTTCGGGTGCCTGGGCTGCCGCCGAAATCAGGATGTGCGCTGCCTGCCGCTGTTCCTGCGTCCCGAACTCCGGCTGGTGTTCTTCGTAATATCTTTTGATTTCGGCCTCGTCTACCGCCATCTGGGGAAGCAGTGTCTCGGTCGAGAAGGTCACGTATTCCACGCGCATCTGCTCCGGCGCCTGGAATTCTGCCGGGTTGCTGTCGTAGTAGTTTTTGACCGCCGCATCGTCAACTGCCACCTGTTTGAGGAACGGCTCCAGCGCGATTTCTGCAGTGCTGATCACGCGCTGCTGCTCGTTCAGGCGGATCAGGTTATCCGCCACGGCACCCGAAGCGTAGCCGCTCAGGGTGTAGGCGTTGATCAGTTGGCGCACGCCCATCTCCTGCCGCATGCGCGCTTCAAATATCAGCGGCGTCATGTTTTGCCGGTTCAGCGCCGTCGCGTAGCTTTGCTTGTCAAATTTTCCGTTGTTCTGGAACGCTTCGATACCGGCGATTGTTTGCGACAGTTGTTCCTCGCTTACGGTCAGGCCGATGGAATGCGCCTGCGATGCCAGCAAGCGCTGGTTCACCAGGTTTTCCAGGATCGAATGCCTGGTTTCGGGCCTGTCGAACAGCGCCTGGTCATACTTGTCACCCATCGCTTCGCGCATCCGGTTTTGCTGCTGGCGCAGGGCGTTGTCGAATTCCTGCGGGCCGATTTTTTCGCCGTTTACGCTGGCGAGCGGTTCGCCGCCGCCCCCGGTACGGTACGAGTCTATGCCCCAGAATGCGAACGGAAGAATGATGAGCGCGAGCACAATCTGCACCCATTTTTTATTCTCATGCACAAAATCGAACATGGCGGCCTACCTGATGGAACTATAAAACAAGCGATATGAAAAAAGGCGAACTTGCGTTCGCCTTGGTCTGGCGGAGTGGACGGGACTCGAACCCGCGACCCCCGGCGTGACAGGCCGGTATTCTAACCAACTGAACTACCACTCCATAATTCTGAACGCCCGCTGCAATCCGCTGTGACACGAATTTGGCGAGCGCGGATGATACCGTAACCCGCTATTTCATGACAAGGCTGCCGCAGGCTCGAACTGGCGGCCAGCCTGATCCAGGCTTGGCCTTCAGCAAGGCGCGCATTCTAGCATCAGGCCGGGCATCACAACAAGAAAAGTTTTGCCGGGAAGTTTGCCAACTTCCGTCTGGCGGCTCGCGTGGCCGCTATAATGCGCCTACTCATTTCCGTCCGACCCTGATGCGCTCTCTTCCCTTTTCCCCGGAGCACTCGACGCGCGGCGACTGGAACACCATCCGCACGCTGTTGCCCTACCTGCTGGAGTACAAGGCCAGGGTGGCATTGGCGCTGGCGATGCTGGTGCTGGCCAAGCTGGCCAACGTGGCGGTGCCGCTGGTACTCAAGGAAATCGTGGACGCGATGGACAGGCCGCAGGCGGTGCTGGCCGTGCCGGTGTTCCTGGTGGTCGGCTATGGCTTGATGCGGTTGTCCAGCACCCTGTTCGGCGAGCTGCGCGACGCGGTGTTTGCCAAGGTGACGCAGCGCGCCATCCGGCGCGTGGCGCTCAAGGTGTTCGCCCACCTGCACAGCCTGAGCCTGCGCTTTCATCTGGAGCGGCAGACCGGCGGCGTTTCGCGCGACATCGAGCGCGGCACGCGGGGTATCGGCTTCCTGCTCAACTTCATGCTGTTCAACATCCTGCCCACGCTGCTGGAAATCACGCTGGTCGCCGTCATTCTGCTGGGCAAATACAACCCGTGGTTCGCCGCCATCACATTCATCACGCTGGCGGTGTATGCGGCTTTCACCCTGCTGGTCACCGAGTGGCGCATGGTGTTCCGCCGCACCATGAACGACATGGATTCCAAGGCCAATACCCGCGCCATAGACAGCCTGCTCAACTACGAGACGGTGAAATATTTCGGCAACGAGGGTTACGAGGCCGGCCACTACGACGCGCATCTTGCCAAATGGGAAACGGCGGCGGTGCGCAACCAGACTTCGCTGGTTGCGCTGAACGCCGGGCAGAGCACGATCATCGCCGCCGGC
>JACRAQ010000142.1 GCA_016213335.1 Nitrosomonadales bacterium
CTCGCCAGCTTCCTGATGTAACCGGCGCGCAGCATCAGGCGATGGCTGACCAGCTCGGCTTCGGTGGGGGCTTCCTTGAGGGTGGAGATGAAAAATTGCGAAATGCGCATGATATTTCGTGCCAGCTAAAAGAACAGGTTGCTGATTTTACAGGGAACAGCATCGGTGCGCTGCACCGATTTATGATCTTGCCGCTTTCCATATGGCGTGAAATGTGGAAAAATTCACCCCATCGAAATTAACCGAACAGGTGGCGAAGATGGTTGACCGTGATGGTTACCGCCCCAATGTCGGCATCATTCTCACTAACGCCAAGAACCAGGTATTTTGGGGCAAACGCATCAGGCAGGACTCGTGGCAGTTTCCGCAGGGCGGCATCCAGCACGGCGAATCGCCGGAGCAGGCGATGTACCGCGAATTGCAGGAAGAGACCGGTTTGCAGCCTTGCCACGTGCAAATACTCGGGCGCACGCGCGAGTGGATGCGCTACGAGGTGCCGCAACACTGGATCAAGCGCGAATGGCGCGGCAGCTATAAAGGGCAGAAGCAGATATGGTTCCTGTTGCGGCTGGTCGGGCGCGACTGCGATGTCAGTCTGCGCGCTTCCGGCCACCCCGAGTTTGATGCCTGGCGCTGGACCGATTACTGGATCGAGATGGACAGCGTGATCGAGTTCAAGCGCGATGTGTACTGTTTGGCTTTGAACGAACTGGTACGCTACCTGCCGCCGCTCAAGCTGGCCAGGCACTATGATGCGCGCAGGCAAGTAGCGAGCGGCTGTTGATTTTCACAAACTGTACCATTTACTTGACGTCAGGTTCACGATGAAAAAATATACCCCCCTGGCGGCGCACCCGCTTAAGGCCAACACCTCGTTTGCTCGCCCCACCCAGCAGTTGCCGGAGCGGGTAACGCTGGACGACCCCGCGTTCAGCGTGATGACCGACCTGAAAGTGGTGTCGGTGATCAACGTGCGGGCCAAGGCGTCCATGGATAGTGCCAATGCCAGGATGATCCGCTACGGCGTGCGCATGTTGCTGGTACTGGACGATGCCGAAAAACTGACCGGCCTGATTACGGCGACCGATATTCTGGGCGACAAACCCATCCGGTTCCTGCAACACATGGGCGGCACCCATGCCGATATACTGGTGCGCGACGTGATGACGACCTCGCGCGAGCTGGAGGTGATGAAGCTGCCGGATGTGGCGAGCGCCAAGGTAGGCCAGGTAGTGGCTACCCTCAAGCAGGCCAAGCGCCAGCACGCCATCGTGGTCGAGGAGAGCGGCGAGGGCAACCAGTTTGTACGCGGCCTGTTTTCCGCAACGCAGATCGCCCGCCAACTGGGAATACCGTCCCACGCGGGGGACATCACACAAACCTTCGCCAAAATCGAGGCACAGTTCGGCGACCGTTAAAACTGTCCGATCCTCGCGCCTTCCCGCTTAATCCGGTGCCGCGTCGCGCGGCGGCTTTGGAAGCTCTCCGCTCTTTGTTATACTCCCGCCTTCGCATTTTTCTGGCGGCCATGATGAAACGAATGTTGCTGCGGGGCTCCCTCGCTTTGGCGGTACTGCTTGTGGCGGGGTGTTCCATGCCCAAGGCTCCTTCCGGTTGGTTCGGCAGCGGCGACGGCGCCATCAACCTCGCTGAAAGCGAAAGCAGGAAAGCCAACCCCAATGCGCCCCTGCTGAAGTATGCCGCCAGCATCCGCGTCGCCCGTTACGCGGATGCGCGCAAGACCGCCAATCCGCGCCAGATAGGGACCGCTGACCGGGTCTCCGGCATGAGCGGCAAGGATATCACCCTCAGCCAGGATGTGGCGGCAGTGGTGGCTGGCACGATGAAAACGCGCCTGGATGACGCCGGTTTCCAGGTGAGCGACGCGCAAAACAGCAACGCATTGTTCGAGCTCACCGGGGTGGTGAAAGAGCTGACCCTGAACGTCAAGGACCGCGACGAAATCTCGATCGTGGTAGAAACCTCGCTGAAAGAATTGAGCACGGGCGCCGTGGTGTGGTCTGGCGTGGTGGTGGAAAAAAACGACCGCTTTGCGGGCGTTTCAGGCAACAACAAAAATGATGTTGCCAATTACCTGCGCAAGGAGCTCGGCATTGTCGCCGAAAAAACGGTCGAGGCGCTCAGTGCCAGCTTGATGGCGGCGCGTCCCGAGCTGTTCAACCTGACCCCCGGCACCAAACCCATTCCTGGCGTGACCGTGCTGGTCGCGCCGCCTGCTGGGGCGCTTGCGCCAGTTGCCGCCCCGCAACCTTCACCTGCAGGTGCCGCGCAACTGGCGCCGCTGCCTGCAGCGAAAGCTGCCGCACCATCGCCGGCTTATCCGCCTCTTGCCGGCACCTCGAGCGGCATGTTGATCGTCAGCACCATTCCCGGGCGCGCCAAAGTCTATGTGGACAATGTGTACTACGGGCTGTCGCCGCTGCACATGGAGATAGACGCGGGCATCCATGCCGTCAGCGTGAAGCTGGAAGGCTACAAAATGGTGACCGAGAAAGTGTCGGTGCGCAAGGGGGCGCACACCGAGATGGATCTGACTCTGGAGCGCTGAGAGCAGGAGTAGAAAAAGCGGATAGCCTGGAGCTTGCAGGGCGTTGCCGGTTATCCGTGTAAATCCGTGTTCATCCGTGGCTAAACCGTTTTAATGCTTCCCGGTGCTGCCGAAGCCGCCGCTGCCGCGCTGGCTCAGCGGAAAATCCTCGACGATGTTGAGTTTCATTTGCAGCACCGGCACGATCACCAGTTGCGCCATGCGTTCCAGCGGCATCAATGTGAACGGGTGGTGGCCGCGGTTCCAGATGGAAACGAAAATCTGCCCCTGATAATCCGAATCAATCAGCCCGACCAGGTTGCCCAGCACAATGCCATGCTTATGGCCGAGTCCGGAGCGCGGCAGGATCATCGCCGCACATTGCGGGTCGGCCAGGTGGATGGCGATGCCGCTCGGAACGAGCTCGCACTGGCCGGGCTGGATCACCATGCTGCTGTCAATGCAGGCGCGCAGGTCTATGCCCGCCGACCCCGGCGTGGCGTAGGCGGGCGGGTTGTCGTGCAGGCGCGGATCGAGGATTTTCACGTCAACGGTTTTCTTCATCGCGGTTTTCCTTGCCGGTAAAGTTTGGCGGTATGGCGCAGCAACGCGCGTGCCTGCGCCAGCTTGTCCGCGCGCGGCAGCAGGTGTTCGCCGCCGTCATCGAACAGGATCAGCTCGTTTTCATCTGCGCCGATCGCCTGTTGCGCCAGGTTGGCGGCGAGCAGCGGGACTTTTTTTGCCGCGCGTTTGGCGGCGGCATGTGCGCGCAGGTTCTCGCTTTCTGCCGCGAAGCCCACGCAGAACGGCGGCTGCGGCAGCCCCGCCACATAGGCCAGGATGTCCGGGTTGGGCAGCAGCCCCAGAGTTAATTTGCCCTCGCCCTTCTTGATTTTCTGCGCGCTGGGTTGCGCTACGCGGTAGTCGGCTACCGCCGCTACCCCGATGAAAATATCCGCATCCGCCACGCGCTGCTTGACCGCTTCGAACATTTCCGCCGCGCTGATGACATCCACCGCCTGCGTGCCATGCGGCTTTTCCAGCGCGGTCGGGCCGGAAACCAGCGTCACCTCCGCGCCCATTTCCAGCGCGGCCTGCGCCACGGCATAGCCCATTTTGCCGGAGCTGCGGTTGGTAATGCCGCGCACCGCATCTATCGCCTCGTAGGTCGGCCCGGCAGTCACGAGAATTTTTACTCCATCCAGCCTCTCGTCGGAATGCCGCACCAACTCCCTCTCCCTCCGGGGGAGGGTTGGGGTGGGGGAAATCGCGTTCATTGATTTATTGCTCTGTAGAAATTCCGCCACTTCCTGCGCCAGCTCTTCCGCCTCCAGCATACGCCCCATGCCTTCTTCGCCGCATGCCTGCGCGCCGCTGCATGGGCCGAGGACGGTCGCGCCATCTGCGGCCAGTTGCGCGAGGTTGCGCTGTGTGGCGAGGTTTTCCCACATTTGCTTATTCATCGCCGGAGCCACCAGCAGCGGGCAATCGCGCGCCAGGCAAAGTGTGGACAGCAGGTCATCCGCCAGGCCGTGCGCCAGCTTGGCGATGAAATCCGCCGTGGCCGGCGCGATCACGATAGCATCGGCGGCGCGGCCGGCGCTGATGTGTGCCATGCCGTTTTCGGCGCAATCCCACTGGTTGAGCAGCACCGGGCGGCCGGTGAGCGCCTGCATCGTCACGGGCGTGATGAACCGTGTCGCCGCTTCGGTCAACGCCGCCCGCACCCCAATATTTTGCTTGACCAGCAGGCGCGCCAGCTCCGCTGCCTTGTAGGCCGCAATGCCGCCGGTGATACCCAGGATAATGCGGGTTTCTGGGGCGGTGCGTTTTGCCCGGGTTTGCTCCATAATGCCGCGCATCTTAACAAGAAAGCGACAGCAGTGGCGATTACCGACTGGCCGGAAGGGGAGCGTCCGCGGGAGAAGCTCCTCCAGCGCGGCGCTTCCGCGCTTTCCGATGCCGAACTGCTCGCCATCTTTTTGCGCACGGGCGTGAAGGGCAAGAGCGCGGTGGACCTGGCGCGCGAAATGCTGGCGCAGTTCGGCAGCCTTACCAGGCTGTTTGCCGCCAGGAGCAAGGAATTCTGCGCTGTGCATGGCATGGGAAAAGCCAAGTTTGTGCAATTGCAGGCGGTGCAGGAAATGGCGCGGCGCGCCCTGCGGGAAGAAATGCAGTCAGGCGACGCGCTGAATTCGCCAGGGGCGGTGCGCGACTACCTGCAACTGCTGCTGCGCGGGCGCGAGCAGGAAGTATTCATGGTCATCTTCCTCGATGCGCAGCACCGGGTGATTGCGAGCGAAGAGCTGTTCCATGGCACCCTCGCACAAACCAGCGTCTACCCGCGCGAAGTGGTCAAGCGCGCTCTGCACCACAATGCGGCGGCGGCGATTTTTGCGCATAATCACCCTTCCGGCGCAGCCGAGCCCAGCCAGTCCGACCGGCTGCTGACGGAAGCGTTGAAACAGGCGCTGGCGCTGGTGGAAGTGCGCGTGCTGGATCACTTCATCGTGGCGGGTGCGGGGTGTTTGTCGTTTGCCGAAAAGGGGATTTTGTAATTGCCCCATCAACTTTTCCGGCATTGTGTCGAAATCGCTTTCAGTTTCCAAGAATAATTCAGGAAGGAAATACCCATGGATGTTGCCGCCCTGCTGCAACCGCGCATTCCCGACAAAGAATCGCTGCAGGATTTTGCTGACTCGCTGACCGACCTGGCTCCCCTTATCGAGCGCGACATCGGCCGCCTCAAGCACTCGCCCGGCGATGGCGCGCTGATTGCCAACCTGTTCCGCGCCATGCATACCATCAAGGGAGATGCGGCCCTGTGCAAGATTGACATGGGGGTGATGGTCGCCCATCCCATCGAGACGCTGCTGGGGCGTTTGCGCGGCGGCGAGATCGGCTTCTCCGGCATGGTTGTCGAGGCCGTGCTGCTGGCGCTGGACCGGCTCGAGCTGGCTACTGAAGCGCTGGTCGGAGGCCGTTCTGTCAACCACCTGAAGCTGGTCGAGCTGGTTGGGGGGCTGGAGGAGCTTTCCGCCGCCCCGGCGGGCAAGCTCGACGAGAAGGCGGTTCACCTGGTCGAGGCGGTGACCGGCTTCCGCCCGACTGGCGCCGCGCAGCCCATCAAGCGGCGCGCTTCCGCGCTGGTGCGCAGTTCGGAAAGTGATGCCGCCGACCTGCGTTTTTTCCGTTCGCTGGCGTTACGCTACGAGGCGCTTTCTCCGCAATACAAAGGGCGCAGCGACCGGCAATTGCGCCTTGCGCTGGAAACCAACGAAGTCGCCGGCAAACCGGTTGACCCGGTGCAGCTCGAGGCGGCAGTTTACATGCACGACATCGGCATGTTTTTCCTGCCGGAATCATTGTGGTTGAAGGGTGGCAAGCTGTCGGAGGAGGAAAGGAGATTGCTGCGTGACCATTCCAGTATGGGCGCCGGTTTGCTGGAGCGCATGGACGGCTGGCAGGCGGCAGCAGAGATGGTGCTGCAACACCACGAAATGGTAGATGGCGGCGGCTACCCGCGCGGCCTGAAAGGCGACCAGATCGTGCCCGGCGCAAAGCTGCTGGCGATCATAGACACCTTCGAGGCAGTAACGCTGAAGTACGCCCAGCACGGCGAGCAACGCTCGCTGGTGCGCGCCATCGCCGAGATCAACGCCTGCGACAACCAGTTTGCGCCGGAATGGATCGCGCATTTCAACGCCGTCATCCGGCACATGGTCGAAAGCTGAGCGCGGCGCAAATGCCGGTTGAACACTTTTCAGGTTTTAGGGTAGAATCGCGCCTCTTTGAAACTGGTTGGAGTAATTTTTCATGGCTCGTGTCTGTCAAGTAACGGGAAAGCGCCCGATGGTGGGAAACAATGTTTCCCATGCCAACAACAAAACCAAGCGCCGGTTCCTACCGAATCTGCAGCGCCGCCGTTTCTGGGTGGAAAGCGAAAACCGCTGGGTTTCCATGCGCCTGACCAATGCCGCGCTGCGCACCATAGACAAGAACGGCATCGAAGCCGTATTGTTTGAAATGCGCGCCCGCGGCGAGAAAATTTAAGGAGAACGGACGTGGCCAAAGGCATACGCGAAAAAATCAAGCTGGAATCCAGCGCCGGCACCGGCCATTTCTACACCACGAGCAAGAACAAGCGCACCACGCCGGAAAAGCTCGAAATGAAGAAGTTCGACCCGGTCGCCCGCAAGCATGTGGCGTACAAGGAAACCAAGCTGAAGTAATTTGGCCCGGTTTCGCAGCAAAAACTGAAAACCCGCGAGAGCGGGTTTTTTGTTTTGTGCTTCGGCGCTTATGCAGGGTGCAGGGCGGGATCCCAGCGGGCGTTCCGCAGTAATTCACAAACCATCCGCCCGTCAATATCATTGCATATTGAAAGATAGTCTTTTAATATGCGAGCATGATAAATCGAAGGCTTCTTCCCCTCATCGAGCATTCGCTGGCTGATTTTCCGGCGGTGGCGCTGCTTGGGCCGCGCCAGGTCGGCAAGACCACGCTGGCGCGGATTGTCGCCAATGAACGCCCCGGCAGCCTGTATCTCGACCTGGAACGCCCATCCGACCTGGCAAAGCTCGCCGACCCCGAGCTGTTCCTGTCGCGGCATGTCAATCAACTGGTCGTGCTGGATGAAATTCAGCGGCGCCCGGAATTATTCGCCGTGCTGCGCGCGCTGATAGACGAAAAGCGGGCGCCGGGGCGCTTTCTGCTGCTGGGCTCGGCTTCGCCCCAGCTATTGCGCCAGGCATCCGAATCGCTGGCGGGGCGAATCGCTTTTCACGAGCTCGCCCCTTTCGATATCAGCGAAATCAATCCCGCCCATTCCGGATTGCAGGATTTCTGGCTGCGCGGGGGCTACCCCCTGAGCTGGCTGGCGCAATCGGATACCGCCTCCTTCGCATGGCGGGAAGCCTTCATCGCCACCCATCTGGAGCGCGACATCCCCTCCTTCGGCATCCGCGTGCCCGGCACGACATTGCACCGGTTCTGGCAAATGCTCGCGCACCTGCACGGGCAATTATGGAACGCCTCCCGCCTTGCGGCGGGGTTTGGCGTATCGGCGCCAACCGTCCAGCACTATCTGGACATACTGGAAGCGACCTGCATGCTGCGCCGCCTCCCCCCGTTGCAGGCCAATCTCGGCAAACGCCTGGTGAAATCCCCCAAAGTCTATTTGCGCGATAGCGGAATACTGCACGCGCTGCTGGGCATCGCCAGCCTCAACGAACTGGCCGGACATCCGGTCGTGGGCGCCTCGTGGGAAGGATGGGTGCTGGAGCAGATCGCCCAACTGATCGAGCCGCAATGGCAGCTATCGTTCTACCGCACGGCGAGCGGGGCAGAAATGGACATCGTCGCCGAACGCGGCAAAAGAAAGATCGGCTTCGAAATTAAATTTTCCAGCGCGCCCGCTCTTACTAAAGGCTTCTGGTCAGCCTTGGCGGACCTGAGACTGGAACAAACCTACATTGTCGCCCCGGTAGAAAACGGCTACCCGCTTGCGCCCAACGTCGAAGTCGTTCCGGCAACGGAATTGGCAAATGCTCTGAAGGCCATCCGGTGAAATAGGGAGTGCGTGATTGCGGGACCTGGATCAGGTGTCCTTGGAGTCCCTTTACCAATTGCCCACTGCAACTGCCTTTAATGATCCACGCTGGCGGAGTAGAATAATCGTGCTGTAAATTTAACTTGGAGGGGGAAATCGCGATGCAAAAAATACTTTTATTGATTATGTCATCCTTTATTTTTACCGGATGCGCCGGAATGCAGCCAGCGAGCCATCAGCCCGCCTCTATTGAGATCGTAAAAGAAGTGGAAGGCGTATCAAAAGATGCACTGTTTTCATCAAGCAAGGCATGGATCGCCGAAAACTTCAAGTCATCAAAGGCTGTGATCGAAGATGCCGACAAGGACGCTGGCAGAATTATCGGGAACGGCACCACAGAATTACAATGCGTTGGCGATGCATGGAACTGCATGGCACTTCGCAACAAGCTCATTGGCTTTACGTTACGTATAGATACCAAGGACGGAAAGTTCAAAGTCACCTACAACAACCTTCGCATAATTACCATGCCAACCTCCGGGTCGTTGGTCGGGCTCGTCTATTCACCCGGAAAAACCTACAGCGAAGAAGCGGTATCACTAAAAGCGGAAGTCGATGCGGCAAAACATACTCTCGGGAAAATGACCGATAGATTGTCTGATTTCGTTGCGTCCGAGCCTGCAAAAGCCAACTGGTAAGCGAACTCAAAAGAAATCAAGGTGGGGTTAAACGCGCAAAAATGGTATGCGCATAATATCTCCTTAATCGAAAGCCCTAACTAAAAACTAGGGGCTGCGCTTTTGCGCAGCCCCTCTTGACTGCCGGGTTAGCGATTCTTCAATTTTTATGAAATCATTTTTCATAAATATCTTTTTGGGAATCTGCTGGGATAAAAGAGGGCACTATAAACTGCCCCATTGCCGATGGGAGCCGAGGATCATTTGTATGAACGAGCTGACCTCGCGTCGAATCCCATTTAAATTCACTGAATTTCACATTTCCACTGGAGAAAATCTTTAACGTTCCATAGCTCACTGACCATCGGTGTTCATTGCCATTTGAGCCGTCACCTATAGTTCCATCTTGGTTGAATGTAATAATCTTTTTATTATTTGAATCAGTCTCACCACGGTAGTAAAAGGTGAATTGTCGATTTGGTTTTGAAATAAGCGCCCTAATTTTCGTTGTTCGATTTTTAAGGGTTATAAGCCAGACAGCGCTACTCACGATAGCAGTTGTAATAAGTGCAACTATAGTTTTGGTTGCTTCATCGACGATGAATGCAAAGATCTTGCACATGAGTCAAGGGGTTCGGTTAAAGGGGCCTCGAATAGCCAATGGAGCCAGGCAAAAGCAGGCAAAAGGGGTCGTGCTCGCAAAAGGGGCCGCGCAAAAGGGGCCGTGCTCGAATTGTTTTTCACAAACAATCGTGGTCATGGTTTCCGCGCTCACTTTTCCACTTCCCAATCCTCCAGCTTCAATCCCGCAATACGTGAAAATTCGCCCGTGTTGTGCGTTACCAGAACGCAGTTATTGGCCAGCGCAATAGCGGCGATCTGCAAATCGTAGGGGCCGATGGGTGTGCCTTTTCGTGCAAGGTCAGTGCGTATCTCGCCAAATGCCCGCGCGGCTTCGCCATCAAATGCAAAGCTCGAAAATTCAGAGAAAAGTGTTTCGAGTAAAGCCAGATTCTCTTCTCGTCGGGCGCTTTTGAACGCACCGTAATACAGCTCCGCCTTCACCACATCGCACAATGCAATCTGCACGGGCGGATATTCCGACAATTTCTTCTTGATGATGGATGGCGCCGGATTGAGATGCTTTATCCAGACATTGGTATCCGGCAGGTACAGCATTATTTCAGTTCCAACCGTTGCTCATACTCGCCCTGTGGCTCCCGAACTAATTGCTCGCCCTGCCATGCCCCCGCTGTTCGCGCCCACACGCTTTTTGCATCGGCTTGCCCGGCACCTTTTGTATCAGCCGCCTCGTCCAACAGGATCAAGACTCTGACTGGCTGACCTTCCGCCAAATGGAGAGTTCTGGGCACGGCGATCTGTCCGTGTTCAAGTTGTGAGTTGAATTCGATAGCTTTCATGATGACCTCCTTGGCTTGCGGCGGACTTCGTGGCGCTGGAAAATCAAAGGGGCCTCGGTATAAAAAACGCTAACCCGGCGTCTGCACCCAGGCCTGCGCTTCTTCGTAATCGTTGAACACCTGGATATCCGCATCCACGAACAGGCGAGACAGCCATGCCTGCCAGGTGAGCCACTGGTCGTCGGTGACGACGGCGATCTTGCTGAAATCGTGCTGGTGTTCGCGGCTGAAGAATTTGATTTCTTCCCACGCCACGTCCACGGTGTAGCTGATCATGTCGCGCAGGTCGAACAGCAGGTTGACCGTGCCGGGGGATTTGAGTTTGTAGAGCGCGCTTTCCTCGAACTGCTTGAAATCGGCAAGGGTGAATTCGCCCAGTACGGCGGCGTTGAGCAGGGCATCGGTTTGTGTGATGGTAATCATGTGGTTCTCTATCTTTGCTGGTTATTCTTCGGGATGCTTTGGTGCCAGCCGCAAGCTTAACACACCGCTCGTCACGATGAGCGCGATGCCTGCCCACCCCGCCAGCGGCAGCGCTTCGCCCCAGAAAGCCATGCCGAACAGGCTGGAAAACAGCACCGTGCTGAAGGACAGGCTGCCCACCACCAGCGTTTTCCCGGTGCGGTAGGCGCGGGTCATGGCCAGTTGCGCCAGCGTGGCGCTGCCGCCAAGCCCGATGAGGATCAGCAGGCTGCTCGCTCCGACCGGGTGGACGGTATCGAACAGCATGACGCCGCCGCTGGCCAGCGATGAAACCAGGCCGAAATAAAATACCACGCGCCAGTCCGGTTCGCCATGCAGGCCAAGCTGCCACACGCTGAGCATGGCTATGCCGGCGAGAAATCCGGAAATGAGGCCGAGCAGGCCGGGAACAAGCTGATCGCGCTCCATGGTGGGTTGCAGCAGCAGCACCACACCGATAAAACCTACCGCGATGGCGAAGGTGAGGGGAGCGTGAAAGCGCTCCCTGAATACCAGCATGGTCAGGATGGTGAGGAACAGCGGCGAGGTGTAGTTCAGGGTGACGGCGGTGGCCAGCGGCAGCACGGTGATGCAATAGAAAAACAGCATCATGGCGATGGTGCCGGAAATGCTGCGCCACAAATGCGCCTGCCAGTGCCGCGATGCCAGCGACAGGCCCTGCTGGCGGACGATGGCGTAGATCATCAGCAGCCCGACAAAGGAGCGGTAGAACACCAGTTCGTTATGGGAGAAATATTGCGCGCCGAGCTTGACGAATACGCCCATGCAGCCAAACAGGAATCCGGCGGCGAGCATCCACAGCGCGCCCATTTAGTGTTGCCCGGCTTGCGATGTCATAGCTGGCTGGCAGTTATTCGTTTCCAATTGATAACCTCGTTAGGGGCGCAGTTGATGGCCCGGCGGCCATGCGGGGCGCCAGCCAATCTGCGCCATACCAAAAAATTGTGGCGACCCCGCTCCAGCCTTGGGTAAAATGCACCTCCTTTTGCGAGTGGAAGTGCGGTGAGCAAGCCGGGATGCATTAATCCGGAGAGCTTCCGATTATAAGGTATACAAAATGACGGCAGGGCAAGGCAGCAAGACTTATGAGGTGGAATTTTCGACAGAGGCGTTCCGGCACATATTTTATGTAAGCTGCCCACCCGACGTTGATGTAAAGACATTTGCGCACGCCGTTTTTCATTTCTACGATATGCCGCCAGAATGGGGCAGGAAGCTGGCGATCAGAACCATAGCGGAAATCAAGCCCGGCAATTGTTTGCCGGATTATTTGCATGTGGCCTGCCAGGGGCGGCAGGAAGTGGCGATGCCGGAAGAGAGCGAAGAATCGCACCGTGCGGTCAGGAGAATCATCCAGCAAATTGCGGGCGACGGTTATGTGCCGATGGCCATCTACGACGATGAAAACAAGAAGATGATTGTCTATGCAACAGGCAGGGTGGAGGTTGCCCCGCAAACGGGAGCGGTCAGTATCGCAAAAAGCTTCAGCCTTTTCGGCGACATGGCGGGCAAGTTCCGGCATAAGGACAAATAACGGAGATGAGGTGGAGCAGGGCGTTCCATCCCAGTCTTGGGTAGAATATGCCCCTTTCACGAACGGAATCATTTATGGCGGGCAAACCCCTGAAAGCGCCCAGTTTCGAGGCAGCGCTGGCCGAGCTGGAGCAGGTGGTGGCGGAGATGGAAGCGGGCCAGCTGCCGCTGGAAGAGTCGCTGGCCGCTTACCGGCGCGGCGCTGAGCTGTTGCAGCAATGCCGCGCGCGGCTGGAAGATGCGCAGCAGCAGGTGCGCATCCTCGAGGAAGGTGCATTGAAGAATTTTTCCGTCACCCCTTCCGGAACGGGCAATACCGTCAAGCGCGGCGATGCCTGATTTTCAAGCCTGGGCAAGCGCTCACCAGCGGCGGTTCGAGGATGATCTGCGCCGTCTGTTGCCGCAGCCAGATGCGGCGCCGCAACGGCTGCACGCGGCGATGCGCTACAGCGTGCTGGATGGCGGCAAGCGTGTGCGGCCGCTGCTGGTTTTCGCGGCGGGCGAGCTGGCCGGGGCGGACATCGCGCGTACCGGCATCGCCGCCGCCGCTGTCGAGCTGATCCACGCCTATTCGCTGGTGCATGACGACATGCCGTGCATGGATAACGATGTGCTGCGCCGGGGCAAGCCGACCTGCCACGTCGAGTACGACGAGGCCACCGCGCTGCTGGTGGGCGACAGCCTGCAAAGCCTGGCGTTCCAGCTTCTGGCCGAACACCGGCTCAACGACGATGCGGCGCGGCAACTGTCCATGATCAAATTGCTGGCGGCTGCTTCCGGCTCGCGCGGCATGGCGGGCGGGCAGGCGATTGACCTGGATAGCGTGGGCAAGCAGCTCTCCCTGCCCGAGCTCGAATTCATGCACATCCACAAGACCGGCGCGCTGATACGCGCCTCTGTCCTGCTCGGAGCGCAGTGCGGTTCGCCGCTGGACGAAAAGGAGATGAGCTCGCTGGATCGTTTCGGGAAATGCGTCGGGCTGGCTTTCCAGGTGGTGGACGATGTGCTGGATGCCGAGGCGGACACGGCCACCCTGGGCAAGACAGCGGGCAAGGATGCCGAGCAGGACAAGCCCACCTATGTCACGCTGCTGGGCGCGCAGGCGGCCAAACGGATGGCGGCGGAGCTGCACCGCGAGGCGCGGGATGCGCTGGGCGGGTTCGGCGAGCAGGCGCAACGGCTGCGCGAACTGGCAGATTTTATCGTGTTGAGAAAGTTCTGATGCACCCCCTGCTGGAAACCGTCAATACCCCAGACGACTTGCGCAAGCTGGAGCGCAAGCAGTTGCCGCAACTGGCGGCCGAGCTGCGCCAGTTCCTGGTCGAGTCGGTGAGCAAGACCGGCGGCCACCTGTCATCCAACCTCGGCACGGTGGAGCTGGCCATCGCGCTGCATTACGTGTTCGACACGCCGCATGACCGCCTGGTATGGGATGTGGGGCACCAGACCTACGCGCACAAAATCCTCACCGGGCGCCGCGAGGCCATGAGCACGCTGCGCATGGCGGGCGGCCTTTCCGGTTTCCCCAAGCGCAACGAAAGCTCCTACGATGCCTTCGGTACCGGGCATTCCAGCACTTCGATTTCGGCGGCGCTGGGCATGGCAGTGGCGGCGCACCGGGAAGGCAGCGACCGGCGCGCGATCGCCATCTTCGGCGACGGCGCGATGAGCGGCGGCATGGCGTTCGAGGCGCTCAACAACGCCGGCGCGATGAATGCCAACCTGCTGGTGGTGCTTAACGACAATGACATGTCCATTTCGCAGCCGGTGGGCGCGCTCAACAACTACCTGGCCAAGCTGATGTCGGGCGGTTTTTACGCGGCCATGCGGCGCGGCAGCGAGAAGGTCCTGAAAGGCATCCCGCCGGTGCTGGAATTCGCCAAGCGCACCGAGGAGCATCTCAAGGGCATGGTCACGCCGAGCACGCTGTTCGAGGAATTCGGCTTCAACTACATCGGCCCCATTGACGGCCACGACCTGGACGTGCTGGTCACCACGCTGGACAACATCCGCCAGCTCGAGGGGCCGCAGTTCCTGCACGTGGTCACCCAGAAGGGCAAGGGCTATACCCATGCCGAGCAGGATTGCATGTTGTACCACGGCGTCGGAAAGTTCGACCCGCTCAACGGCATCACTCAAAAGGCGGCGGGCAAGCCGAGCTACACGGCGGTGTTCGGCGACTGGCTGTGCGACATGGCGGAACAGGATGAACGCCTGGTCGGCATCACCCCCGCGATGTGCGAAGGCTCCGGCATGACCGGATTCGCAAATAAATTTCCGGAGCGCTTTTTCGATGTGGGCATCGCCGAGCAGCACGCGCTGACCTTTGCCGCCGGCCTGGCCTGCGATGGGCTGAAGCCGGTGGTGGCGATTTATTCCACTTTCCTGCAGCGCGCTTACGACCAGCTGATCCACGATATCGCCATCCAGAACCTGCCGGTCGTGCTGGCGATTGACCGCGCCGGGCTGGTCGGCGCGGACGGCGCGACGCATACGGGCAATCTCGATCTGAGTTTCTTGCGCTGCATCCCCAACATGACGGTGATGGTGCCCAGCGACGAGAACGAGTGCCGCCAGATGTTGACCACCGCCTTCCGCATGGACACTCCGGCGGCGGTGCGCTACCCGCGCGGCTGCGGGCCGGGCGTTGTGCCGGAAAAGGAATTGCAGTCGCTGCCGGCAGGGAGGGGCGAACTGTGCCGCTCAGGAGAAAAGGTGGCCATCCTCGCTTTCGGTTCCATGCTGGCGCCCGCGCTCGATGCGGCGCAGCAGCTTGGCGCCACGGTTGCCAACATGCGTTTCGTCAAACCGCTGGACGAGGAACTGGTGGTAAGCCTGGCGCGCGCGCACGGCCTGCTGGTGACGGTGGAAGAAAACACGGTGCAGGGCGGGGCGGGCAGCGCGGTGGCGGAATGTCTGCAGCGGCACGGCCTGGCGGTGCCGCTGTTGCAGCTCGGTTTGCCGGATGTGTTTCTGGAGCAGGGCGAACCCGCGCAAATGCTGGCCGAGTGCGGCCTCGATGCGACCGGGATAATTGCTTCCATCCGGCGTAGAATGCCGGAATGACAGGTGTCCCAATTTCATAAGGACGCATCCATGGATACGGCAAAACAAAAAAGCCCCCCGAGGCAAAAAGCCATCGCCGATGTGCAGAACCTGGCGGACAAGCGCCACCTGGCAATCAACAAGGTTGGCATCAAGGGCATACGCCACCCGGTGGTGGTCCGGGACAAGAGCGTGGGCGTGCAGCATACCGTCGCAACCTTCAACATGTACGTGCACCTGCCGCACAATTTCAAGGGCACGCACATGTCGCGTTTTGTCGAGATACTCAACCAGCACGGGCGCGAGATTTCCGTCGAGTCGTTCGAGAGCATCCTGTGCGAGATGGTCGAGAAGCTGGAAGCGCAATCCGGCTATATCGAAATGGCTTTCTCGTACTTCGTGAACAAGACGGCGCCGGTGTC
>JACRAQ010000143.1 GCA_016213335.1 Nitrosomonadales bacterium
AGCCGTGTTGGTTGCCGTATAACCCGGAACCGCCTGGTCGCGGGCGGTTCCAATTTTGAAGCGGAGAAGCAGAATGAAAAACGAAGTAAGCGCAACATCCCTCAAGGCGCAAGGAACGGGTGCGAGCCGCCGTCTGCGCAAGACCGGCCGCGTGCCGGGCATCGTCTATGGCGATGGCGCACCGGCACTGATAGATATTGACCACAACAACCTGTTCCACGCCCTGCGCAAGGAAGCCTTCCATGCATCCGTGCTGACGCTGGACCTGGACGGAAACAAGCAGCAGGTGCTGCTGCGCGATTTCCAGATGCACCCGTTCCGCCAGCAGGTGCAGCACATTGATTTCCAGCGCGTGTTGCCGGACAAGAAGATACACATGAAAGTGCCGCTGCACTTCATCAATGCCGAAATCTCGCCGGGAGTGAAGCAGAGCGGCGGAATTATCAGCCACGTGATAAACGAACTGAATGTCGCCTGCTTGCCTGCCGATCTGCCGGAATTTATCGAGGTGGACCTTTCCGGCATGGCGATGGGCCACTCCCTCCACGTTTCCGACCTCAAGCTCCCCAAGGGCGTGGCGATAGTCGCGCACGGGGATGCCGTGGTAGCGACCGTGCAGATACCGCGCGGCGCGGTCGAAGCGGAAGCCGATGCGGCGGCCGCCGCTGCAGCCGCTGCTGCAGCCGCTGCACCAGCCGCCGACGCGAAAGCCGCCGCCAAGCCGGCAGCAAAATAAGCAGCAGATCTTTGCGATCCCAAGCCCGCCATGCTTTCGTCAGATCGCATGGCGGGTTTTTTCATGGCATGAAGGGATTGGCGCGTGAACGAAATAAAGCTGATCGTCGGACTAGGCAACCCCGGGCGCGATTACGAAGACACGCGCCACAACGCCGGTTTCCAGTGGGCGGACGAGTTTGCGCGCGCGCATCAGCTCGCTTTCAGGGCGGATGGCAAGTTTCACGGCTTGACCGCGCGCGGCTCGCTGCACGGGCATGAAATCTTCCTGCTCAAACCGCAGACCTTCATGAATGGCAGCGGGAGGGCGGTAGCGGCGCTGGCCCTGTTTTACAAGTTCGCCCCGCAGCACATGCTGGTAGTGCATGATGAGCTGGACCTGCCGCCTGGCACTGCCCGCCTCAAGCTCGGCGGCGGCCACGGCGGCCACAACGGCCTGAAAGACATCATCGCACACCTCGGCGCGCGCGATTTCTGGCGGCTGCGCATCGGCATCGGCCACCCCGGCGAACGCAGCGAAGTTTCGAGCTACGTGCTGAACCCGGCGCGCCGGGAAGAGCAACTGCTGATGGATGAAGCGATGCAGCGGGCGCTGGGCGTGGCACCGCTCATCGTGGACGGCAAGCTGGAAGCAGCGATGTTGAAATTACATAGTGCGTAAAAACATTTTTAGCCACAGAGCACACAGAGAAAACCACCAACAGCCTGGATGTCGCGACATTCTCTGTGAACTCTGTGTTCTCTGTGGCAAATGATTTTGATTTGAAGGAAACACCATGAGTCTCAAGTGCGGTATTGCCGGCCTGCCCAACGTCGGCAAATCCACGCTGTTCAACGCGCCCACCAAGGCGGGCATCGCGGCAAAGAGCCACCCCCTCTGCACCATTGCCAGAAACTCATTGCCTGCTCAATATGTTACGAGCAACCCCCTTCAATTATTACAAAATTGATACTAAATCCATGAATCATCCTGCAATGGTTTTAAAGTTGCGGGTTGTACTAAAGTACAATATACATTGTTTGCATAATAAGTTATAAGGCTATCAGTTTGGAGCGCATTGCCCCCAACTACAGCTGTCAATTATCTATCCACAAAATTTCAGCTGCCAACTATCCCCAAATTAAGCTAAAGGAGGATGTATGAAAAAATTTTCATTAGCATTAACTCCCCTTGCCATGCTGTTTTTTTCCGCAAACCTATATGCACAAGCAGTTGCAGGGTCGAGTTCTGGCAGTTTTATAAACCCAACCGGACCGGGCGGTATGCTCACAAGCGGAGTTGGGACTCCCAGTTTCAGCTGGGGAGATGGTTCTGCATTCGGCTCCCCACCAAGCAGCCTGGCTTTTACAGGGGGGTCCTTTAGCTCATCTGTTAATACGCCTTTTTCATTTGGCACCCTTTCATACTACAATGGGACCATACTCCTGGGTACTGAAGCGACGGGAGTTGACTTGAGTGTACTATTAAACTTTACAACTCCCTCAGGAGTGAATCAGAGCTTTAATTACACATTAGGGCTAATCAATACACCCAATGTGGGCGCCCCCGCTGAACAGGCAGACATTGTTCAGTTTCAAACCACTTTTCCTTCAAGCTCATTTAGTTATGGCGGTGTAAATTACACGATGGAGTTTTTGGGAATAGGCAGTATTACAGGAAGTGGATATAGCACAATAAACCAATTCCATGTGCTTGAAGGGGCAAGTGCCAACGCAGAACTATTGGGCCGCATTACGGCCCAAACTGCCCCTGTTCCAGAGCCAGAAACGTATGCGATGCTGCTGGCCGGTCTTGGATTGCTAAGCTTTGCTGCAAAGCGCAAAAAGAATAATACTGCTTAAACCCGGTTTGATTCACCACAAAGACAACCCTGCTTCGGCAGGGTTTGTTTTTCATAGCATTATTTCTACAAAGCCCGAACGCGAAGCAAGAGCCCCGAGAAAGTTATAATTGCTTTTTTTGATACAGAACCTTGCAAACACCTTCCGGAATTTGCAGGTTTATCCCCAATTCCGATCCTTGCCGATAGTGTTCCCGGCGCAAGCCGGGCACCTCGACGATGCCGGCGTTGGGTTCAATGTTGCATTGACTGTTAAAGGAACATCATGAGTCTCAAATGCGGTATCGTCGGCCTGCCCAACGTCGGTAAATCCACGCTGTTCAACGCGCTCACCAAGGCGGGCATCGCGGCGGAAAACTATCCTTTCTGCACCATCGAACCCAACATCGGCATCGTCGAGGTGCCCGATGCGCGCCTTGTCGCGCTGTCGAAAATCGTCAACCCGCAGAAGGTGCAGCCCGCCATCGTCGAGTTTGTGGACATCGCGGGGCTGGGGGCGGGAGCTAGCAAGGGTGAGGGGCTGGGCAACCAGTTCCTCGCCAACATCCGGGAGACCGACGCCATCATCAATGTGGTGCGCTGCTTTGACGATCCCAACGTGGTTCACGTGGCGGGCAAGGTAGACCCGCTGGCCGACATCGAAACCATCCTCACCGAACTGGCGCTGGCAGATCTCGCCACGGTTGAGAAAGCCATCGCGCGCGACGGCAAGAAGGCCAAGTCCGGCGACAAGGAAGCGCTGAAGCTGGTCGCCGTGCTGGAAAAACTCACGCCTCACCTCAACGAGGGCAAGCCCGCGCGCACGCTCAAGCTGAACGATGAGGAAAAGGAGATCGTCAAACCGCTGTGCCTGCTCACCATCAAGCCTGCGATGTACGTCGGCAATGTGCTGGAAAACGGCTTCGAGAACAACCCGTACCTCGATCACCTGCGCGTATACGCTGCCAAGGAAGGCGCGCCGGTGGTGGCGCTGTGCGCCAAAATCGAGGCCGAGCTGGCCGATCTGGACGAGGCCGACAAGCGGGAATTTCTTGCCGATCTCGGCCTCGACGAACCCGGCCTGAACCGCCTGATCCGCGCGGGCTATGGCCTGCTCGGGCTACAGACCTACTTCACTGCAGGGGTAAAGGAAGTGCGCGCCTGGACCATCCACAAGGGCGACACCGCGCCGCAGGCAGCCGGCGTCATCCATACCGATTTCGAAAAAGGCTTTATCCGCGCCCAGACCATTTCCTACAATGACTTCATCGCCTGCGAGGGCGAGGCGGGAGCCAAGGAAAAAGGGAAGATGCGCGTGGAAGGCAAGGACTACGTGGTGCAGGACGGGGACGTGATGCATTTCCTGTTCAACGTCTAAGCACAAGCTTCTGATCGGCTAATTCTTCTGTGGCTCATTGCCACCGTACCGTCGGTAAGGTGAGGCGAGCGGCTCGCCGATGAACAGCCCTTGCGCTGGCCAAGCTACGCTTTTCCAGTAGGCCTCGATGGCGCTTGCGCCGGACAGATAATGCCTGAGCAAGACTGCGGGATGGGGGAATTTCTGCGGGTAGCTGCATGGCTCCGACACCGTGCCGTAGCTCGCGGTGGCGCCCGCCTCCAGCCAGCGCAGGCTGCTCATCTGCCCCGTCCCGAGCAGATCGCCCCCGGAGGAGGTCAGATGGTCGGCCAGCGCGCCGGGCAAAAACTGGAGGGTGTCCAGCTTGGGCACCCTGACCAGCCCGGTCTGGTAAACCATGATATCGCTCACACCCTCGATGCTGTCCGCCTCGATTGTCTTGATGGTGAACTTCATGGCTGGAATGCGGCCGGGCTTGGGAAACAATGGCGCGCGTGAGCTGCGGTCGGCGTCGGAAGTCACCAGAAAATAGGCGCTTGCCGTGGGCACGCTGAAGCCGCTGAGCTTGCCGCGATCAATGAGGGCCTGTGCCTGTTCGATCGATTCGGTGGGAAGCAGCATGGAAAGGCGGATGCCGAAATCGCTGTAGGGGCGCACCGAATTCGAGTTGAAATAGCGGCTCTGCTTGCCCGGGGCGCAGGTCTTTTTGCACTGCTCCGCGTCGAATCCCAGCGATAGCGCCGAAGTGATCGAGTTGCACTCGACCGCGTAAGGCGCGGTCCATACCAGCACAATGGCCTGGATATCCGGCTTCAGTTGCGCCTCGATCTGCCGCTTGAGCGGGCCAAATGCCGCAGCCGAAAGCTTGCGCGGGCTGCCCGGAATACGCACGTGCACCACGTTCTGCGCGGGAATTCCCCTGGCTTTTTGGTAGTATTCGCCAACTGCGATGCTGCGCGCATCCTCATCGTTGATGACCACCGCGAGGTTTTCTGGTTGCAGGCTGTACGTTTTGGGAAAAACGGGAGGCTCTGCAGCGCGGGCTGGCGCGCAAGACCATGCCAGAACAACTGCCTGCAAAAAAAGATGACCGATGCGGCTTTGGATTTTCATGTTGCCGCGCAGTGTAGCGGTTTTTGATGTTCATATTGAAGCACAATAGCATTTGCCGCAGAAATGGGTTATGTTCGGTGGCACACCGCTAATCATGCAACGCGGCCGGAAACCTGAAGCGGCCGGCTATTTTGTCAATAAATCAAGAAAAGTTCGAGGATGCAAAGCGAAAGAACGGGAAACGCGCCTGCCAGAAACGTGCAAGCGGTCAGCAGCAACATCACCTGGAGTGAGGGGAAAATCACTCCAGATGAAAGAATGCAGTTGCTGCGCCAGGATGCGGCGACCATCTGGTTGACCGGCTTGAGCGGCTCGGGCAAAACCACCCTCGCCTTCGAAGTCGAGAAACGGCTGTTCATGCACGGGCACGTCGCCTACGCGCTCGATGGCGACAACATGCGACACGGCCTGAACCGCGATCTCGGCTTTTCCCCGCGCGACCGCACGGAAAACATCCGGCGCATCGCCGAAGTGGCCAGGCTGTTCAACAACGCCGGCATATTCGTGGTCACCGCCTTCATCTCCCCCTACCGCGCGGACCGCGCGATGGCGCGCGACATCATCGGCGCCGGCCGTTTTATCGAAACGCACCTGGCCGCCGGAATGGAAATCTGCGAGCGGCGCGACCCCAAGGGCCTGTACAAAAAAGCGCGGGCGGGCGAGATCAGCGATTTCACCGGCGTGTCGGCGCCCTACGAAACCCCGGAAAATCCGGCGCTGTCAATTGATACCGGACGCCTCGGCGTGGAAGAAAGCGTGTCAGAAATTCTGCGCGCGGTCCGGCCGCGCTTTCGCGGAGCGTAACGGATATGGCAATGAACCCTCCACCGGAAATAAACCTCGCCATGCCCGTTCCCTCTCCCTCCCCCGAAGGGGTAACCGGCGGCTTGGCTGGTGTTGTTTGCCAGCTTGGCCGAATGGCTAGTTGTTCCATCAGAAGGGGGCAAACGAATTACTACACGAGTTTCACATTAAACGATGCGCCAGATTGATGTTTTCAACGGCGATGCCGACGGGCTCTGCGCGCTGCACCAACTGCGGCTCGCGCTGCCGTTTGCGGCAGAGCTGGTTACCGGCGTCAAACGCGACATCAGGCTGCTGGATCGGGTGAAGGCAGGCGCGGGCGAGCAGGTGAGCGTGTTCGACATTTCGCTGGACAGCAACCGCGACGGGCTCATGCGTTTGCTGGAAGCGGGAGCGAGCGTCGAATATTTCGACCACCACCATGCCGAAGAAATCCCTCAGCATCCAAACCTGGTCACACACATTGATACCTCTGCCGGGGTATGCAGCAGCATGCTGGTTGACCGTTGCCTCGCCGGTCAATATCGCCCATGGGCCATCGTGGCCGCCTTCGGCGACAATCTTTCCGCCAGCGCACGCGCCATGGCTGAGGCAGCCGGGCTTGCCGGGCCGCAAACCGGGAAATTGGAGCGCTTGGGCGAATACCTGAACTACAACAGCTACGGCGATACCGTAGCGGATTTGTATTTCCACCCCGCCGACCTGTACGGCGAGATCCAGCCCTATGCCGACCCGCTGGTGTTCATCGCCGAATCGGAGATATTCAGCCGCCTGGAGGCAGGGTTTCACGACGACATGGGCATGGCCGACTCCCTGCAGCCGCTGCTGGAAGACGCCAGCTACGCGGCCTACGTGCTGCCGGATGCGCCGTGGGCCAGGCGGGTAAGCGGTATTTTCGCCAACCGGCTGGCCAACTCCAGCCCAGCGCGCGCCCACGCGGTATTCACCGTCAACCGCCACGGGGAGTACACCATCAGCGTGCGCGCCCCACTATCCAGCCCGCAGGGCGCCGATACGCTGTGCCTGAAATTCGAGACAGGCGGCGGGCGCGCCGCCGCTGCCGGCATCAACCGGCTGCCGGCAACTGAAATGGACCGGTTTCTGGCGAGCTTCAAAGCGCACTTTGGCAAATAAAGGGCAGGCGATGATTCTGATTACGGGCGGAACCGGCTACATCGGCTCGCACACGGCAGTCGAGCTGATGCTTGCCGGGCTTGATGTCCTGATTGTTGATAATTTCTGCAACAGCAAGGCATCGGTGCTGGACCGGATCGGCCGCATCGCCGGACGCAGGCCGGAATTTGTGGAAGCGGACATCCGCGACCGGGAAGCGATGCGGATGTTGTTTGCCCGGCATCGTTTCAATGCGGTGATCCACTTCGCCGGCCTCAAGGCGGTGGGCGAATCCGTGGTGCAGCCGCTGCGCTATTACGACAACAACATCCACGGCAGCCTGGTGCTGTTCGAGGCGATGGCCGAAGCGGGAGTAAAGGCGCTGGTATTTTCCTCCTCCGCCACCGTTTACGGCGACCCCCATGCGGTGCCCGTGCGCGAGGATTTCCCGCTTTCCGCGACCAACCCCTACGGCCGCTCGAAACTGATGATCGAGGAAATGCTGCGCGACATCGCGCACCCGGATGATGCGTGGCGCATCGTGCTGCTGCGCTATTTCAATCCGGTGGGCGCGCACGCATCCGGCTTGATCGGCGAGGACCCCAACGACGTTCCCAACAATCTGATGCCGTACATCTCCAGGGTGGCAGCTGGCCTCCTGCCTGAGCTCGCGGTTTTCGGGGGCGACTACCCGACCCACGACGGCACCGGGGTGCGCGACTACATCCATGTGGTGGACCTGGCGCGCGGCCATCTTGCGGCGCTGCAGGTTTTGCCGCGCGCGACGGGGGTGCTCACGGCCAATCTCGGCACCGGGCAGGGCTACAGCGTGCTGGACGTAGTCAGGGCGTTCGAGGCGGCGAGCGGGCGCAAGGTGCCCTACCGGATAACCGGCCGCCGCACCGGAGACATTGCCTCCTGTTACGCCGACCCCTCGCTCGCCAAAGAGCTCTTCGGCTGGCAGGCGCAGTACGGTATCGAAGACATGTGCCGCGACGCCTGGCGCTGGCAGTCGGGCGGTCATCACGCCAGTTGAGGCGTGTTACAAAAATCCGGTTACCAGGCTGCTGAAATGAACTTCACCTTGCACGCCACCGACGGCCTCGCCCGCCGCGGCACCTTGCAGCTCGCCCACGGCAGCCTCGAAACCCCAGCTTTCATGCCGGTCGGCACCTATGGAACCGTCAAGGCGATGTCGCCGTCCGAGTTGAGGGAAGCCGGCGCGCAGATCGTGCTGGGCAACACTTTTCACTTGTGGTTGCGCCCCGGCCTTGAAGTAATCGCGGCGCACGGCGGGCTGCATCGCTTCATGGGCTGGAACGGACCTATCCTCACTGACTCGGGCGGTTTTCAGGTGTTCAGCCTGGGGGCGCTGCGCAGGATCAGCGAAGAGGGGGTGAAGTTCCAGTCTCCGGTGAACGGCGACAAATGTTTCCTCTCGCCGGAGGAATCCATGCACATCCAGAAAGTGCTGGGCTCCGACATCGTGATGATTTTCGACGAATGCACGCCGTATCCGGCGGACGAACGGCAGGCTGCGGACTCGATGCGGCTTTCGCTGCGCTGGGCAGAGCGCAGCAAGCGCGCGCATGAAGGCAACAGCAACGCGCTGTTCGGCATCGTGCAGGGCGGCATGTTCGAGCATTTGCGCGACGAATCACTGCAAGGGCTGGCCAGCATCGGTTTCGAAGGCTACGCTATCGGCGGGCTGTCGGTGGGCGAACCAAAAGAAGAGATGCTGCGCATCCTTCAGCACACCGCGCCGCAGTTGCCGCAAAACAAGCCGCGTTACCTGATGGGGGTCGGCACGCCGGAAGATATAGTCGCCGCCGTGGCGCAGGGCGTGGACATGTTAGATTGCGTGATGCCGACGCGCAACGCGCGCAACGGCCATCTGTTCACCCGCAACGGCGACGTGCGCATCCGCAACGCGCAATACCGGATGGATATGCGGCCGCTGGACGAACAGTGCACCTGCTACACCTGCCGCAATTTCACCCGCGCCTACCTGCACCATCTGGATCGCCTCAAGGAAATTCTCGGGGCGCGCCTGAACACCCTCCACAACCTGCACTATTACCAGGAGTTGATGGCCGGGATCCGGGCCGCAGTTGCAGCCGGGCGTTTTGCCGAATTTGCCGCCGCGTTCCATCAGGCGCGCTCCGCTTCATGATAGAATGCGCCCCTTCATTTTTTTACCGGAGTTTTCGAGATGGCCTGGAACGACCTGATCATCGGCAGCGCCTGGGCGCAGGCTGCCGCGCCCGCAGCATCCCCCAGCCTGGGGTTTGCGGATTTTCTGCCGCTGATCGCGCTGATCGCGGTATTTTATTTTTTGATCCTGCGGCCGCAGCAGGTGCGCGCCAAGGAGCTGAAAACCATACTCGGCGCGCTGCAAAAGGGCGATGAGGTGATAGCCGTCGGCGGCTTGCTCGGGCGCGTCGCCAAGGTAAGCGAAAACTATGTCAGCATCGAAGTGGCGGACGGCGTAACCGTCAACGTCCAGAAAAACACCATTCAAACCGTGCTGCCCAAGGGAACCATCAAGTCTCTCTAACATGAACCAGTATCCCCTGTGGAAGTACCTGCTGATTCTGGCCGCGCTTGTTTTCGGGCTGGTTTATACCCTGCCCAATCTTTACGGCGAATCGCCCGCCGTGCAGGTGTTGCCGCTACGCGCCAACCTCAAGGCGGATGCCGCGCTGCTGGTGCGGGTGGAAAACGCACTGAAATCCGCCCAGCTCAACCCGGAGGCGCTGACGCTGGACGTCACCAGCATCAAGGCACGCTTCGCTGACGCCGAGAGCCAGATCAAGGCCAAGGATATTCTCCAAAACCAATTGGGTGCGGACTATGTGGTGGCGCTGAACCTGCTGCCGCGCTCGCCGCAATGGCTGACCGGCATCGGTGCCCTGCCCATGTATCTTGGCCTGGATTTGCGCGGCGGCGTGCATTTCCTGCTGCAGATAGACATGAAGGGTGCGCTGGACAAGGCGGCGGAATCCTCCGCCAGCGACATACGCAGCACCCTGCGCGAGCAGAACATCGCCTACGCCGGGGTGAGCCGCGACGGCAACCGGGTGGCGATCAAGTTCCGCGACACGGCGGCACGCGACAAGGGCTCCGCCGAAATCAGGCAGCGCTTCACCAACCTGGAGCTGCGCGAAAAGGATGAAGGCGGCGAATACCTGCTGCTCGCCACGCTCGGCCCGGTGGAAGAAAAGCGCATCCAGGAATCCGCAGTGCAGCAGAATCTGGTCACCCTGCGCAACCGCGTGAACGAGCTGGGCGTGGCCGAGCCGGTGATCCAGCAACAGGGCATGGACCGCATCGTGGTGCAGCTGCCCGGCGTACAGGATACGGCGCGCGCGAAAGACATTCTGGGACGCACCGCAACCCTGGAAGTGCGCATGGTGGACGAGGAACGCCACTTTGTCGAAGGCTCTCCCGCGCCGTTCGGCACCGAAATGTTCCGGGAAAGGGACGGCACTCCCCTGCTGGTAAAAAAGAACGTGGTTCTTACCGGCGAGCGCATCAACGACGCGCAGCCGGGTTTCGACAGCATCAACAACGAGCCGGCGGTGCATATCAACCTGGACGGAGTAGGCGCGCGCAAGTTCAAGGAAGCGACGCGCGAAAACGTCGGCAAGCGCATGGCGATCATCCTGTTTGAAAAAGGCCGTGGCGAAGTCGTCACGGCGCCGGTGATACGCGAGGAAATCGGCGGCGGCCGCGTCCAGATCACCGGCAAGATGAGCACGGAAGAGGCCAGCAACACCGCGCTGCTGTTGCGTGCAGGCGCGCTGGCCGCGCCGATGGAGATCGTCGAGGAGCGCACGGTGGGACCGAGCTTGGGCGCGGACAACATCGCGCGCGGCTTCAACTCCACCAAGATCGGCTTTGCCGCCATCGCGGTTTTCATGGTCGCCTACTACCTGATGTTCGGCATGGTCTCGATGCTGGCGCTGGGCGCCAACCTGCTGTTCCTGGTGGCGCTGCTGTCCATGATGCAGGCCACGCTGACGCTGCCGGGCATGGCGGGCATCGCGCTGACGCTGGGTATGGCGATTGACGCCAACGTGCTGATCAACGAGCGCATCCGCGAGGAGCTGCGCGCGGGCAACACGCCGCAGGCTTCCATCTACGCGGGCTACGAACAGGCCTTTGCCACCATCCTGGACTCCAACATCACCACCCTGATCGCGGGCATCGCGCTGTTCATGTTTGGCTCCGGCCCGGTGCGCGGCTTCGCGGTGGTGCTGTGCCTGGGCATCATGACCTCGATGTTCAGCGCGGTGCTGGTGTCGCGCGCGCTGGTCAACCTGATTTACGGACGCAGGGCAAGACTGGCCAAGGTCTCGATTGGCTGAGAAAGATTAGGCAAATGGAATTGTTCAGGATCAAGCACGACATCCCGTTCCTGAGCTACGGGAAAATCACCCCCAGCATTTCGCTGGTGACGTTCATTCTTGCCATATTCTTTCTGGTGGCACGCGGACTTAATTTCGGCGTGGATTTCACCGGCGGCACGGTGATCGAAATGCATTATTCCCAGCCGGCCGACGTGAACAAGGTGCGCGAGCAGCTCGGCAGCATCGGCCTGCACGACGCGCTGGTGCAGAATTTCGGCTCCAGCAAGGACGTGCTGATCCAGGTGCCGCTCAAACAGAACACCTCGGGCGCAAAACTGAGCGAACAGGTGCACGAGAAACTGCGCCAGCAGGATGCCAGCGTGGAAATGCGCCGCGTCGAATTTGTCGGGCCGCAGGTGGGCAAGGAGCTGGTGGAGAACGGCTCGCTCGCGCTGCTGCTGGTGTCATTAGGCATCGTCTGCTACCTGTGGCTGCGCTTCGAATGGAAATTCGGCCTGGCCGCGATCATCGCCAACCTGCACGACGTCGTCATCATCCTCGGCTTCTTCGCCTTCTTCCAGTGGGAATTCTCGCTTTCCGTGCTGGCCGCCGTGCTCGCGGTGCTGGGCTACTCGGTTAACGAATCGGTGGTGGTATTTGACCGGATACGCGAAAACTTCCGCAAAATGCGCAAGACCGGGGTGGCCGAAATCATAGACAACGCGATCACCCGCACCATGTCGCGCACCATCATCACCCACGGCTGCACCCAGATGATGGTGACCGCCATGCTGTTCCTCGGCGGCGAAACGCTGCACTATTTCGCACTGGCGCTGACCATCGGCATCCTGTTCAGCATTTATTCCTCGGTGCTGGTGGCCAGCCCGCTGCTGATGATGTTCGGCGTCTCGCGCGAAGATTTCATCAAGCCGGAAAAGACTGAAGCGGAAGAAGCGCTGCCATAAGGGCACCATAATGGAACTGCTTGCCTTCTTCGTTGACATCATCCTGCACCTGGACAAGCACCTGCTGGAGATGACCCAGCAGTATGGCATATGGGTGTACGGCATCCTGTTCCTGATCATCTTTTGCGAGACCGGCCTGGTGGTCACACCATTCCTGCCCGGAGACTCCCTGCTGTTCGTGGCGGGCGCGCTGTGCGGCATGGGTGCACTGGAATTGCAGTGGCTGGCGCCGCTGCTGATGATTGCCGCCTTTTCCGGCGACAACACCAACTACTGGACCGGGCGGCTGGTCGGAACGCGCCTGCTGAAAAGATCCAACGGCCTCATCAAGCACGAGCACCTCGACAAAACCCATGCCTTCTACGAAAAGCATGGTGGCAAGACCATCCTGTTCGCGCGCTTCCTGCCCATCATCCGCACCTTCGCGCCCTTCGTCGCGGGCATCGGCGTGATGCGTTACCAGCTGTTCCTGCTCTTCAGCGCACTGGGAAGCCTGTTGTGGATCGGCAGCCTGACCGTGGCAGGCTACTTCTTCGGCAACATCCCGGTCATCAAGAACAACCTCACCCTGATGATTCTGGTCATCATCTTCGTTTCCCTGTTGCCTGCCATCATCGAATTCATCCGCCACCGCAGGGCCAGCAACTAAATTGCAGTAAACCTCTCCAACGGTTGTGCTCCTCCCTTCTGACGGAGCATGTACCGTAGGCATTGGAACCACAAATTCACGGACGCAAAGGCATGGCCACCCTGGAGCGTTTGAATTTTGACAACACCTATGCGCGCCTGCCGGATGTCTTTCATACCCGCCTGGCTCCCACGCCCCTGCCTGAGCCGTATCTGGTGAGCTTCAACCCCGATGCGGCGGCGCTGATTGGCCTGTCCCCGGAGGAATCAAAGCGCCTGGACTTTCCCGAATATTTCTCCGGCAACCGCCTGCTGCCGGGCAGCGAGCCGCTGGCCATGCTGTACGCTGGGCACCAGTTCGGCTATTACGTGCCCCAGCTGGGCGATGGGCGCGCGATCCTGCTGGGCGAAATCAGGAACGGCAGCGGCGAATGCTGGGATATGCAGCTCAAGGGCTCCGGCCAGACGCCCTACTCGCGCGAAGGCGACGGGCGCGCGGTGCTGCGCTCCAGCATCCGCGAATACCTGTGCTCGGAGGCGATGCACGGCCTCGGCATTCCCACCACGCGGGCGCTGTGCATCGTGGGCAGCGATGCGCCAGTGTATCGTGAAAAGGTGGAAACGGCGGCGGTGCTGACTCGGCTGGCGCCGTCGCACGTGCGCTTCGGCTCGTTCGAGGTGTTTTATTACCGCCGGCAGGACGCCCACATCGCCACGCTCGCGGACTACGTGATTGCCCGCCATTTCCCCCATCTGGACGGGCTGGCGGACAGACACGCGCGCTTCTTCGGGGAAGTGGCTGCCCGCACCGCGCGCCTGATGGCGCATTGGCAGGCGGTTGGGTTCGCGCACGGGGTGATGAACACCGACAACATGTCCATCCTCGGGCTGACCTTCGACTATGGCCCGTTCGGCTTCATGGAACGCTACGACCCCGCCTTCATCTGCAACCACTCCGATACCGGGGGCCGCTACGCCTTTTACCAGCAGCCGCAAATCGGGCAGTGGAACCTCGCCGCGCTGGCACAGGCACTCACCCCGCTGGCGCCAGCGGAAGAGCTGAACCGGGTGCTGGAGGAATACGGAAAGATTTACCTGGAAAGCCACCTGTCATTGATGCGGCAAAAGCTTGGGCTGACGCAACCCTGGGAAGAGGATATCGAGCTTGTTGAAGAATTGCTGGGCATGATGCATTCCAGCCAGCTCGATTACACGAGCCTGTTCCGCAGCCTGGGCGGGTTTGATTCCGCGCCGGGCAGCAGGAACGAAGCCCTGCACGACCAGTTCGTTGACCGCGCGGCATTTGACGCCTGGGCAGCGCGTTATGGCGCTCGCCTCCACGGGGAAGCGAGCGTGGATG
The DNA here is from genome assembly GCA_016213335.1 of Nitrosomonadales bacterium. GTDB lineage: Bacteria > Pseudomonadota > Gammaproteobacteria > Burkholderiales > Gallionellaceae > VIKH01. The sequence continues at coordinate 14,247 of JACRAQ010000143.1, forward strand.
CAGAGCGCAAGGTACGCATGGACAAGGTCAACCCGAAATACATCCTGCGCAACCACTTGGCACAAGACGCCATCATCCGGGCGCAACAGCATGATTACTCGGAGCTGGAACGCCTGCTGCAATTGCTGCGCCACCCATTCGATGAGCAGCCGGGGATGAAAAACTACGCACTGCCCGCCCCATCCGGCGAGCCGCCTGTCGTGGTCAGTTGCTCGTCCTGATGCTGGCGCGCAATGGAAAGAAAAGCGCAGCCGCTTGGCAATCTGCTATTCTTGCCGTATGAAAGTAAGCGAAATCTTGGCGAAGCTGAAAGCAGATGGCTGGTATCTCGCTGCTACACGAGGAAGTCACCGGCAATTCAAGCACCCCGCCAAGAGTGGGCGCGTCACCGTGCCTGGAAAACCAAGCGATGACTTGGCCCCCGGTACGCTGAACAGTATTCTTAAGCAGGCTCATTTGAAGGATTAACCATGCGCTTCGCAATCGTCGTAGAAAAGGCTGGAAACAACTATTCAGCCTATGTCCCGGACTTGCCGGGGTGTGTCGCCACCGGCCAAACCATCGAAGAAACCGAGCGCGAAATTCGTGAGGCAATCGAATTCCATATCGAGGGCCTTATCGAGGATGGATTGCCTGTTCCCCAGCCGGAAAGTATCGTTGAATACCTTGAAATCGCAGCCTGAGCCTCTACCCAGATGGGACGCAGCCCGGTAGGATGGGTTGAGCAACGCGATATCCATCGTTTGCAATTGTAGTGTATTGCAACGCGCTCCACCCAACCTGCTCAGTTCACGGTCAATTGCCCTTCCTGGCCCCGGCGTGCGGCGACCAGAGCAGCGCAGCTGCATTGAAGCCGAGATAAACGATATAGCTGGCCAAGTAGAGCCACGCCGCCCGCTCCAGCGTCATGCCCTCGCCAAACACCCACAGCAGCAGCGCAAACAGCGGCAGAGACAGCACTTCTCCCGCCACGATCAGGCGGGTGCGGCTGGCTGCATACAGGCCGAACAGGAACAGCCACGACGCGACGCGCACCCAGCTCCCCACCATGATTAGCGCGGCAGCTTCATCGCTCACCGCAAAGCGCGCATCGTACAGGGTTGCCAGCATGGCGCGCTGGTTGAAATAGATCAGCAGCAGCAAGCAGGCCGCCGCCAGAACGATTACACCAGCCTGTTCCGCAGCCTGGGCGGGTTTGATTCCGCGCCGGGCAGCAGGAACGAAGCCCTGCGCGGCCAGTTCGTTGACCGCGCGGCATTTGACGCATGGGCAGCGCGTTATGGCGCGCGCCTGCGCGCCGAAGCGAGCGCGGATGCAGAGCGCAAGGCACGCATGGACAAGGTCAACCCGAAATACATCCTGCGCAACCACTTGGCGCAAGACGCCATCGTCCGGGCACAGCAGCGCGATTACTCGGAACTGGAGCGTTTGCTGCAATTGCTGCGCCACCCATTCGATGAGCAGCCGGGAATGGAAAGCTATGCGCTGCCCGCCCCATCTGATGAGCCGCCTGTCGTGGTTAGTTGCTCGTCTTAGAGGATGAAGCCCGGATTGGAACTGGGAGACCCTGTCAGAAGAAATTTTGTTTCGTGCCAGAAGCGGTCATACAAATAATTCCTGTCCGTGTGATTGGCCTTGTATATCACATGGAATTTGGATAACCTGCGTTTCATCAATTGGTTAAAGGATGGTTTTCGCGTCCGTATTATCAAAACATGCCCGGACGAAACTGTCATATGAATTACTGTTGGGTGCACTTAATGTTCAACCTAGGAGGTTCAAAATGAGCGAACCAGATATTGAGAAATTGATCTTGAATGCACTTGCGGACAGCAGATACAAATGGCGCACACCGCAGGGAGTGGCTTCACAGGTCGGAGTCACCGAGAATGATGTCTTTCAGGCTATCGCAAACAACAGCGATAGTATTGTCCAGTCGAGCATCCCATCAACTAATGGCTCCCCTTTGTTCACAACAAGGGAGCACTTTCACCAACTGGGTAGCCCATTTGAAAAAATTGTCGGTGCGTTCAAGGGGAGAGTCAGATGAACTGGGAGCTATTGACACATCCGTCAGTGCTTTTTGCTTTTTTTGGCGCACTTGCAATGCAACTTCTTAGCCTGATGGAGATTAGAAATATTCCAAAAACTCAGCGCCCAGATTTCAAGGATCTCTTCTATTGGTTGCCATTTATCGTTGCACCACTCCTTGGAGGAGGGCTTGCACTTGCCTACATCTTCCCATCAGACGCACTGAAACCCCTTGTTGCTATCAACATAGGTGTTTCTGCACCGCTGATTCTCCGATCGATGGCAAACATTAACCCGCTAGACAAGGGTGGCATCAATCCTGGTGAGGGGGCTTAAGTTGTATTTACTCCATCGCCCAACAAGGCGATCCGCTGAACTTCGACGTTGAACTTCCGCTTCTGAGAAAATCAAGCTTCCTATAGGTCGGGAGCAGAAGTAGCGTCTGAAAACCTGTCTCAGATGAAATCCGGTCTACTACTATCTCTCTGCGTTTTACCGGCCTGAATTACGGAGCGGCCAATGGAGCGCAGCCGCATTGAAGCCGAGATAGACGAGATAGCTGGCCAAGTAGAGCAGTGACGCCCGCTCCAGCGTCATGCCGTCGGCAAACAGCCACAGCAGCAGCGCAAACAGCGGCAGCGACAGCACTTCTCCCGCCACGATCAGGCGGGTGCGACTGGCTGCATACAGGCCGAACAGGAACAGCCACGAGGCGACGCGCACCCAGCTTCCCAGCATGGTAAGCGCGGCAGCTTCATCGCTCACCGCAAAGCGCGCATCGTACAGGGTTGCCAGCATGGTGCGCTGATTGAAATAGATCAGCAGCAGCAAGCAGGCAGAAGCCGCCAGCACGATCATGCCAGCGTGTGCCAATTCGCGGTTGAATTGCGCCGAACCATGGGATGCGCTCAGGCGCGGCAGGAATACCAGCGTCATTACGCCGGCTGCCGTGGCAGTCACCCACTCCGCAGAGCGCCACAGCGCCTGCATCAACCCCACCTCGTTCCAGGAAAGCATGCCGGACAGCAAACCGCGCACCAGCAGCATGGACACCGGACTCATGATGCCGATTGCGAGGCCGACCGGCACGAAGCTGGCCAGCTTGCGGAAATGTTCCTTGTCGCCCTCGCGGCTGCCACCCTCAAGCGCCAGCTTGCGCAGGTAGCGCTAGATTGCGCCAGCGAAGAGCAGCAGCGCCATGCATTGCATCAGCATCAATTCGCGCAACGGCAGACCCAGCCCTGCGCCCGCTGCTACCATCAGCAGCGCCGCACTGGAGAGCAGCGCGAGGCCCAGCATGCGCCGCTGCAGGTGCTTGCCCAGCCAGTAAGCGTTGAGCGTGGCCGGGACGACGGTGAACAGGCCGGCCAGCGCGGCGAGCACAAACAAGGCCAACCCGATTTTTTCCTGCGTGAGCCAGGCCGCCAGCAGGGGGGCGGCCAGCGCCACTACCAGCGAGGTGGCCAGGCCCAGCTTGAGCGCTTCCCGCAGCAGACCGCGCTCGGCGCGCGGATCGCCCGCCTGCGCGACGAGCACGGTCAGGCCCTGCAATACCCCCACAATCGCGACGGTGCTGACCAGTTCCACCACCGATTGCAGTTGCGCCCACAGCGCCACCCGATCGGGGCCGCCCGCGAGCGCCAGCACTTTGTCCAGGCCGGCGCGGCCCAGGAGATCAATCAGGATGATGGCCAATGCGGCCAGTACGCTTTGCGAGGAGGTCAAGGCAGGCTCTTACCTTCTGCCAGCCCATGAGAAGGGCTCGGAGTGTTGCTGCAAAACTATGCCGTCCCTCCCACCGTCAGCCCGTCTATCCTTACCGTCGGCTGCCCCACGCCGACCGGCACGCTCCGGCCTTCCTTGCCGCAGGAGCCGACACCGGGATCGAGCGCCATCTCGTTGCCGATCAGGGAAACCCGGGTGAGCGCCTCGGGGCCGTTGCCGATCAGCGTCGCGCCCTTCACCGGGCAGGTGATCCTGCCGTTCTCGATCAGGTACGCCTCGGTGGTGGAGAACACGAATTTGCCGCTGGTGATGTCCACCTGCCCGCCGCCGAAATTGGCGGCATACACACCGTGCTGGACCGAGGCGATGATCTCCTGCGGGTCCTTGTTGCCGCTCAGCATCATGGTGTTGGTCATGCGCGGCATCGGCAGGTGCGCGTAGGATTCCCGCCGTGCGTTGCCGGTGACCGGCACATTCATCAGGCGCGCGTTCAGCGTGTCCTGCAAATAGCCCCTGAGCACACCGTCCTCGATCAGCACGGTGCGCTGCGTGGGGTTGCCTTCGTCATCCATTTGCAGCGAGCCGCGCCGGTCGGCGATGGTGCCGTCGTCGACCACGGTCACGCCTCTGGCAGCAACGCGCTGGCCGATGCGCCCGGAGAAAGCGGAGCTGCCCTTGCGGTTGAAGTCGCCCTCCAGCCCGTGCCCTACCGCCTCGTGCAGCAGGATGCCGGGCCAGCCGGATCCCAGCACCACCGTCATCGTGCCCGCCGGCGCCGGTTTGGCATCCAGATTGGTCACGGCCTGATGCACCGCCCTGGCGGCGTAGTCATGCAGCACCGCATCACTGAAATAAGCATAGTCAAAACGTCCGCCCCCGCCGGCGGAACCCTGCTCGCGCCTGCCATTGCTTTCCACGATGACTTGCAGGGACAAGCGCACCAGCGGGCGGATGTCGGCATTCATCAGGCCATCGCTGCGCGCCACCAGCACGATTTCATATTCGCCCGCCAGTCCCGCCATCACCTGGGTGACGCGCGGATCGAGCGCGCGCGCGTAGCGCTCCAGCCGCTCCAGCAGCGCGACCTTGCCGCTATCCTCCCGGCTGGCAATGGGGTCATGCGGCAGATACATCCTGTGCGCCCCGGCGGCGGAGCTGCGGACTGCTTGCTGCGCCGCCGCAAGTGCGGGTGCGCGTTGCGCCCCGCCCTGCCGCGCTATCGCGCGCGTGGCTTGCGCGGCGCCTTCCAGCGCCGCCAGGCTGATGTCGCCGGAATAGGCAAAAGCGGTTTTTTCTCCGCTCACCGCGCGTACCCCTACACCCTGGTCAATCCCGAAACTGCCGGACTTGACGATACCCTCTTCCAGCGACCAGCTTTCGGCGCGGCTGTACTGGAAATACAGGTCGGCATAATCCACCCGGTGTGCCAGAATCCTGCCGAACACCTGGCTCAGGTGCCGCGTTTCGAGCGCGTATGGCGCGAGCAGGGACTGCTGCGCGATGGCAAACACTGTATCTTTTTTCATTATTGCGGCAGGTTGAGGATGCGATGCGAGAGTGCGGGCAAACTGGCGCGCAGGCTGGCCTGGTATGACGGGTTCACGTCGGCGATCACCACGCCGGAGCCGCGCGGCAGCCGGTCCAATACCCGCCCCCACGGATCAACGATCATGCTGTTGCCGTGCGTTTCGCGCCCGCTGACGTGGTAGCCGCCCTGCGCGGCGGCCACCACGTACGCCAGGTTTTCGATGGCGCGCGCGCGCACCAGCACTTCCCAGTGCATTTTGCCGGTGGTTTCGGTGAAGGCGGCGGGCAGGGTGATGATGTCCACGTCTTTCATGGCGCGAAATAATTCCGGGAAGCGCAGGTCGTAGCAGACCGCGAGGCCGATGCGGCCGAACGGGCTGTCCACCACCACCACCCGCTTGCCCGGTTCGATGGTGCGCGCTTCGTGGTAGCGCTCGTTGCCGAGCTCGAGGTTGAACAGGTGGATTTTGTCGTAGCGCGCCACCTGCTCGCCGCGCTCGTCAAACACCAGGCAACTGTTGCGCACCTTGTCCGGCGCATCCGCCGCCAGCGGGATGGAACCGCCCACCAGCCAGATCCTGTACTCGCGCGCGGCTTCGCTCAGGAATGACTGGATGATGCCGTTGCCGGGCTGCTCTCGCAGCGCCACCTTGTCGGTGTCGTGCATCCCCATGACGGGAAAATATTCCGGCAGCACCACCAAGCGCGCGCCCTGGTCTGCGGCCATCGCAACCAGGCGGCGTGCCTCGCTCAGATTCCCCGCGACATTCGGCCCGGAAGCCATCTGCACGGCGGCAACCTTGAATGCCTGGGTTTGTGCGGCGATTCTTTGCTGGGTGGAATTGACATCCAACATGCTTTGCTTTCGTTTCGATCAATCAGTTGTTTTCCGCAGCGGCGGGTTTGCCCGCCCCCACCTTGACCACGTTCGGGTTTTCCCACGTGCCGGTGACATTGTATTCAAACGACACCAACTTATCGAGCGGTTCGCGCAAAAGTTTGTTGACGATGAAAGTCCCGATACCCACCAGAGGCCCGCCGGTAAACGCACCCAGCATGGACACGCTGTTTCCCACCGTGGGCAGGATGCGCACGTTCAGGTTTTGCGATTCATGATGCAGGTCAATCTGGCCCGCCATGGTCACCTTGGCGGCTGAGCCGTCAATCTTGAAGTCACCGGTTGACAGCACGCCCTGCCTGATCTGCGCCGTGCCGGTGATGCTGTCGAAAGCAAAGCCCTCGCTGAACACGTCGGTGAAGTCCAGCGTGATGTGCCGGGGCAAGGCTTGCAGGCTCAAAATGCCCAACAGCTTGCCGATGCCGGGCTTGATTTTCAGGAACTGCCCCTTGCCGGTATCCAGCTTGAGCATGCCATCCAGCGTGGCGTAGCTGAAATCGTCCGGCCCGCCGCTCCAGGTGAATGCCGCTTCAAGCTTGCCGCTGCCGTTCTTGACGCTGTTCGGGTAGCCGGAACGGGCGAGAATTTTCCCCGCATCGCTTATCTCCAGCTTGAAGTTGACCTGCGTCTGCGCCTTGCCGTCCGCCACACCCCACTTTCCGTCTGCCGCCAGCAGGCCGTCGGGGTTGGTGATGCGCATGCGCTCCAGCAGCCAGTCGCGCCCGTGATGCTGCGCCAGCAATTCCATGCGGCCAAGCAGCTTGCCCTTGTAGGTCAAATCCTCCACCGCCAGATCCAGCGCGGGCAGCTCGGTGGCGGCAGCGCTTTTATCGGGCATTTCTGCAGCGGCCGGCTTGCGGGCGGCCGGCTCCTTCTTGCCGTTCTCGCCCTTGTCCAGATACAGATTCTTGAATCGGGCGTAGAGCTTGCCTTTGCCTTGCCCCTCCCAGGTCACCTCGCCATTGGCTTCCACGGAAGCCAGTTGCGCAGCCAGCGCACCGTCGCGATTGCGCGCGTTGATGCGCAGATCATTCACCTGGTAACCGTAGACATCCAGGTGCTGCACCAGCAAATCCGCACCGGCGAATCCGGCCGGGGCCGCACCGGCCGATGCGCCGAACAGCGGGCCCCAGCCTTCCAACGCCAGCTTCGGCACGGTGCCGGTGAGCCAGACCCCATCCCGGTTCTGGAGTCTGGCGGCGCCGCCAAAATTGACCGTTCCCCGCTTGATGGCCCATTCCCCCCCTTCCTCGCGGCGCATCAATTTCGCACCGAGCAGGCTGCCGTATTGCAGGGTAAGCACGTCTTGCTGCGCGGTCACACTCTTCATCTCAAAGCGCAGCGGGACGGCTTCGCTGGCGCTCTTGGCGAAAGGCTCGGGCAGACCGGAAGCCAGGCCGGCCAGGCTGGATGTCACCACGATATCGGTCAGTTTTTTCTGCGCCAGAATGACCGCTTCCCATTCGCTGCCGCCGCTCAGATAGGACAAGAGCGGGTGCGATGCGCTCTTGCGCAGCGCATCCAGGTCGGTCTTGCCGCGCACTCTGGCCTGCACCGCCCCGTCCGCGCCGCTCTGCAACGACAGCGTAGCCGGGCCGCCCAGGATCTGCGCGCTGGCGTTGCGCGTGTGCAGGGACGATTCCGTGAACAGCAAATCGCCGTTAACCTGGCGCAGCGTCGGGGCAGCTGTGCCCAGATCTATTTCGTTGCCGGCAAAGCGGTAGTGCCCGGAAACTTTCGCCGGCGTGTTGCCCCGCAGGGGGACATCCACCATCAGGTTGAGCTTGCCGCTGCCGCGCGCCGATATGCCATCGGTGAAGCCATCTATGTAGCCGCGCACCGGGCTTTTCTGGATGAAGTCCAGCCCTTGCGCGGTTTCCGCCAAGGCCTCGCCGCGCACCTGCAACAGCAGGTCGGGGCTGGTCGTGTCCGGCACGGCCACGCTCACTTTTTGCAGGCGCGCCCCCAGCATCGTGCCGGAGGGAGCGATCACCTCCAGCCGTTTGCCCTGCACCAGCAGCTCGGCGCTAATGTCGTCAATGCGCGGCCACCCTTTGGCGTACTCCATTGCCACATCCTTGGCGCGCATCCGGATGCTGAAAATGCCTTTTTTGTTTTCGGGGTACGGGAAATCCTTCAAATCGCCGTGCAGGCGCAAGCGGAATTCGGAAGCCTGCCCATCCAGCAGCGCATCGCGTATCCAGGCGTGCGTTTCCTTGCTCAGCGCAGCCAGCGGAATATAGCGGCCGGCATGGTGCACGGCGGCGCGCGTCAGGTTGATGGTCAGGTCTATGACACCGGGGCTGTCCGGCTGCGCCCGGAAGCTGCCGAACAGGTTTCCGGCAAGATCGGCGTTGGTGGCGGAAACATTGCTGAACCTCACCTCCAGCCCATCCCGGCCCAACTGCCAGCTCGCCTGCGCGGTAAGCGTATCAAACTGCAGCGGCTCCGGCATGATTTGCGGCGCATCCACCGCCAGCTTGTGCGCGTTCAACGACAGCGTACCGCCGCGCTCGCTGGCAGCCACCTCGCCGCTCAGCCCGCTGAATCCCGGCAAACTGCCGGTGCGCAATAAGGACAGCCGTTCGAATTGCGCCTTGACCTCGTATTGGGACGGCTTGCCCGCTTCGCTCTGCCATTTGGCCTGCAGGCCCGTTATCTGCCCTTGCGGCGCAAACTCGGTAAAGCGTTTTTTCAAATCCCGTCCCAGCGGCAAATAATCCGCCAGGCCGGTCAAGCTGGCCAGGTCCAGCGCGTTGGCGCGCACTTCGCCACCGGCGGACTGCTTGCCCTTGGGGTCGAGGCGCAGGTAAAAATCGGTAGGCTGCACCAGCAGGCCGTCGCTCATCTGCAAGGAAAATTTATGCGTGGAAATTTCCGTTCCCCGCAACGACTCCTGCCAGGCAAGGCGCCCGCGCAACGCACGCAAGTCGAGCACAGGCAGGTCTTCGCCGAGTTGGGCGCGCACGTCGGCCAGCGCAAGATCGGCAGTCAGGCGGCCGGTCTTTCCTCCCTCGATATCCGCCCAGGCGCGCAACGCCCCCTTGCCAAGCTTGAAACCGGCGGGCAAAGGCACCCAGTCCCGCCACGCGCCCGCATCAACATAGTCGAACTGGGTAAACAGCTGGCCGCGCCAGTTGTGCAGATCGTCAAAGCTGTTGCCGTAAAAATCGCCGCGCACATCGAGCTGCGCGGACAGTTCCGCCGGTGGCAGCGCGCGCACCGCAAAACGGTGGCGCCGTCCCGCGCCCGCAGCAAGCCCGCTTTTCTCCATAAGCCAGTTATCCTCGACAAACCCGCTGTTCTCGACAAGCAGGTTCACCTGATCAAATACCAGCGGCGGTGCGGAGCGCCGCTCGTCCAGCCAAACGACTCGCGCATCGCGCACCACGATGCGTCCCTGGTGCAGCAGCCAATCGGCCAGGCTCTTGTCCTGCGATGCGCCGGACAATGCGATTCCCGCGATGTGCAACACCCCCTGCGCATCGCGCCTGACCAGCAGTTCCGGGCGATCAAGCTCAAGGGTGTGCAAGCGCACTTCGCCGGCCAGCAGGGTGGCCCACGAGATTACGTTATCCACGCGCGGCAGCGCCAGCGCGGTCTGCCCGCGCTTGTCCAGGATGCGCACGTCGGTAAGCGACAAGTGGGGGCGCGCGCCTTGCCAGTCGGCCTCGATCTTGCCGATGGTAACCGGCTGCCCGATGGCCTGGCTGGCAGAAACCGTGATGATTCCGCGATAGCGTTCGATGTCCGGCAATATCCAGTAACGCAACCCCAGCATCAGTGCGCCGCCGGCAAGCGCCAGCAGCGCCGCGCCGACCAGCGCGACACGGGTCAAATGGCCCAAGCCTCTCCAGGCGAAGCGCAGCGAAGCTTTCAGCATAATAACTTGCGGCCAAGCGGCCGCGCGACCAAGCGAACCAGGGCGTGCATCGGATAATACCGAAATGGACGAGGCCGCATTTTAACCCCAAGGCGACAAGGCGGGAGCTCAAACGCGCGCAGGAGCCCGCCCGGATAACATGGCTGCCTGCCGGTGCGGCCGCGCCACAATTGTGTGAAATACGGGCGCACAGCACGCGAAACGCGGTTTATCATGGGAGCTTCAGGAGCCCCCTGCAAGCTGTGGCACCCCATCCATCGCGCCCCAATAGAAACTCACGGAAATAACCATGAGCCAACACTACCTCACCCCCCTCTTCGCGCCCCGATCCGTTGCCGTATTCGGCGCCAGCGACCGCGCCGACTCGGTCGGCCAGATCGTCTTCCACAATATGCTGCAAGGCGGTTACCAAGGAGCCCTGTATCCCATCAATGCCAGGAATCCCGAGGTGCAAGGCCGCAAGGCCTATGCCTCGCTGTCTCACATCGGCGAGCCGGTGGAGTTTGCAGTCATCGCCACGCCTCCGCAAACCGTGCCCGATGTCATCGAGGATTGCGGCAAGCACGGCGTCAAGGCGGCGGTCATCATCACCGCAGGTTTCAGCGAGACCGGCGACGAAGGCAAGGCGCTGGAGCGGCAGGTGCTGGAGAACGCCCACCGTTACGGCATCCGCCTGATCGGGCCGAATTGTCTTGGAGTAATGCGGCCCGCCATCGGCCTCGATGCCACCTTCAACAAGGGCGGTGCCAAGCCCGGCAACCTCGCCTTCGTGTCGCAATCCGGCGCGCTCTGCACCTCCATCCTGGACTGGGCGCAGACCAACGACGTGGGCTTTTCTAGCGTGGTGTCCATGGGCTCATCCGCCGATGTGGATTTCGGCGAGATTCTCGACTATCTGGTATTCGACCCGCAGACCCACAGCATCCTGATGTACATCGAGGGCATCCGCAACGCGCGCAGCTTCATGAGCGCGATCCGCGCTGCCGCGCGCGTCAAGCCGGTGATCCTGGTCAAGGTGGGGCGCCATGCCGCAGGCTCGAGGGCGGCCATGTCCCACACTGCCTCGCTGGTCGGCTCCGATGATGCCTTCGATGCCGCCGTGCGCCGCGCCGGGGTGGTGCGGGTGCAGACCGTCACGCAACTGTTCGCCTCTGCCAAGGCGCTGTCCTGCGGCTTCCGCCCCAGCGGCAACCGCCTCGCCATCATCACCAATGGCGGCGGGCCGGGCGTGATGGCCACCGACCGCGCCTCCGACTTGGGCCTGGCCATCGCGGCGCTGTCCGATGCCACTATCGAGCGCCTCAATCAGGTGCTGCCCCCCAACTGGCCGCACGGCAACCCGGTGGACATCATCGGCGACGCGCAAGCCGACCGCTACCACCACGCCGTCAAGGCGTGCCTCGAAGACCCGAACGTGGATGGCGTGCTGACCATCCTCACGCCGCAGGCCATGACCAAACCGCTGGAGGCCGCGCAGGCGGTGATCGCGCTCGCCGGACAATCCAGCAAGCCGCTGCTGGCCTGCTGGATGGGCGAGGCGCAGGTGGCGGAAGCGCGCAAGGCGTTCCGGCAGGCGAAAAAACCCAGCTTCCGCACGCCGGAACCGGCGGTGGAAGTGTTCTCGTACCTGTCCGCCTACCACCGCAACCAGAAGCTGCTGATGCAGGTGCCCGGACCGCTGTCGCACCATCTGGAGCCCGATGTGGAAGGGGCGCGCATGGTGATCGAGGGCGCGCTGCAGGACCGGCGCAAGGTGCTGAGTGAGATGGAGTCCAAGGCGCTGCTGTCGGCCTTCCACATCCCGGTGGCGCAGACCATGGTCGCCCATTCGCCCAACGAGGCGCTGCTGATCGCCCAGCAGCTCGGCTTTCCGGTGGCGATGAAGGTGAATTCGCGCGACATCACCCACAAGAGCGATGCGGGCGGCGTGATGCTCAACCTCGGCAACGCGCAGGCGGTGCGGGCGGCGTATCAGGAGATCATGGAGAACGTGGCGCGCAACCGCCCCGGTGCGCACATGGACGGGGTTTCGATCGAGCCGATGGTCGTCAAGCCGAACGGGCGCGAGCTCATGGTAGGCGTGACCAACGACCCGGTGTTCGGCCCGGTGATCACCTTCGGTGCAGGCGGGGTAACGGTGGAAGTGATGGGTGATCGCACGGTGGCGCTGCCCCCGCTCAACAGCTTCCTGGTCAAGGATCTCATCGGTGGAACCCGCGTCGCCAGAATGCTGGGCTCTTTCCGCCACATGCCGCCCGCCGACATGGAAGCCCTCGAAAGCGTGCTGCTGCGTGTATCGGAAATGGCCTGTGAGCTGCCGATGCTGATGGAAATGGACATCAATCCGCTGATCGTGGATGAACATGGCGCGCTGGCTGCCGATGCGCGTGTGGTGGTGGAAACCCGCCCGCCCGGCGCCGACCGCTATGCGCATATGGCGATCCACCCCTACCCTGCACACCTGGTGAGCAAATGGCAACTGGCTGACGGCACCGGTATTACCATCCGCCCGATACGGCCGGAGGATGCCGAACTCGAACAGGAATTCGTGCGCGGCCTGTCGGAGGAGAGCAAATATTTCCGTTTCATGAACACCGTGCATGAGCTTACCCCGGCCATGCTGGTACGCTTCACGCAACTGGATTACAGCCGGGAACTGGCGCTGGTTGCCGTGACCGGGGAACACGGCAAGGAAACCGAATTGGGGGTTGCACGCTATGCCACCAACCCGGACGGCGAAACCTGCGAGTTCGCCATCGTGATCGCCGACAACATGCACGGCAAGGGGCTGGCCCAGAAGCTGATGGCAGCCCTGATGGATGCCGCGCGCTCCAAGGGGCTCAAGGTCATGGAAGGCGACGTGCTCAAGAACAACAGCAGCATGCTGAAACTCATGGCCCGGCTTGGCTTCTCCAGCGAAACCCGCGCGGAAGACGGCAGCATCAAACGGGTGCGCAGGGAACTGTGATCTGCGGGGGGAACTCCCCGCCGGGCCTTCCCCAACCCCTCGCGCCACCCCCTCTTCGACGCGACACAGGTATAATTCGCGCCTGCGAATTAACTGCAAGGAACGATCTTGGAACTTTCTACCCGCGTACAGGCCATCAAGCCCTCCCCCACCCTCGCCGTCACCGCGCGCGCCAACAAACTGAAAGCCGAAGGCAAAGACATCATCGGGCTGGGCGCCGGCGAGCCTGATTTCGATACCCCGCAGCACATCAAGGATGCCGCCATCGCGGCGATCAACAAGGGCTTCACCAAATATACCGCCGTGGGCGGAACCCCCTCCCTGAAGCAGGCCATCATCGCCAAGTTCAAGCGCGACAACGGGCTGGATTACACGGCCAAACAGATACTGGTTTCCTGCGGCGGCAAGCAGAGCTTCTTCAACTTGGCGCTGGCGGTGGTCAATCGCGGCGACGAGGTGATTATTCCCGCTCCCTACTGGGTGTCCTACCCCGACATCGTGCTCATCGCAGAAGGCAAGCCCGTGATCGTGCAGGCAGGTATCGAACAGGGCTTCAAAATGACTGCCGCGCAACTGGCTGCGGCAATCACGCCCAAAACCCGGATGGTGGTGATCAACAGCCCGAGCAACCCGACCGGCGCGGTGTACAGCCTGGATGAACTGAAGGCGCTGGGTGAAGTATTGCGCAAACATCCGGATATCCTGATCGCCAGCGACGACATGTACGAGCACATTGCGCTGACCGACGCGAAATTCGCCAACATCCTGAATGCCTGCCCCGATCTCTATCCGCGCACCATGGTGCTGAACGGCGTATCCAAGGCCTATTCCATGACCGGCTGGCGCATCGGCTATGCGGCGGGCCCGGAGAACATCATTACCGCGATGGAAAACGTGCAATCGCAGAGCACCTCCAACCCCACCTCGATTTCGCAGGTGGCGGCAGAAGCCGCGCTGAATGGCGACCAGGGCTGCATCACGCCGATGGTGAAGGCTTTCCGCGAACGGCATTCATTCCTGGCAGGCGAACTGAACAAGATACCCGGCGTGCAGTGCATCATGGCGGGTGGTGCGTTCTATGCCTTCCCGGACATGCGATCCGCCATCTCGGCGCTGCACAGGAAAGGCGTACTCAATGAAGCCAGCGACCTGGCGCTATCGGAGTATCTGCTGGAAAAAGCGGGAGTGGCGGTCGTGCCCGGCTCGGCGTTCGGCAGTGAGGGTTATGTCCGGCTGTCGTTTGCCACCTCGATGGGAAATTTGCAAAGCGCGATCAACCGTATTGCCAAAGCGTTTGCCTGAAATCCGGACTAACGCGCGACGCGCAGGACCGGTTTGCCCGCCTCGCCGGACAAGGATAACGGCACACTGCCCATTCCCGCGCGCATTTTCAGGTCTACGTTCAACCGGCCGGATAGCTGCCTGTTCGGGTTGATATCCACTGCGCCACTTGCGCTCATCACCCCGGCGGCGATCTTGACCTGACGCAGGTGCTGGCCGCCGCCATCTACCTGCAGCATGCCGCTCAGTTCGTCGAAATGCGTGCGTCCGCCTCCTGCGCTCTGGCGGCTGGAACTGGCGGTTTCTACTATATCCATGTTGTTGATGACGCCTTTTTTCACCACGAAGCTGCCATCCACGGCCACGTTGCCGGTCAGCTGCGCCAGCTTCTCGCCGCTCAGCGTGAATCGGGCATCCCCGTCCATTTCCCCGCTCACGCCATACTGCGAAATGGCCTTTTGCAGCTCCAGCGCTTTCACGGTTAACTGCCCCTGCAACTGCCAGCCTTTCTGCCAGTTCAATTTTGCGTTGCCCGTAAACATGCCGCCATAAAGGCGGCCATCCATCTCGCTGAAACTGACTGCGTTCCCGCTCGCCTCGCCCTTCGCATTCAATTCGTTGAACTTGATCTCCGGCAGCAGCGGCAAACTGCTTTCCCGGAGGCTCAGCGCAATCTGCCAGTTGGCCTGTTGGGGCTTGAGCTCGATGCCGAGCTTCCCATCCTCGCTGTTCAGCACGGCCCTGATGATGCGGCCCTGCACGTCCATGTCGGTGCTGCCATTCAGTGTCGGCAGGCCGCTTCCCTCTCCCCCGATACGCACATGTTGCAGCTTCATGTGCGCAACCGGAAATCGCGCATCTCCAGCCGCTGCCTGTATCCAGCCTAATGCCTTGTCAAAGGAGTCGGCGCCGAGCGCGAGATTGACAACTTCCGCATTGCTGATCGCCCTGGTCCCGGAAAAAAGAGCAGAGATGCCAAAATTCAATACCACGCTCCCCGCTTTCAGCTCTTGCGCATTTCCCACCGAAACATCCTGCAGTTCGAGTTTGGGCAGCGGCAATAGCGCTGCTTTCATGTGCCCGATATGCACTTTCTGCCGCAATTTTTCCGACAGTGTATTTTCAATCTTGGCGCTATAGTCCTGCATCGGCCAGAGATATGGCAAAACGGCAGCCGACACCAGCAACAGGACAAACAAGCCCGCAACCATTTTGCCCCATGGCAGCGGCTTGCGATGCCTTCTGGGGGCCGGAACGGCGACCTTGGCTGGCGCTTGCGGCTTGGCTGAGGATTGCGCCCCGCTTTCGGCCTGCACCAGCGCCTGCGCTTCCGCCAGCGCACGGGCGCGCTGCTCGGCCTCCGCCCACACCTTGGCCTGCTCTTCCGCCATTTTGCGCGCCGCTTCCTCCGTCTCCGCCCTGTCGGTCGCCTCCTGTTTGATTTTCGCCGCTTCCTGCTCGGCCGAAGCGCGCGCCGTTTCCGCTTCGGCTTGTATCTTGCGCTCCGCCGTTGCTTGCAGCTCGGCTGCTTTCTGCAGTTGCTGCCCGGTTTCCGCTTGCTGCCCTGCCGGGGGCGGTTCCTGCTCGACAGCGAATTCCTTGAACAGGAGCGGCGGCTCTTCTTCAGTTTTTTCGCGCGGCGCTCCGCCACCCGTCTCTTCGGGCGCTTGCGCCGCGAAGCTACCCAGATCGCCTAGCATGATCGGCGCCAGCTCGACGGCAGGCGAGCCGGACGGTTGCGGCTCGCCTGCACCCGTCCTGGTAGCCGCCTTCCCGGCTTGCTCGCCCGCTTCGGCCCTGGTCCTGTGCGCCTCTTGCTCCGCCCTGAGCCGCGCCGCTTCCGCCTCCTGCCTGGCGCGCGCATCTGCTTCGGCGCGCGCCCCGGCTGCGGCCACCTCCCTGGCTTTGGCGGATTCAAGCTCCGCTTTCGCACGCGCCGCTTCCTGTTCGGCCTTGAACTGCGCCGCTTCCGCTTCCTGCCTCGCTCTCGCCCCAGCTTCCGCCCGCGCCTTGGCTTCGGCTTCCGCCTTGGCCCTGGCCGCCTCGAACTGCGCCTTGGCCGCCATTGTTTCCTGCTCGGCCTTGAGCCGCACCGTCTCCGCCTCCTTCGCCGCATTGATGCGCGCCGCCTCGGCTTCCGCGCGCACCTTGGCGGTTTCCTGCGCGGCCTTGATGCGCGCCGCTTCCGCTTCCTGCTTCGCTCTCGCCTCGGCTTCTGCGCGCACCTTGGCCGCCTCCTGTTCTGCCTTCAGTCGCGCCGCTTCCGCTTCCTGTTTCGCTCTCGCCTCGGCTTCCGCACGCGCCTTGGCTTCGGCCTCCGCCCTGGCCCTGGCGGCTTCGAGTTCCGCCCGCGCACACGCCGCTTCCTGCTCGGCCTTGAGCCGCGCCGCCTCGGCTTCTGCGCGCGCCTTGGCCGCCTCCTGTTCTGCCTTCAGCCGTGCCGCTTCCGCTTCCTGCCTCGCTCTCGCCTCGGCTTCCGCCCGCGCTTTGGCTTCGGCTTCCGCCCTG
>JACRAQ010000144.1 GCA_016213335.1 Nitrosomonadales bacterium
GATCCTGCTTGCGCATGCGGTTGGCGTTGTCTATCTGGTTGGTGGTAGCCATCTCCACCAGTTCAGTGATGTGTTTGGTTTTAAGATCGGATAAATGCATAAAGGGTGGGAGCGGTAATAGTGCGGGGTTATAGGAAACCTGCCTGGTTTTAGGGGAATCTACCTGAAGGGAAGTGTTACGGTTTACACGGAAACGCAATACGCCTGAACTGTCTTGAGTGTCTCTTTATGGTTATGTGCGGGTGCTGCGGGGACGAAACAAGGCAGTTGCAGGCGCGAGGTTAAACGGTTCAGATGTGGCTGTCAATAAATGCGGTGAGCTGTGATTTCGATACCGCGCCGACCTTGGTTGCCTCGATATTGCCATTCTTGAACAGCATCAGTGTGGGGATGCCGCGGATGCCGTATTTTTGCGGGGTCTGCTGGTTTTCGTCTACATTCAATTTGGCCACGATCAGGCGGCCGGCATATTCCTTGGCGACTTCTTCCAGTATCGGGGCGATCATGCGGCAGGGGCCACACCATTCCGCCCAGTAGTCCACCAGCACGGGCAACGGCGCTTGCAGTGCTTCAGCGGAAAAAGTTGCGTCTGTGACATAACGGATGTGTTCGCTCATGGGGTGGCCTCGTTTGTTTTATGGTGATGGTAGGTTGGTAACTGCAGCGCGGGGCAAGCATGGGGTGAACCGCTGAAGCTCAGCGCGCATCCTAGCGAAAAAATGACCGGATGTGAAGGGATGGCGTAACCAAATGATTAAACATGGTAAACCTGAGGGTGGCGGTTTATATTTGCCAAACATACAGGGTGGATCGGTGCAGGTCGTTCAGCTCGATCCTGTCCTGCGGCGGATAATCGGGTACCGCGAAGGTGTTGCTGATAAACAATGCGCCGGGGCGCATTTCATTTTTGGCCTTGAGCCACAACCGCTCCATGGGCACTGGCGAAAGATAGGCGAATACGACATCGTATTGCGAAAGATCGCACGACCACAGGCTGCCCCACCGTACCTGGCAGTTGCGGGTGCCGCCCAACCCGATGCGCAGCCAGCTTGCCAGGAAGGGCAGCGGCGCCGACTCTACGCCGTGAAAGTGGCCATCCGGGCGCGCTTTTGCCAGATGAAGCAGCACGCCACCCAGGCCGGAGCCGAGATCCATGAAAGTGAAAGTTTTTCCCGCCGTATTAGCGGGAAGCAAGGTTTCCAGCGCCTGCCACACCTTGCGGCTGGAAAGATAGAGCGGCACCTGGATGCGGAAGCAGCCCCAGTAAACTGCCAGCAAGACCAGAAAGGCAGCGAGAAACCAGCTTGGCGGAAGATTGAACGACTGTGCCCACACCAGCGCTGGCAGGAAAAATAGCTGGATGGGAAGCCACCATCCGGGCAAGCCAAACATCCGGCTGAGCAGTGCCGCAACAATCCCGCAAAAAAAAGCGAAAGGCATTGGCGCGACTGCAAAGCCGGACTGGCGCGCCAGCACGGCGCAAGCCAAGGAAACCAGGCACGCCATACCTTGCAGCAGCAGGGCAGCGAGCGGGGGAGGCGTGCAGGCGAGCCAGCCTGTTTTTCGGGGTTCAGGCACGGTATTCCACCACGCGGTAAAAGCCGCCAAACAATGCGGTTTCGCCGTTGTGCCGCAAGGCCTTGCCGTTATTGCGGGCGCAAGCGGCAAGCTGGGCATCGAGGTCGCTGTGCCAGAAATCGTTCAGGAAAGGCTCCAGCTTTTCCAGCAAGCGGCGCGCCGGTTTGAAGCGGTGCAGCAGATGGCGGCCCCGGTTTGCGCCGTATTCGGCGATGAGAAGGCGGCCGCCGGGTTTCAGCACCCGCAAGGTTTCCCGCAAGGCTTGCTGGCGCGCCTCGGCCGGCAGTTCGTGCAACAGGAAAAAAATGATGGTGGCATCGAAGCTGTTGTCGGCATAGGCCAGCGCTTCGGCGTTGATTCGCGCCAAGAGGACGGGTTTGCTGGAGGGGGGAATTTTGCGTTGTGCCGCGCGCAACTGGATGGCGGCGACATCCAGCAGATGCAGTTCGCGCGTGTTCTCCGCGCGTGCCAGGGCGGGGGTGAGGGAACCGTAGGCGCAGGCCAGTTGCAATGTGCACGCGCTTTCTGCCACGGCATAGCGGCGCATCACTTCATCGAGGATGTTTCGGTATTGGCCAAACAGAATCAGGTTGATGACGGGGTGGTGATCGAAAAACCACACCCCCGCCGGGTCGAGATAGGCCCACCAGTAATGGCGCGCGAGATATTCCGGTGCGCCGTCGAGGTAGCCGCGCCAATCAAACATGCGCCTCAGCGGCGTAGCCGGGTTTTCGTACGCCCTGGGCAGACAAGGCAGCCGTCAAGCGGCGGGCCGTTGCTGAGGTTTGCTGCCATCGCCGCTGTTTTCTTCCTGGCGCATTTTTTTCAGGAGCACATTCATTACCTGTTCGATCTGTTCGCCCGTCATCCATTCCTTCCCGAACAGGATGGCCCCCAATAAGCGGCGTCCTTGCCCGGAGAGCTCTTCTTCGATCTGGCAACACAGTGCCTCCTTCAACTGGGCGTCAGTAATAAATTTCATTTCCACGGCAACTTGCCCGAATCGTGGGCAATACTTGTCGGATACGTTTTTCAGAGTATTCGCTGGCATGACCATTCCCCCGTAATTCTGATGACCGCTAAAGTTTTTTGCATTCTTGCCGATTTAACTTAAATTGTCATCGGTTAAATCAAGATAATTTGAATATGGTCAGCAAATCCAGTTTCGAGGAACTCAAGTCAGGCGACCGTTTGCCTTCTCCTAAAGGGGCAGCCTTGGAGGTGTTCCGGCTCAGCCAGAAGGAGGATGTGACGAACCTGGAGATCGCGCGTGCGATCAAGGCCGACCCCGCGCTGTCCAGCCGCATCATCAAGGCAGCCAACGCCCCCGCTTCGCATCAGGTGCGGCCAGTCGTATCCGTAATGGACGCGCTCACGGTGCTGGGCCTAAACACGGTGCGGCAAATGGTGCTGGCATTATCGCTGGTGGATAGCAACCGTAACGGGGCATGCAAGAAATTTGATTATCCGGCCTTCTGGTCGCATTCCTTGCTGGCGGCGATCACTGCGCAAAAACTGGTCTTCCGGAAAGGTCTGGGTTCGCCGGAAGAGATATTTGTACTCGGCCTGCTCAGCCAGATTGGCGCGCTGGCACTGGCGGCGGCCTACCCGCAAGAGTATGCGCGGGTGCTCGAAATGGCTTCGGCAGACGGAGGGGCCGGGGCGAGTTTGATCGAGCTCGAATACGCCGAATTCGGGCTCGATCACAACCAGTTGACCAAGGAGATGCTGGTTGATTGGCGCTTGCCGCAGGTATTTTATGAAGCCGCACTGCACCACGAGAATCCAGCCCGGGCTACGATTGCGGAAGGGAGCAGGGAATGGCACTTGTTGCAGGTGCTGCACGTTGCCAATTATTTTGCCAGGGTGTGTCTCGCCCAAGAGAAGCAGCGGCAAGCAATGGTTCCCAAGTTGATCTTTAAGGCTGTCCGGCTGGGAGTGGAATCGGAGATGCTCATCGAGCTGGGCGATAAGGTGCTGCTCGAATGGCATGAATGGGGCAAGATGTATGGCATCCGCACGGTGGCGGTGCCACCCTTTGCAAAATTGCTGGAAGTTGCGCCGCTGGTGCCGGATGTGCTGGAGGCGGTGGAGATGCCGCGCAATTCCGTGGCTTACAAATTGCGCATCCTGCTGGTGGATGACGACCGCGCCGTGCTGCTGATGCTGAGAATGCTGCTGGAGAATACCGGTCATACGGTGATTGTGGCGAACAACGGGAAAGAGGCGTTAGGCATGGTAGAGAAACACATGCCGCAACTGATACTTGCCGACTGGATTATGCCGGAGATGGATGGTATCGAGTTTTGCAAGGCGCTCCGGCAGAATCCCGAGTGGCGCAATATCTACGTGTTTATCATGACGGCGCAGGAAAGCACGGACCGGCTGGTGGAGGCGTTCGAGGCCGGGGTAAACGATTACATGATCAAGCCGGTCAACTCCAAAATTCTGGCTGCAAGGCTGGTCGCGGCGCAGCGCGTGGTGCAGTTGCAGGAAGAGCTGGAGTTTGATCGCCAGCAGTTGCACAAACTCGCCACCGAGCTGGCGGTTTCGAACGAGCGGTTTCAGCAACTTGCGCTCACCGATGTGTTAACCGGTTTGCCTAACCGCCGCTCTGCGAACGAACATCTGGAGCAGCAATGGGCAATGTCGGAGCGCAGCGGCCGCCCGCTGTCGGTCATGCTGCTGGATATAGATCACTTCAAGAAGATCAACGACGTGTACGGGCACAAGGTAGGGGACGACGCGCTGAAGCGGGTGGCTGAAACCATGAATCTGTCCATACGCAAACAGGACATGGTGTGCCGCCTGGGCGGCGAGGAGTTTCTGGTGATATGCCCGGATACCCCGGCAGAACAGTTGTACCGGTATGCGGAAAGACTGCGTAATGCCATCTCCGGGATCGTGTTGCATGGCACCCATGACCGGCGATTTAATGTTACGGTCAGCATCGGGCTGGCGAGCAAAGAGCCTGGGTTGTTGAACACCGAAATGCTGCTGCAATTCGCCGACAAGCGGATGTATGCCGCAAAAAACGGCGGGCGCAACCGCACGGTAGCTCAATAATTCCGGTTACACCAAGCGCAAAATCAGCACGGTTTAGGTTTGGAACTGGAGGTCTGCCCGGATTAACCGGGCATTACTACTGCCGAAACCCTTTTCAGCCTGCTCATGTCCCAATGGGCAATGGCCCATTTCAGCACCGTATCCGTGTCATGGTTTGACAGTTCTGCGGGCGGCTCCTGCCGCAGGAAAGCAAGCGCGCGCATCAGGGTGGCTGCCGGTTTCGCGGCGGCTACCGGCGGGGCGAGGGTTTGTTTGCTCAGTTTTTCGCCCCGCGTGTTTACTGCGGTGGGCAGATGCGCGTAGGCCGGGGTGGTTAATCCCAGCAATTGCTGCAAATAAATCTGGCGCGGCGTGGAAACCAGCAAATCCGAGCCCCGCACCACATGGGTGATATTCTGGAACGCATCGTCCACTACCACCGCGAGCTGGTAGGCGAACAGCCCATCGGCGCGTTTCACCACAAAATCGCCGACCTCGCTTGCGAGATGCTGGGCGACAATGCCTTGCAGGAGGTCGTTAAGTTCGATTGTTGAGCCGTACGCCCCGTGCTTGTCGAATGGTAAACAGGCTTCGGCAGGCTCAGGGACGGTTTCGGCAGACTTAGCCCGAACGAATGATGAAGTATCCGTTCGTACCCGCCATGCCCTGCTCCCGCGCCCGGAGGGAATGCCGTTGCGGCAGGCGCCCGGATAGACCGGGCCGTCTATGCCGTGCAGCGCCGAATCCGCGATTTCCTTGCGCGTACAGCAGCAGGGGTATGCCGATCCGATGCCCCGCAGTTTCTGCAGGGCATCCTCATAAGCCGCGTTGCGCTTGCTCTGGTAGAGGATCTCTCCATCCCAATACAAGCCGAAGGCTTCCAGCGTGCGCAGGATGTTGTCCGCCGCGCCTGGTATACAGCGCGGTGTGTCGAGATCCTCCATGCGCACTATCCAGGCGCCATCATGGTGTCTGGCGTCGAGAAAGCTTCCAACTGCGGCGACGAGCGAGCCAAAATGCAAGTGGCCGGTGGGGGACGGGGCGAAGCGCCCGCGATATTCGGACGAGTATGACATTGAGTTTCTACGGGCGGGTTCAGCGTAGCTATGTGGCTTTCCATGCAGGAAACCGCGCTGGAAATCGCCAGAACACAGCGTAACCCGCCGCGAGTTTTGCGGGTGCGGTGTCAATTTCCAGGCTCCAGCTAAGGAATTGCCCGCGTTTGGTGCTATGTGAACCGGGTCAGGCGGGAATAACTTCTTCTGCAAACTCCAGCTTTACCTTTTCGTCCGTGCCTACATCCACCGTCACCTTGCCGCCGTTCGCCAGCTTGCCGAACAGCAGTTCGTCGGCCAGTGCGGAGCGGATGGTGTCCTGGATCAGGCGCGCCATAGGACGGGCACCCATGACGGGATCGAAACCGTGCTTGGCGAGGTAATCCTTCAGTGCGTCGGTGAATACGGCTTCCACCTTTTTCTCGTGCAGCTGCTCTTCGAGCTGCATCAGGAACTTGTCCACCACGCGCAGGATGACTTCGCGATCCAGCGCTGCAAACGATACGATGGCATCCAGGCGATTGCGGAATTCCGGGGTGAACAGGCGCTTGATTTCGGCCATCTCATCGCCGGCCTGAGCGGTTTTGGTAAAACCGATCTGGGTTTTGCTCAAGGCTTCCGCGCCCGCATTGGTGGTCATGATGATAACCACGTTGCGGAAATCTGCCTTGCGCCCGTTGTTGTCGGTGAGTGTGCCGTGATCCATCACTTGCAGCAGGATGTTGAAAATGTCCGGGTGCGCCTTTTCGATTTCGTCCAGCAGCAGCACGCAATGCGGCTGCTTGCTGATGGCTTCGGTGAGCAGGCCTCCCTGATCGAAGCCGACGTAGCCGGGAGGCGCGCCGATCAGGCGCGACACGGCGTGGCGCTCCATGTATTCGGACATGTCGAAGCGGTGCAGCGGCATGCCCATGGCGTAGGCGAGTTGGCGCGCCACCTCGGTCTTGCCGACGCCGGTGGGGCCTGAGAACAGGAAACTGCCGATGGGTTTTTGCGGATTGCCCAGGCCGCTGCGCGACATCTTGAGGGCGCGCGCCAGCACGTCAATAGCCTTGTCCTGGCCGAATACTACAGCTTTGAGGTCGCGATCCAGCGTTTTGAGCGTATTGCGGTCATCCGAAGAAACCGTTCGCGGCGGGATGCGCGCGATCTTGGCGATGATGTCCTCGATCTCATGCTTGCCGATGAGTTTTTTCTGCCTGGATTTGGGCAGGATGCGCTGCGCCGCGCCTGCTTCGTCTATCACGTCTATGGCCTTGTCCGGCAGGTGCCGGTCATTGATGAAACGCGCGGAAAGCTCGACGGCGCTGGTCAGTGCGGCGGCGCTGTATTTGACGCTGTGGTGGTTTTCGAAGCGCGATTTCAACCCTTTCAGGATTTCGATGGTCTGTTCAACGCTGGGCTCCGGCACGTCCACTTTCTGGAAGCGGCGCGACAGCGCGTGATCCTTTTCGAAGATACCGCGATATTCCTGGTAAGTGGTGGCGCCGATGCATTTCAACTGGCCGCTGGACAGCACGGGTTTCAGTAAATTCGAGGCATCCATGGTGCCGCCCGAGGCGGCGCCCGCGCCGATCAACGTATGGATTTCGTCTATGAACAGGATGGCGTGTTTTGCGTCGGACAACTCCTTGAGCACCGCCTTCAGGCGCTGCTCAAAGTCACCGCGATATTTGGTGCCGGCCAGCAACGCACCCATGTCGAGCGCATATACATGCGCATCCTTGAGGATTTCCGGCACATTGTTTTCCGTGATCAGGCGCGCCAGTCCTTCGGCGATGGCGGTCTTGCCCACGCCTGCCTCGCCGACCAGCAGCGGGTTGTTCTTGCGGCGCCTGCACAATGTCTGGATGACGCGCTCCAGCTCTATTTCGCGCCCGATCAGCGGGTCAATCTTGCCGGAAATCGCCTGCGCATTGAGATCCAGCGTGTAGTCGCGCAGCGCCCCTTCGTTGCCAGATTCCTGTTCCGTTTCGGCATCCTGGGATTTCTGGGCGCCGGGCTGGGCCGTCTTGTTGATGCCGTGGGCGATATAGTTCACCACGTCCAGCCGCGTGATGGCGCGCTGGTTAAGAAAGAACACCGCGTGGGAATCTTTCTCGCTGAACAGGGCGACCAGGATGTTGGCGCCGGTGACCTCTTTCTTGTTGGTGGATTGCACGTGCAGGATGGCACGCTGGATGACGCGCTGGAAGCCGACCGTGGGTTGCGTGTCCACCTCGCCGCTACCAGGCAGGGTGGGCGTATGGGTGGTGATGAAGCTGGTCAGCACCGCGCGCAACTCGTCAATGTCCGCGCCGCAGGCGCGCAGCACATGCGCCGCCGATGGGTTATCGAGCATGGCGAGCAGCAGGTGCTCCACCGTGATGAATTCATGCCGTTTCTGGCGTGCTTCGACGAATGCCAGGTGCAGGCTGACTTCAAGTTCTTGCGCGATCATGATTCATGTCCCCTCTAGTTCGCATCGTAGCGGATGCTCGC
>JACRAQ010000018.1 GCA_016213335.1 Nitrosomonadales bacterium
GCCGAGTGGCGTCTCCGCCGCGCGCGCCTCTACGAGCAGCGCATCATGGAGACCTTCATCCAGAAGATCCTCAAGGAGCATCCCGAGCTCGACCCCCTCGACGCGCAAGGCCTCGCCTTCGAAGCGGCCATGCAGCACGGCTCGCTGGCCGCCAGCGTCCGCTACGGCAATCAGTACCAGCGCCAGTACGATCGCGCCTTCCAGGGCCTCACCACCCTGCGCGTACGCCAACGCCGCGAGCAAACCCGGGCCGAAACGCCCGCCCGCAAGCCCCCCAAGTCCCAGCCCCTCAACGTTTTGCCATTCGAACCCAATTCCGGCCCGCCAGTGCCCGTCAAAACCCCCACCGTGCCGGCGGTGCCCTAGCCCGAAGTTCTTCGGCTCGCTGGAGACAAGTCATGGCGGGGCAGGGGTTTAGTGGATTTCGGGGAGGTGCTCACTGCCTCCGAACCATGCCGGCGGTCTATTTCAGGCGCAGGTGAACTCCTAGAAGATCGAAAGCGCGCTGCTGAATTGCGGTGGGTTGGGTGAGCATGTCGAAGGTGGGGATGCTTTTGTCAGCAGGCTGAATTCGGTTCTTGACGATCGTGGCCAGGTCGCCGAGCAGAGTTTGGAAGCTGTGCACCGGGAGACCGTCCGCGGTTTGTTTCGTGAAGGCTTTGCGTTGGGCGGCAGCCGAGCGCTGCGCGGGCGCGACGATCGAGCTGCGCGCGGCCTGCGCTTGCGGTTTGTCGTCATCATCAAAGAGCATCGGAGCGAGGCGTTGGCGCATGTGCCACTCGACGTAGTAGGCCAGCATGCAAAGCAGGATGTGGGCGCGGACGCGATCGGGCAAGCGGTGGTGGATCGGGCGCACATGCAGATCGACACTTTTCAAACTGCGAAAGGCCCGCTCCACGCCGGACAGGCTTTTGTAACTGGCCACGACCTGCTGGCTCGATAGCGCTTCCTTGGGCACGCTGGTCCGAATCACGTAAATACCGTCCAGGCTTTGTTCGCGCTCGATGTTGGCGGTCTTGCGCTCGTAGTGAAAACGGTCCTCTTCGATGTGCAACTGGAAGTGCTTGCCCATCTTGTAGCGGTTGAGAATCTTCCCGGTCTGCAGCCCGATGTTTTGCTTGCCGCGCAGCGGTCGCTGGCGGCGCTTGGTGGCGGCGACGATCTTGTCCAGTTGCTTCTCGGTGGCGGCTAACAGCTCGGGCCGTTTGCGCGCGCGCTCTTCAGCCAGCAGCGGATTGAAGCATGCCACCAGGCGTTCGCCGGGAAAGTCCGGATGCGCGATCTCGACCAGATCCGTCTGGTCGAACAGAGACATCTGCAAGTGGCCGCCCGTGGCCAGCTTATGAATCTGGCTGGCGCGTAAAGCAGAGATCCACTGGATCCCCTGTGAGGCGGGCAAGTCCTCGCGGATGCGGGCACTGGTGATCATGCCGCGGTCGCCCACGAGAACCACCGCGGAGAGGCCGAAGCGTTCGCGCAATTTCTTGACTTGCGCGGCGACAGTTTTGGGATCGCCGGTGTTGCCGGCAAAGAGTTCCACCGCCACGGGACAGCCCGCGGCATTGGTGAGCAGGCCAAACACGATCTGCAGTTTGCCGGACTTGCCGTCGCGCGAGTGGCCCAGTTTGGCGAGTGGGCAGTGGCGGCCTTCGAAGTAGGTGGACGTCAAATCGTAAAGCACCAAGCCTCCGTGGGAGAGGTGGCGTTGGGCCAATGCCTGCTCGATGCGTGCCTGCTGGGGCAGCAGCCAGTCCATGGCTTGGTACAACTCGGTCTCGTCGGCCGAATCCAGATCCAGCACCTCGCCCAGGCTGTGGTGTAGCGTGTCGGCCTGAAGCCCGCGCGCGGTGGCCAGTTTGGAGGCGGGCGCCAGGATGCGGGCGACCAGCATGGCGATGACCAGATCGCGCGGCCGGCTCGCTACGGGAGCGAGGATCGCATCAAGCTGCAGCTCGCGCAAGCTACCGAGGACCGCCGCCACGTGGCCGTGCGGCAAGGAGCGGGCAATGTGGAAGGAGTCGGGCAAAGGAGAAGCGGACTCCGGCAGAGAGCCGGCCAAGGCGCGGCGCAGGGCATCGACCTTCGCCGGGCCGAGATGGGTGATGTTGGCGAGGGTGCGGGTTTTGACCTGGCCGTGTTCGCGATAGGATTCGCGCAGCAGGATCGCGGGCGGGGAGTTGCGGTTGGGCACGGTGGCCACGTACATGCTTACAGTATTGCGCTCTTCTCGCTACTATGCAAGAACATTCTCTCACTATTACATGCCTACGAACTTGCACGCAAAAGCCGCTTCCCCTCTGAAAACAAATACCTTCCGTTCACTCAGGGTGAGAACTTCGGGCTAGGAGATCGATGGGCGTGGTGAGCGCGGAAGGAATCGAACCTTCAACCTACTGATTAAGAGTCAGTTGCTCTGCCAATTGAGCTACGCGCCCGTTCCAGGAGGGACGCTTCCGAGTATAGCGTTCCAACGCGCCGCGTCGCAACAGCCCCGTCACACTCCATCAGCCCGGCAGGGCCTTCTTCAGCAACTCCCGCAACGCCTCTTCGCCCGCCGCGCCGCGCTGGTCGCCCACGATCTTGCCGTCGCCATCCACCATCAGGTAAAACGGCAGCCCCTCGTTGCCGTACAGCGCCGCCAGGTTGGTGTCCATCGTCAGCACAATCTTGCTGGCGCGCGGGGCCGTTTGCAGGTACTCGACCACCTTCTTCCGCGATTCGCCCACGTTCACCGCCAGCACCAGCAGCCGTTGCGGGGCGAACTCCCGGTTCAGGTTCTCCACCGCGTCCTGGTCCCGCCGGCAA
>JACRAQ010000017.1 GCA_016213335.1 Nitrosomonadales bacterium
GCACCGCCTGTCCACCATCGAGAAGGCCGACCGCATCGTGGTGCTGCACAAGGGCGAAATCGCCGAAACCGGCACCCACCGCGAGCTGCTCGCCAGGGGCGGCGCCTACGCCAGCCTCTACCGCGCCCAGTTCGAGCAGGAAAAACCGGGCGGGGGCGGGCGGTAACGTTTTGCATCTTCCTGGCAGCCGCTTTGGGAGCTTTGCGATAAGCCCTTTCAGCACTTCGAGCTAGACGGCGGAAGCTGCCCGGTGTATCAAACAAAAAAAGCCAGTATGTTTTTCTGGCTTTTTTGTTTGCAACTGGTGATGTCAAAACTTGCAGTTTATGGTGTCACCCACACCAATACAATAGCGCTCTGTGCATTCAACATCAGCCGCACGCCCCGATCGCCCCGCACGCTGTGCAGAACTCGCAGCCATCTTTCTTGATGACGGTGCGGTTGCCGCACTCGGCGCATTTCTTGCCCGCCATAAGGTGCGCCTCGGGGTTCCGCCGCCTTTCGACAAATGGCCGTTTGCTCGGTTGCGGCGCAGACATGATGCCGGTTTCGGTTACAGGATAGCCTTCTTCGGTTAGCAACCCCAGCATGGCGTAGCGATGGATCATCAGCCGCGCCACATAGGCGACGGTAGAGGGCCAAGTTTGCGATTTCTCGCTGCCGGGCACCTTGGCCATGAAATCGCCCAGCGGTTCGGAGTAGTTCAGCAGCTTGCGCAACTTCATGCCGATCCACGCCGGATCAATCACGCGCATGTCGAGACTGAGCAGCTTGCACAGTCCGTCCAGCGCGCGCGGATATTCGCCCGACAGCCACACCGAGTAGGGGCGGCGTTGCCCGTCTGGCAGCTTCAATTCTTTCAGGCCCAGCACGAAATCATCGCCGCCGGCATGGTTCAACACGTCCACCGTCCAGCTCATCGTGCCATCCGGGCTGGCTTTCGGTTCCTTGCGCGAAAACATTGCATCCAGCACGGGCGTGGCTTCACCTTCCTGCATGGCCAGCGCGCCCAGCTGCTCGCAGCGGTAGCGCACAATTTTGGCGAAACCGGCCACCAGGCTGGGCATGCGCACCTTGTCCCCGTTCGGCGGGAAAGGCATGTAGAAGGCATCATCGCCCGCGCCTTTTTCCAGCACGGAGAGCTTCATGTTCAGCCAGCCCCGGTCTTCGGCGCGCATGTCCATGGATAGCGTCTTGGCAACTGCCCCCAGGCCACGCGGCTGCTCTGCGCCATTTACCCATACCTCAAACGGCCGCGCCTGCGCGTTCTGGATGTGGCTGATGAAAACCGCAAAACTGCCGTGCGGGTGCTCGATCATGTACACCCAGCCGTCGCTCCCCAGGGGTTGCTCCGGGCGGCGCGGCCAGCGCAAACTGGCCAGTGCGGGTGCCGGCATGATGTCCAGCACCACGCGCCGGTCAACATCGGATTCAATGTTCTGGGGCGTCTCATTGGCTGCCGCAACGGGTTTGACTTCCAGCACCGCGCCCAGCACGCTGTTGGGGCGGTAGGTGGTAATGCCTTTCAGCCCGTGCTTCCACGCTTCCATGTACAAGTCCTCGAAGAACTCGAACGGATAATCGGCAGGCACGTTGACTGTCTTGCTGATGGCGGTGTCTATGAACGGTTGCACTGCGGCGGACATCGCCATGTGATCCTTGGCCGACATATCCAGCGCGGTTATGAAGTAATTGGGCAGATTGTTCACGTCGCCGCCGAGATGGCGGTACAGCCGCCAAGCGTAATCCTCCACCTGGATAGCCTTCTTGCTGCCGTCCGGCATGCGCTTGTTGCGGTTGTAGAACCATGAGAATGGCGGCTCGATGCCGTTACTTGCGTTGTCCGCGAAGGCCAGGCTGATGGTGCCGGTTGGCGCGATGGACAGCAGGTGGCTGTTGCGCAGGCCATGCTGGCGGATGCGCACCTTGATGTTTTCCGGCAAGCGCGCGGCAAAATGCGGCTCAGCCAGATAGCGCTCGACGTCCAGCGCCGGGAAAGCGCCTTTCTCGATGGCAAGGTCAATGGAAGCCTCGTAAGCGGAATCGCGCATGGCTTCCGCAACACGCGCTGCCATCTGCCTGCCCTCATCGCTGTTGTATTTCAGGCGCAGCATGATCAGCATATCGCCCAGGCCGGTAAAGCCGATCCCGATGCGGCGCTTGGCTTGCGCTTCGGCACGCTGCTCTTCCAGCGGCCAGACCGTCGCATCCAGCACGTTGTCCAGCATGCGCGCCGCCAGTCCCACCACGCGGTCAAACGTGACGAAATCGAAACTTGCGTCTCCGGTGAACGGGTTGAGCACGAAGCGGGCCAGGTTGATGCTGCCCAAGTCGCAGCACCCGTAGCTGGGCAGCGGCTGTTCGCCGCAGTTATGCGCATAAAGCCCGTTGGCATCGAAGGCATTGATGCCGGGAATCTGCACGTCATATACCGCCTCCACGCCGCCAGTCTCGATGCTTTCCACTTCTGCGACGAAGCGCTCGCGGTTGGGCGCGCGCCGGTAATTCGCCAGCAGCGCTTCGAGGCGCGCATGTTTTTCGTTGTCGGCAAAGCCGATCAGATCGGCAAAACGTACCAGGTTGTCGCTTGCGATAACCAGTTCGTGCTGCGCCTTGATCGGGTACTCCTTCTCGCCGCCCTTGCCGTCCGGCATGAGCTTCCTCTGTGCTTCGCGGCGGAACAGGTAAAGAACAGAGATGATCCCCATGCGCGCCAGCATGCGCTGCACCGCCTCCAGCGTTGCCGCGTCAGACTGCGCCAGCCGCACGCTCACCCCCTTTTCCTGCGTCCCTTGCACCGAGCCATCGGCATCGAAAAAACCGCGCAGGAAGCCCCGATAAAAATCGTGCGAGGCTTGCTCCATTTCAGCCGTAATCGCCTTGCCATCCTGCATGCCGAATTGTGCAGCCAAGGCCAGCAGCCCAGACGACTTGAAACGGTATTCGCCGCGCCCGGCCACGGCGTGCCAGCCGCGATGATCGGCGCGGCGCGGCAGACAGGTAGCCGCTTCCGCCACGGTGCGCCGCACCGATTCGCTGCCCGCGTGCTCCCACACTGACAATACCGCCGCCGTTTTCTTGAGCACGCCATCGCCGAGCAACAGGCCAAGCAAATAGCCCTGTTCCACGTTGCCCTCGCCGCTCCAGCCGGAAAGTTCGCGGTGGTTGTGCAACACGAGCAGATCGCCTGCCTTGAGGTCGCCCGCATCCGCCCACTCGGTTTCGCGCTGATAGCGGCCAATTTTTGCCCGCAGCACGCGATGGTTCGCGGTCAGGCGCAGGGCAAACCCCTCCTTGCTGCGCACCGTCAGCACCTGCTTCTCGCCAGTCTTGAAAAATCCGTCAGCCGTTGACGGGTGCGCATGCCCGTCCACCACAGCAGAGAATTGCCGTCCCATCAGTTCGACAACCTGGCGCGGCCCGTCCGTGGTCATGACCCACGTGTCGGCGGTGACGCAGGGGTTGGTCGCCTCTATTTTTTCGATGTAGGAAAGGTTGTTGTCGCGGTTGATCTTGTCTATGAACAGCACGCCCGGCTCCGCGTGGTCGTAGGTTGCCTGCATGATCTGCTTCCACAAATCCGCCGCCCTGATTTTGCGGTACACCCAGACACCATCGCCACGCAAATAGGCGCCCGCGTTCAAAGCAGCCCTGGATGGCATGGCTTTGTGCACCAGTTCCCATTCCGCATCGGCCTGAACCGCCTGCATGAAGGCGTCGCTGACCCCGAGCGAGAGGTTGAAATTGCGCAGATCGCCGTTGTCCTTGGCGTGGATGAAAGATTCGATGTCAGGGTGATCGCAGCGCAGCACACCCATCTGGGCGCCACGGCGCGCGCCTGCGGATTCCACTGTCTCGCAACTGCGATCAAACACGCGCATGTAGGACACGGGGCCACTCGCACGGCTATTCGTACCCTTGACCAGCGCATCTTTCGGGCTGATGGCGGAAAAATCGTAGCCGACGCCGCCTCCGCGGCGCATGGTCTCGGCAGCTTGCTGCAGCGCATCGTAGATGCCCGGCCTGCCGTCGCTGTAACCGCTGATCGCATCGCCGACGGGTTGCACAAAACAATTGATGAGGGTTGCCTGCAGCGCGGTTCCCGCTGCGGAGTTGATGCGTCCGCCGGGGATAAAACCGTTCTCGAGCGCCCACAGGAACTGCGGCTCCCATGCGGCAGATTCCTTTTCAACCGCAGCCAGGCCGCGCGCTACCCGCAAGCGCACATCATGCGCCGTGGTTTCGCCTTCCTTGCAATACTTTTCCTGCAACACCTCGGGGGTGATTTCCTGCTCGGCCAAGGGGGTAGTTGAAACCCTCGATGGCTCAAATTGCACCACTGAATCATTGCGGCGTTTCATCATGTTCTGGTCGGTTGGCATGGCAGTTGGGGCAGCCGGTTCGGAAGCATTGCGGGCGGGCACTACGGATAATACATTTTCGGTTGCAAGCATAACAGACCCCCTGAGATTGCTGCTTTTGATTATTGCATGGGCCGTTGCAGCCCAGAAAATACAAAACCACTACATGTAGTGGTCTGTCCCTTGAATTTTTACTAATTCTAGTGCAAGCATTATTTTTTGCAAGCGATATTTCGACCCGGATAATTTGACTTGGCTCAAGCGATAATGGTAGGGGAAATCCGCCTGGAATTTCTCCTTGAATCCGCTATGCACAATTATGAAGAAAGCGGCTGAGCACAGATGGGCGCCGGTCAAAACTGCGGATTACTATCGTTTCGCGCTCCTGCAGGGGAATAGCAGGTGATGCTATCCGTCAAGGTGAATATTGCGCGTTTCTGGCAGGAATAACAGGCCGATGACAAAGGCTGCCGCCAGCAAAACGACCGGGTACCACATTCCGGACAGGGCACCGCCCGCTTTTACGCTGAGCAGCGTGATCATGAACGGCGACAACCCCCCTATCCATCCCGCGCTGAGGTTGTGCGGCAATGCGGCAGCGGTGTAGCGCGTGCGCGCCGGGAACAGCTCGGCCAGCACAGCGGTTTGCGGGCCGGTGATGAGCGCGAGCGGCAGTACTGTGGCCATCAGCAGCAGGGTCAGCATCAGCCGGTCTGCCTGGCGCGGATCGGCCTGCTCCGGCCACCCCTCGGATTTTAATGCCCGTTTGACATCTTCGGGCTGATAACCATCGATCTGGCCCGCTTTGCCGATACGGACAACGGCCTGGCCGGGTATCTGGGCGGTGAAGAGCGTGTAGGACACCCCAAGCTTGACGAATAATTCCTGGTTGCGCTCGCAGTCGTTGCGCGCTTTGGTGAATGGGCCATAGGCGCAGGATTCGCCGAACAGCGCCACAGGCACTGCGCGGTTGAAATGCTCCAGCGCCGGATTGCCGTAATGCATCAACCCCTTGAACACCGGCAGGATGGCCAGGCAACCCAGCAGCAAGCCGGCCAGCAGCACGGGCCTGCGGCCAACACGATCCGATAGCCAGCCGCAGAAAACAGTCAGCGGGAACAGCGCCAGCGTACCCAGCATCACCAGCGTCCCGGCAAGCTGCGGGTCAAGCTTGACGACACTTTTCAAGTAGACGCCAGTGTAAACCTGCGACGAAAAAAACAGCAGCGATCCTCCCGCAGAAACGCAGGAAAACAGCAGTGCCATGCGCCCCAGCGTGCGGCGGTCGGTGATGCATTCGCGCAACGGCGTGCGAGACAGCGCATTATTTTCGCGCATGCGGCGGAACACGGGCGACTCGTGCAAATTCATCCGGCTCCTGATCGAGATCAGCAACAGCACGGCGGATAACAGGAAAGGCACACGCCAGCCCCATGCGCTGAATTCTTCGCTGCTGAGCAGCGATTGCAGCAGCACCACCTGGAAAGTGGAAGCCAGGATGCCCAGCGGCCCCATCAGTTGCAGCACGCTGGTATAAGCGCCGCGCTTGCCGGCTGGCGCATGCTCGGTGATATACACTGCCGATCCGCCGATCTCGCCGCCCACCGACAATCCCTGCAGCAAGCGCAAGATCAGCAGCAGCGCGGGCGCCAGCAAACCCACCTGCGCATAGGTGGGCAGCAGGCCGACGCAGAAGGTCGTCACGCCCATCAGCGCTATCGTGGCGATGAATACCGGGCGGCGGCCATGCTTGTCGGCAAGCGAACCAAACAGCGCGGCGCCGAGCGGCCTGACCAGCATGCCGACCCCAAAAGTGGCCAAACTCGCCAGGAGCGCGGCGACGGGGTTATCCGGCGGAAAGAACAGCACGCTGAAATACGTGGCCAGCGAAGCAAAAGTGAGAAAGTCATACCATTCCATAAAAGTGCCAAAACAGGCAGCGATGATTACCTTGCGCTGGATGGCGGAGGATTCCTGGGGCGGCTCTGCTGGCAGATGACGGTCGGGCACGTTCAAATTCTCGCAACGGAAGGGGCGTGGCATCATGATACACCGGGATGGATGGCCCGCTTCAACCTGCCGCGCGCTGCAGCATTCCCCTGTAAAATACCCTCATGATCTGGAAGCCCAATGTTACTGTCGCCGCCATTATCGAGCAGGAAGGGAAATTTCTGCTGGTGGAAGAGCACACTTCCCAAGGCGTTCGCTTCAACCAGCCCGCCGGCCATCTGGAGCCGGACGAATCGCTGCTGGCGGCAGTGGTGCGCGAAACGCGGGAGGAAACCGCCAACGAATTCGAGCCGCAACACCTGGTCGGCATCTACCGCTGGCCCGCGCCCCAATCCGACATCACCTACCTGCGCTTCGCTTTCGCTGGGAGCGCCACTGCCTTTTACCCGGAGCAAAAGCTCGATGAGGGCATCATCCGCGCGGTCTGGATGACGCCGCAGGAAATCCGCGCGAGTCAGGCACAACACCGCAGCCCGCTGGTGTTGCGTTGCGTGCAGGATTATCTTTCCGGTAAGCGCTATCCGCTGGACCTGCTCGTCCATTATGACTAAACATGTCGTGGTCGGCATGTCCGGAGGGGTGGATTCCTCCGTCTCCGCGCTGCTATTGAAGCAGCAAGGGTATGAAGTCACCGGCCTGTTCATGAAGAACTGGGAAGATGACGATGACGATGAATACTGTTCCTCGCGCGAAGATTTGATTGATGCGGTTTCTGCTGCCGATGTCATCGGCATCCCCATCGAGGCAGCCAACTTCGCCGCAGAGTACAAGGATCGCGTGTTCGCTTATTTCCTGCGCGAATACGGGGCTGGCCGCACACCCAACCCGGATATCCTGTGCAACTCGGAAATCAAGTTCAAGGCGTTCCTCGATCACGCCATGCGCCTGGGCGCGGATGCGATTGCCATGGGGCATTACGCAAAGGTACGCGAGCGGGATGGGCTGTTCCAGCTGCTCAAGGCAGACGATGCAAGCAAGGATCAAAGCTATTTCCTGCATCGCCTGAACCAGGCACAGCTATCCAGGGCAATATTTCCGCTGGGTGGGCTGCTGAAAGCAGAGGTGCGCGAAATTGCCCGCAAGCACGGCCTCGCCAACCACGCCAAGCGCGACAGCACCGGCATCTGCTTCATCGGCGAGCGCCCGTTCCGCGAATTTCTCAACCGCTACCTGCCAACCCAGCCGGGCGACATGTGGGCTCCCAGCAAGGGAGTGGATATTTCGGATTACCTGAAGGGGTCTGCTGCAGCCGCTCCCGCACCATCGTCTCGCGGCTGCACACCTCCAGGCAAAGTCGTCGGCCAGCATCAGGGGCTGGCGTTTTACACCATCGGCCAGCGTCAAGGGCTGGGTATCGGCGGTGGCAAAGATGGTACCGGCGAACCGTGGTTCGTGACGGGCAAAGACATGGCCCGCAACCGCCTGATCGTGGTGCAGGGCCACGACCATCCGGCCCTGCTGAAGTCATCTCTGGATGCGATTGACTTGCACTGGGTCAGCGGCCATGCACCCGGCACCACTCGCGGATACGGTGCCAAGATCCGCTACCGCCAGCATGACGCCGCCTGCCGCATCGCCACTCTTGATGGCGACCGCGCCAGCTTCGTGTTTGACGAGCCACAATGGGCGATTACGCCGGGACAATCGGTAGTAGTGTATGACGGCGCAGTATGCCTGGGCGGCGGAATCATCGAAAGATAATGAGTCACAGGCAACCATAATTTCTTTTAAATTCGCACCTGCACTACCAAGTTCACAACGGAGCTCCTGCCACGGTTTGGCCAGATTTTCCGGCAACCGCAAGCTGCCGGAAACGGTTGCCAGGGATTGTCGTTGAACCTTAAAAACTCGGCCATCCACGAAAGTCACGAAATAACACGAACAAATGCAAAAGCATTTTTGGGAGCAGCGCGATACCTGATGGGTGAACTGCCATAAGAAGGCAGCCAATTGATTTATTTCGTGCCTTTGCGAGCTTCCGCCTTGCGGCGGAATGCCTGCTTACCCCGCTTCGTGTTTTTCGTCGATCAACTACGGTTTTTAGGTTGAAATATCTCTATCTCGTTCCGTAAAGCCAACGAAAATACGGCGCCCTTCTTCGCTGCACTACAGTGCTGTTCTTGAACGGATAGGGGAGAAGGGCAATCGCGTGGCTACCATGAGGAAACAAGGGAGCCATTGGAAGCAGCGTGACTTCCAAAGAGCGCAGCCAGCTTTGCCGCTTCGGTATCTATCGAATGCCGTTCCATGACGCGGAGGTATCCAGCATCGCCCATTTTGCGCAATTCTTCTGGCGATTTTAACAAGCAGCTTTCCATGGCTGCAGCCAGGTCATCAACGGAGCCGGCCGGAAACAGCCAGCCATTTTCTCCCGCCAGCACCAGCTCCGGAATCCCGGTCACGCAAGTGGCCAGCACCGGGCGGCGCAAGGCCATCGCTTCCATGATGACGATCGGCAAGCCTTCGGTAAAGCTGGGCAGCACCAGCGCGCGCGCAGCCAGGATTTCCTCGCGCACTTGGCCGCTGCTGATCCAGCCGGTAATCCGGACACGCTTGCCCAGCCCGTATTGCGCGATCGAGGCTTCCACTCGTGCTCTCATATCGCCGTCGCCTGCGAGAACCAGCTCAAATTCGATGCCTTTCCCGGCCAGCAGGTGTGCCGCCTCAATCAGCAGCATCTGCCCTTTTTCTGCCGACAAGCGGCCAACGCAGACCAGCCGTGGAGCTGTGGGAAGCGGCGTTTCTGCAACCGCATGAAACGACGGCTCCAGCCCGCAATGCACCACTTTCACTTTTGGCCAGTGTGCGTAATCAATACGGCGATAAAGCTGGCTGCGCCCGTAAGAACTGATCGCCACCACGAATGCCGCATGTCGAACCTTTTCGGCTATGCCCCCGAAAAGCAGCTCATCCTGGCCATGCACCGTAAAACTGTAGGGAGGGCCGCCCAAGGCATGTGCCAGCATCGCGATTTCTGACGAGTTGGTGCCGAAATGCGCATGGAGGTGTGTTGCACCGGAAGATTTCAGCCACGGCAGGATGCGGCAGGCTTCGGCAAAATAGGCCAAGTGGTAGGGCAGCGGGCGCTCTGCATCCTGGCTCACCCGCACAGCCAGCGCCAGCGCGGAAAAGAATTGCCTGGGTGCTGCCAGCAGCGCCTGCAGTATGCCCAAAAGCAGTGCGGGAATGCCCTCCTGCAACACATAGCGGGTTTTCGTTTGCTCCCGCCGGTCTTCATCATCCACCAGCTCGGCATCCCAGCCCCGCAGCGAGATGCGGAAAATTTCGAAGCCCTGACGTTCGAGCGCAAGGATTTCTCGCCGGATAAAGCTGTGGCTAATTTTGGGGTACTGGTTGATGACGTAGGCAATCCGTGAACGCATGAAATCTTCTTACCGTGAGATGAGGTGATCGGAGGGCTTTATTATCTCACCTGAAACCGAAAACCTCAGGCAGAAATGAATTTTCACGGAACCGCCCCTTGCCCTCATTGCATATTCGAGCAATAAGAGCCCCGGTTGTTTTATTGGATTCCCGTTCGCTCGGCACGAACCTAAGCGTCTCCAAACCTCCAATGCAAATGGCCGCCAGAAGGCGGCCATTTGCATTATTGCCAATCTGCCGTCAGAACCGGAAGCCGTAACCGATGCCCCACAGCAACGGGTCGCCCTTGATGGTGCTGATTTTGGCCCCGTCGAGATAAAGGTCAGACTGGATGTAGACCTTCTTCACGTCGAGGTTGATGTAGGAGTTAGCGCCCACCTTGAAGTCCATGCCCGCCTGCAGGACACCGCCCAAATTGGTGCGGTCTACCGAAGCATTATGTGTTCCGCCCAAGGCTGCGTTCGCAACGCCGGTGAGTGGCGCAAGATCTACACGTGAATACGTGGTGTAATTGAATCCGGCACCGACATAGGGCCGGTACTGCGCATCCGGCGTAAAGTGGTATTGGAGAATCAGGGAGGGCGGTAGCTCGTTCAGGGAACCCGCATCAAATGCGCCCGCCGCGCTCTGAGTAACACGCACGGTATGTTTCTGCGGGTAGGTCAGGATAAGCTCGGCCGCGAGGTTCTTGGTAAAGAAATAGGTAAAATCCACTTCCGGTACCATTTTTTTCTCCAGATGAATGGCGTTTGCGGGAACGGCGAGCGCGCCCACCGGGCTCGATTCCTGCATCCAGTCCACATAAACCGCGCGGACGCGCATCATCCAGTTGCCGTCCTCCGCAAAGGCGTTAAAGGAAGCGAGCAACGTGCTTGCAGCCAGAACCCCGGCCATTTTCTTCTGCATGATTTTCCTTTCAGTAGTATTAATTAATAAAGTAAAAGTTGAAAATTAAAGAATCTCGCGCAGCTTCTGATTCCCTGGCGGAGCGGCTTCCTTAATAACCACACAAGATAAATGGGTTTCGGGGTAATTTCCCTGACAGGCGTCAACCGGATTGCCGCATTTTTTATGTGCGCAGCAAGCGTTGCGGGTATGATTTCAACAATGCGGAAACGTGGAGGTTGCGGCCCGCAGTCCAGGGAGAGCAGCGATGAGCGTGTTTGAAAAAATAATGGGGCCCAAGTCCAAGTACGACAGGAGCCTGCCCTATACCTACGAAGCCAGGATACGCATCTTTGAAGGTAGCGAAGACTACAATTCCTATTTTGCCGACACGATTTGCGGCTTGGTGGAATATCTGCACAAGAACAAGATCGGCCCCGACGAAGTACAGATTGTGGAGATTTACCAGAAGAAGGAATCTCCCGTAGACGTGAAGCTTTTTTCCACGCCAGACCGCCAATGGCTATTCAAGCCAGACATATGCCGCTCGTTCGAGGAGCATTACAAAGGACACATCCGGGAGGATTCCTGCTCGTTTGACGACAGGGACTGCAAAGGCAGCGGCCCCTGATGCCTGCGGCGCAAACCGCGCAAAGCGCTGCGCGGGCTATTTGCGGTGGGCTACCGCTCGCAACCGTTCAGGGTCGTTCAGGGTGATCTTTCTGCGCTGGGTGGTAATGAGCCCTTCTTCCTGGAAGCGGGTAAGGATGCGGCATACCGTTTCTTCCGCCATGCCCAGATAGTTGCCGATGTCGCTGCGCGACATGCTCAAATTAAACTGGGTGGCCGAAGCCCCGCTTTTCTCCAGCCCCTGCGACATGCTTAACAAGTAGGAGGCCATGCGCTCCTCGGCACTCATTTTTCCCAGCAACAGCATGAGCTCGCGATTGTCCAGAATTTCCTGGCTCATGATGTTCATCATTTTGTACTGCAGATCGGGAAATTCCTTGCTGAGCTCATCGAAGCGGCTCATGGGGATTTCGCAAACCGCAGTCGTTTCGAGCGCTGTGGCCTCACAGTTATATTGGCTGGTGACGATTGCGTCGAGCCCGAGCACTTTTCCCGCAACATGAAAACCCGTTACCTGAACCCGGCCATCGCCGGCCAGGATGGAAGTTTTGACAGAACCGAGACGGATGGCGTAAATCGCCCGGAACGGCTTGCCTGTCTGGTATAGAAAGTCACCACGCTTGACCGTCCTCCGGCTTTTCACGATGGTATCAAGCATGCTGAGATCAGTATCTCCGCCTACCGAATAACACAGCTCGTACACCCCGCAATTTACGCAAGCAATAGGTTTGAGTGCTGACCGCGCCATGATTTGTATCCCCTGATTTAAATGCGCCAACGGATGAGTACGATGCTACCTGGCATTTGAGTTGCGTTCCGCCAGGCCGGCATTGCGCTTGGCAAGACTGATAATTCCGCATATTGCGCTACTAGACGAAGATTTTCAATAGCATGGGCTCATCCCTTGCAGGGTGGCGGGCACCAGGCTCCCTTGGGCAGCACTGTTGCGTGTTCTGCCCCGCGCGTTTCATGGTATCTTGCGGCGCGCCCGCTGTGCGCTTGAGCTTCGATACACATGAGCCTGCTTTCCCTGATTGCCGCCCTGCTGCTGGAGCAATTGCACCCCCTTGCCACACGCAAATACCTGCTTTCGTGGCTGAGCGGCTATGTGCAATTTTTTCAGGATCATTTCAATGCGGGCGAGCGCCGGCACGGCAAAATTGCATGGCTGATCGCGGTGCTGCTGCCCCTGTCCGGCTCGGCCGCGCTGTACTGGCTGCTGCACCGTGCCCACCCGGTGTTCGCCTGGGCATTTTGCGTGCTGGTGCTGTATCTCACCTTGGGGTTCCGCCAGTTCAGCCATAACTTTACCGGCATCCACCGGGCGTTGCGCGACGGCGATTTGGGGCGGGCGCGCAGCTTGCTCTCCAAGTGGCGCGGCGCGTCTTGCCACGAGCTGAGCTCCGGCGAAGTGGCACGAGTCGCCATCGAAGAGGCCTTGCTCGCTTCGCACCACCACGTGTTTGGCGTGATGGCCTGGTTCACTATCAGCATGCTGCTGGGATTGGGGCCGTCGGGGGCGGTGCTGTACCGCCTGGCGCTATTTCTCAACGCGCGCTGGGGCAGGCGGGATGACGTCGAGGCTGGCGAGTTCGGCGCGTTCGCGCGGCTGGCCTGCCGCTGGATGGAATGGCTGCCGTTGCGCTTGACCGCCACGACCTTTGCCATCGTCGGCGATTTCGAGGATACCGTCTATTGCTGGCGCACCCAGGCGCAAAACTGGCCCGATCCCGAGGCGGGCATTGTGCTGGCCAGCGGCGCGGGAGCGCTCGGCGTGCGTCTGGGACAGCCCCTTCCGCAGGGCGGTTTGCCGCTGGATCGCCCCGAGCTGGGAGTGGGGGAAGAAGCCGATGCCGATTTCATGCAAAGCACCGTGGGCCTGGTATGGCGCGCACTGGTGTTCTGGCTGATTCTGCTGCTGTTGCTGGGGCTGGCGAGCCTGGCCGGTGGATAAGGATAGTGCCTGCTTCCCTTGTTCCGCCAGCCGGCACTTGATGCGCGGCATGACTTTCGCGCAGCCGGAAGTTCGGGCCGAGCCTATTGCGGCATTTCAATTCAGGGTTACTGCCCCGCCACCATCATGCTCTCGATCAATATCGAACCACATTGCCTCGACCCCTGCACCAGCATGTCGTTGCCGGCCGCCGCAATGTGGCGGTACATTTCCTTCAAGTTTCCGGCGATGGTGATTTCTTCCACCGGGTACTGAATTTCGCCGTTCTCCACCCAGAAGCCCGCAGCGCCTCTGGAATAGTCGCCGGTGACATGGTTCACGCCTTGCCCGAGCAATTCGGTAACCAGCAGGCCGCGCCCCATTTTTTTCAGCAGGCCGTCGAAATCCAGCTTGCCGGGACGCAGGATCAGGTTGTGGTTGCCGCCCGCTTTGACGGTGGTCTTCATGCCCAGCTTGCGCGCGGAATAGGTGCCGAGGAAATAGCCTTGCAGCA
>JACRAQ010000019.1 GCA_016213335.1 Nitrosomonadales bacterium
AGCGCGGTTTGCAAAGCTGCCGCGTGCGCGTCGGGGCTGGTGCCTGCCGCAGCGGTTTCGCCCCGCCCGCAGCACTGCTTGTATTTTTTCCCGCTGCCGCACGGGCAGGGACCGTTGCGTCCGGGTTTGCTCATGCGTGGGGCGGTTCGTTTTTAGGTCTCATTTCAGGGCGGATTCCCGATTCTGATACACTGGCGGCGCAAGTTGGCAAAGTCAATTCAACCTAAAAGCAGTTAGCCACATAACCAGCGACTTGGCTGGCGTCTTTTGCCAGTCTAGTCGAATGGCTAGTAGTTGCATCAGAGAACACAGAGTTCACAGAGTAAAAACAAACGACTATCGAGAAAGGCTCGCTCACCTTTTTGGTGCAGCCACGATAAAGTGCCTGATCCTTGCATTCTCTGTGTTCTCTGTGGCTTGAATTGAGGTTTCCAAGTTCAATCGAATTATCCAACATTTCGGAGTAGCAGATGTCAAGCCGTGCCGCATCCGCACAGAGAAAGTTACACATCGGCGGGCAGGTTAGAGCAGAGGGATGGGAGGTGCTGGACGCAAATCCGGCGCCTTTCGTTGACCACGTCTGCAACGCGAATAATCTGTCGCGGTTTGCCGACAACACCTTTGCCGAAATATACGCATCTCACGTGGTCGAGCACTTCGACTATACCGGCGAGCTGGGGCGGGTGCTCAAGGAATGGAACCGCGTTCTTGCGCCAGGCGGCAGGATTTACATCAGTGTTCCCGACCTGGATATACTTGCGGGGTGGCTGCTCGCAAAAGACAGGATGACCGCCAACGAGCGGTTTGGCGTCATGCGCATCATTTTCGGGGGCCACCGGGACCAGTATGACTATCACCTGATCGGCCTGAACGAAGAGTTTCTCACCGAATTTTTCAAGCATACCGGTTATGTGAACGCGAGGAGGGTGAAGGAATTCGGGCTGTTTCAGGACACCAGCCTGCAAACCTATAAAGGGGAGCCGTTCAGCCTGAACATGATCGCCGAAAAACCCCTGCGCGGCTGACCGGCTATAACCATTCTTGCTCCAGCGCAGCCTGGACGCGGTGCAGAACACCGGCCCAATCTCCCGGAGCGGCCTGCCGGAACAGGCGGGCGGTGGGATACCACGGGTTGTCCTCGCGGCCGCGCAGCCAGCGCCAGTCGGCGCCGAATTTCAGCAGCACCCAGACAGGCTTGCCGAGTGCGCCGGCCAGGTGCGCGATCGCGGTATCAATCGTGATGACGAGATCCAGCGCGGCGACTGCGGACGCCGTATCGTCAAAAGTGGCGAGCTCTTTATCCGGCGAAATGATGTTGTCGTACCGCCCCAGAACTTCGAGCTCGCTTTCCAGCAATTCCTTTTGCAGGACGACAAAGGTGATGCGCTTGTCATCAAACAGCGGGGTCAGGTGGCTGATATCGGCAGACCGGTTGGGCGGCATCGGGTTGCCGCGCCAGATGATGCCGACGGCAAGGGTGGCGGCGGCCGGGCGCAATCTTTGTTGCCAGCGCGCGACCTTGTCCGGGCCGGTAACCAGATAAGGCACCTGCTTCGGGATGGATTCCTCGGTAAAAGTCTTGAGCGCGAGGGGAAGGCTGGTGAACGGGACGCGATAATCGAGGCCCGGCGGGCATTCGGTAACGCCGATGATGCGGCGATTCGGGTAGCTTCTCGCAGCCAGTTCGCGCAGCGGCTCCGCGATTTGCCACCAGCATTCCCCCGCGACCTGTTCCAGCATCGGCACATACCGCAGCATTTGAATAATATCGCCAAAACGTTGCTCCCACTGAACCAGAATCCTCTTCCCTTCGGGAGAATTTTCTCCGAGAAGCGGCAAGCCGCAATCGGCCAGGTGACTATAGCCGGGCGACTGCAAACGGTATTCGTACAGTTGCCACGCGGTACGGGAAACCCCATCGCAAAGCAAGGCATTGCTCTTGTTGAAGTTGGCGCCCGCGTAGCCGGGCCTTAACGCCAATGCCTTGTCGTAGCATGCAATCGCCTCGTCCAGCTGGTATTGCCCCAGCAACG
The DNA here is from genome assembly GCA_016213335.1 of Nitrosomonadales bacterium. Lineage (GTDB taxonomy): Bacteria > Pseudomonadota > Gammaproteobacteria > Burkholderiales > Gallionellaceae > VIKH01. The sequence goes on from JACRAQ010000019.1 coordinate 2,034, forward strand.
CATTTCCCAGGTTGTAGTGCGCCTCGGCGAAATCCGGCCTGAGTGCGAGCGCCTTCCGGTAGCAGGCGCTCGCTTCGTCAAATCTGTCCAGTTCCAGAAGCGTATTGCCGAGGTTGCTGTATGCAGCCTGAAATGCCGGGTCCAGCCGGATTGCTTCCTTAAAGGCGGCAATGGCGGAATCGAGCTGACCGGCTCCCTTGTATGCGCTGCCGAGGTTGCAGTGGAATGCCGGAACCGCATTGTTGATCCTGATGGCCGACTCGATCAGGTTTATGGCATCGCGGTAGTTTGCTCTGCGGGAAGCGATCAGCCCGAGATAATGCAATGCGTCGCTGTTGTCCGGGTTGGCTTGCAGCAGGGAGCGGTAAGCGGCGGCGGCCTCGTCCAGGCGGTCAGCCTGATGCAGCGCCACTGCTTTCAGCAGGAGTGCCGACGGGGGAGGCACATTCGTCGCGTTGATATTGTGGCGGGCGGGCTTTGCCGTGCTGCCGGTAACTTCTTCCGTGCCTGCCTCGCCGCCGAGGCAGCATTTCTTGAATTTTTTCCCGCTGCCGCAGGGGCAAGGGTCGTTGCGGCTGGGCTTCATTCCGGCAAGGGATGGAAGGCCCTGGATATGTACGCGATGATCGCGGTGATTTCCTTGTCGCTGAGGACGGATTTCCACGCCGGCATCGAGGTTCCGGCCAGGCCTTCGCGGATGGCTTCCTTCAGGCGCGCGCGCGTCATGCTGCCCATGACTTCCGGGTCGCGCAGGTTGCGCGCGTGCGGTTCGAGGAAGCTGCCGATCCAGTTCTTGCCCGTGCCGTCCGCCGCGTGGCAGAAGGCGCAGTTGTCTTTCCAGAGTTTCTGGCCCTGGCGCTCCAGCGGGGTCATGCCCGTGATTTTCAGCGGCATGTCATGCAGCGCGTAGGGGCTGGCGCTGGCGATGGCATCGGGCTTTGGCAGCGGAGTAAAGGAAAAATTATTGCGCGGGTAGGACAGCGGGCGCGCTTCCCAGATGGCGCGGCTGCCTTCGCGCGATCCGCCCCGGTCGTGGCAGGTCACGCAACTGTTCAGGAACAGGCGCTTGCCGCGCGCTTGCTCTTCACTCAGCTCCTCCCACGGGCGGCCCATGGGGATTTCTCCCGTGGCAAACGGGAAGGCCGTGCGATAGCGCTGGTGGTCCGGCCAGCCGTTTTCCGCCGTGTGGTAGCGCGTGTTGGGGGCTTTGCGCAGCACGAACTCGTCTACCACGAATGCGGCCACCTGCGCCATTTCTGTCACGGTGAGCGTGTTGCGGAACGACGGCATCGCGGTGCCTGCCTTGCCGCTTTGCAGCACGGACACGATATGCTCCGGCGTAAACCGGGCGGCCTTGGCGCCGGTAAAGTCTGCCGGGGGCGGGCTGAGAAAACTGGTTGCCACCGTCTGCGCATTGCCGGAATAGCCATGGCAGTAGTAGCAGCGGAAGTTATAGACTTTTCTTCCCGCTTCGAGCTGTGCGGTTGTGGAGGAGGACGGAACCGCGCTGGCGGCCTGCGCCGGGCCAGGCAGGACAGTGAATGCAACAACGCAAACGGCGGCCGGCAGTGCGGCCGCCATCAATTTCCATTTCACTTGGCGCCGGCTTTCTTCCCGATGTTCGGCTGGATAAAGGCCTGAAAAACGAACTCCGTCACGTTGGCGACTTCCTGGTCGGAGAGTACCTTGTTCCATGACGGCATTTCAGTTCCGGGGCGGCCTTTGGAAACCGAATTGAAAATGGTCGGGCGATCGAGCGTGGAGCGCGAATAATCATCCAGGAAGCTGCGCACCCTGGGGTTGATAAAGTAAGCGCGCGGTCCTTGCGCGTCCCCTTTCTTGCCGTGGCAGGTGGCGCAGTTCGCCATGAAAAACTTCTCGCCGAGCTTCGCGTCACCTTTCAGGCCGCCGGGTAACGGCAGGTACATGTCGTCCTTTTTCTTGGCGGCTGCGGCGGGCGCTTGCGGTTGTCCGGCAGGGGGCTGTTGCAGGCTGTCGGGCAGCGGTGCGCTGGCCGAGAGCGGCGCGCTCGCCGCTTGCGGGTCGGGGATGACATAGGGAGGGTCGGATTTCGAGAGGTCGGGAATCAAAACCCTGCGGATGTAATCAACCGAAGCGCCGATGTGCTCGGTGGACAATTTGTCGCCGAAGCCGGCCTTGACCGGCCCGTGGCGGCCTTTCGTGACGGATTTGATCATGCGCTCGCGGGTCAGGCCGGCCTGGGATTGCGGCACCGTCAGGTCGCGCGGCGTCCCGGCCATTTCGCTGGATTTCACACCCTGGCCGCGGTCGCCGTGGCACACTTGGCAAAAGTGCCCGTACACGCCGCGCCCCTGTGCGATGCGCGGGTCGAGGGCGACCAGCATGAACCTGCCCCGGATGTAATCGGCGAGCTCCTCGATTTCTTCCTGGGTAAGCCGCGTTTTCCATCCCATCATGGCGGTGGTGGCCTTGCCGTTTTCGATGGCGAATATCATCTTCTTGCGAGTCAGGTTGGCAGCCGAACTGAAATCGCGTGGCGGCGAGACCAGGCTGTTGGCGGCCTTGCTGTTGCCGCTGCCGCGGTCGCCGTGGCAAACCGAGCAATGTCTCTTGTAAAGCGCTTCGGCGCCGACCCCGGTTTTTCTCTGGCCGAGGTAGCCGGGGTTGGCCGAGGCGGTCGGCGCGCTGCCGATCCATAACAGGCAGATACCGAGAACCAGCGATGCTGAGGATTTCAAGATGGCCAGGCTGGTCGTACTCGTCGTACAGGATGTTTTCATTTGCTGACTTTCCTTGCGGTTACTATAGCTTCCACGAAGCAACATTCAAGCCGATTTTGGCGTTTGCCGCGCGGGAAGCGCCATGTTGGCATACGGATTGCATTCTATCTCAGGTTGGCGCACATCGCCACAATATGGTGCTGCACGGCACCGGCATAATAAAGGGAGGAATTGTTGAAACGGTTGCTGTTGTGTTGCGCGTTCGGGTTGCCTGCTGCCGGGTTCGCGGACGAAGGCGGCGACGTTTACCGGCAAGCGTGTGCGGTCTGCCATGCGGTCGGTGTAGCGGGCGCCCCCGGGACGCCGAGACTGGGGGTGCGCCAGGACTGGGCCGAAAGGCTGGTTGCGGGCAGGCCGGAGATGTTGCGTTCGGTGCTCAAGGGCAAAGGGGCGATGCCGCCGAAAGGGGGCGATGCCTCCCTGTCGGACGCGCAGGCCCAGGCCGCGCTCGATTACATGCTCTCCAGAGTGGATAGCCGGGCCATGGCCGGCGATAGCCGCCGCCCGTAATGGCCGGGACCTTCTTCCGGGTTTGGAAACCCCTATGTGTGTGATAGATACGCAGAGCCTGCGCCCGCCAACTGTGCAAAAAACCGCAATGAGATATAATTCCTGCGGTAGATTTGACTAACCGGGGCTCCGGCGGCGAGACGGTTCGGATAACTTTGAAATTATTTTTTAAGGTGCGTGGATATGGCAGATAAGACAATATTTTCTGGGCGTAATCCCTTGTTCTGGTTATTGGGGATCGTGCTGCTGGGTCTGGCGGCGTGCGCGCAAGTCGGGGATGAGGAAGCAGGGCCGGAGCGCAAGCTGGTGTACCCCAGCCCGCCCGATGAACCCCGCTTCGTCTACGAGCGGACCATCAGGGGCAGCGCGGATGTGGAGCCCGTGAAAGAGGACAGCAAGCTGAAACAACTGCTGACGGGAGAGGGCAGCGTCAGTTTCGGGATGAAGAAACCTTACGGGGTTGCCGTGCACCGCGGGCGCATATTTGTTTCCGATACCTTTGCCCGCGTGGTCAAGGTTTACGACGTGGCGGAAGGCCGTTTTTTCACGATCGGCGACAGCGAGAAGCTTTCCGACAAGGAGCGGCTGGTCAAACCGATCGGCATTTCGGTTGACAGCGCCGGCAACCTGTTTGTGGCCGACGCCACGCAGAAACTCATCATGGTGTACGACCGCGACGGCAACTTCCTGCGCAAGTTTGGCGGAGCCGATCTGTTCTCCCGCCTGACCAGCGTCTCGGTAGACAAGAAGGGCGAGCGGGCCTATGTCGTGGATATCGGCGGCGCCGCATCGAAAAGCGAGTTCCACCGCGTACTCGTGTTCAATGCCAGGACGGGCGAGAACCTGTTCAATTTCGGCACGCGCGGCAGCGGGCCGGGCGAACTCAACCTGCCGAGGGCCGTTGCGGTGGGCAAGGACAAGCTGTATGTGGTGGATGGCGGCAATTTCCGCATCCAGGTTTTCGATTTGGAGGGCAAGTTCCTTAAAAGCTTCGGAGGGGTAGGCAAGCAGCTCGGCAATTTCGCCCGCCCCAAGGAGGCCGACACCGATGCGGACGGCAACCTTTATGTCATAGATGCGGCATACGGCAACTTCCAGATTTTCAACCCCGAGGGTGAGTTGCTGATGTTTGTCGGCGAGCGTTCCGACGAAAACAGGCCGGGGAACTTCAACTTGCCGTCGGGCATCACCGTGGACGAAGATGGGCGCATCTACGTGGTGGACCAGATGTTCAAGAAGGTGGAAATTTTCCGGCCATTCAAGCTGGGTGAGAAGGATGGCTTCCTGGTGTTCAAGGAGCCGCAAAAGAAATAAACCCGGGATTCCCATTCTCGGGAACGGAGTGTTTCGAGATTGGGAATCCGGAGTGGGACGCGGGCTTGGGGGTAGCGGGTGCCGGGCTTGAATTAAGGGCGGGCAGCACGGTCCGCCCGCAAGCCGCCCACGATGGATGCAGGCAAAACAATGAAAATTCAACAAGATATCAATGGGTGGCCGCAGTATCTGATACCCCCCTCACGCGTTGGCATGGAACCTGCTTGGTATTGGGTGCGGTACGCAGTTCTGTGAATTTTCAGATGGCGGTCGCCAACTTAATCAAACTTTCAAATCGAGGAGATTTTCATGCAAAAGACTACTAAAGCGCTGACAGTGTCGGCTCTGGCCCTGGGCCTGATCACCTTGGCTACATCGGCTGTCGCTGCCCAAGCCACAACCGGTATTGCCAGCACCCGCCACAACCTGGGTTCGTCCAACCGTTCCGCTGGCGGCGCCACTAACCCAGCCAGCGGCTTGGCACGTGCAGGCGACATCTACACCACCGGCACCGACGAAATCTGCGTATTCTGCCACACCCCTCACGCATCCAACACCGCTGTCAATGCACCGCTGTGGAACAAGGCTCTGCCAGGCTCCACCTACACCGTGTACAGCTCGGGCACCATGCAAGGCACCGCCAGCCTGGCCAACAACAACATGTCGCTGGCCTGCTTGTCCTGCCACGACGGTACCCAAGCCATGGATAACATGATCAACAAGCCCACCACTGGCGGCAACCCCGGCAGCGCTGGCTGGAACGCCACCGGCTCCAGGCTGAGCGGCACTTGGTATGCGGGTACCGACGATGCGGAAGCCACCGGCAACACGGTTGGCGGCGCGCTGAATGCCAAGATCTACATGGAACTGGGCACCGACCTGAGCAACGACCACCCCGTTGGTATTCCGTACTGCGGCGGCGGCCAGACTGGCCTCGGCAAGACCGGTTGTGCTGACCAGGACTTCAACGCTGTAACCCAAGGCGCAAACGCCACTTCCTTTACGGTTGGCTCCAGCTCGGTTGTGAAGGAAAACATGCGTCTGTACAACACCGCCGGCGGCCTGTCGGTGGAGTGCGGCAGCTGCCACGACCCGCATAACAGCGAGCAAAAGACCTTCCTGCGTATCAGCAACAGCGGCAGCGCAGTCTGCTTGACTTGCCACGCCAAGTAATCCAGCAGGTTGGGTTGTAAGCCAGGCGCAAGCCTGACAACTGCGGGCCAGATGAAGTATCTGGCCCGCTTTTTTTGTGCCGCCGGTTTCTGCGACCGGCCCGTGGGCCGGGCGTGCGGCGGCGGGTGGAACTGGCGTCAACGGATGTTGTAGAATGCTGCTTTTTTGCGAGGGTTACCAAATGAATCTGATGAAACGCGCGATCTGCTGCATCGTGGCGGTGCTGCCGGGTTGGGGAATGGCCCAGGCGGCCATGGCCGAGGAGACGCCCGCAGCTCCGGTTGCAGCGGCAACGGAAGCCGCGCCTGCTCCCGCTCCTGCCGAGCAGGTGTTTGCGAGGGTCAACGGCAAGCCGATACTGGCGCAGGAATTCAAGGCGCGCTATAACGCCATCATACGCCAGCGCTTCTATCACGGCGCTCCGCCGGAAAGCCAGGCCGAAGCCGTGCGGCAGGAAGTGGCCGATTTGCTGATCGAACGCGCGCTGCTGATCGAGGAGGCGGAGAGGCGCGGCATCCAGCCGGACATGGTAAGGGTCGAACAAGCCGCCGCCTCGGCCGACAAGCGTTATGCCGAGGAACCGGGCTGGGAACGGCAGCGCGAAGTATTTTTGCCCAGGCTGAAGGAACAGGTTGCCCGGCAAAGCCTGTACGAGCAGGTTGAAAAGGCGGTACGCGATGTGCCGCCGCCCGCCCCCGCCGATGTGCGCGCTTTTTACGACCAGAAGGCCGAACTCTTTACCGAACCGGAAAAGCTGTACATGTCCATCATCGTGCTGAGCGTGGATCCCAGTTCCCCAAGAGAGGAGTGGGCCAAGGCGCGCGAAGAGATGCAGAAGATTGTTCAGCGCATCAAGGACGGCGCGGATTTTGCCGAGATGGCGCGCCAGTATTCCAAAGACAAGTCGGCGAGCAACGGCGGGAACATGGGCTATGTCCACAGCGGCATGCTGGCCGAACATCTGCAAGCCAAGATGGACAGTTTCAAGCCCGGTGAAATGACTGATCCGGTCACGATACTGGAAGGTGTTGCCATATACCGGCTCGATGACCGCGTGCCGTCCAAGCTGATGGAGTTCGCCGAAGTAGAGCAGCGCGCCCTCGATTTGCTGCAACGCGAGAGGGTAGAGCAGGCTTGGAAAGAAACCATCAGCCGGCTGCGCGCGGCAGCCAATATCGAGATTCTTCTTCCGATTGGCAGCGGGGGCGCCGCCGCGCAGGGAGAAGGCGCCGCGCAAGGTGGCAGCGCCAAACAGGATGCCGCTCCGGCGCAGGAATCCAAGAAGGAAGACGCTCCGGCACCGGATGCGAAGCAGCCTGATTCCGTGACACCGGAGCCCGGTGCAGCGCAGAAAGCCGTCAGCAAAAAGAAAACCGGCAGCAAAAAGAAAGCGAGCAAGAAGCCGTAGCTTGTGCCGCTCCTGAGCCACGCTGTTTAGTTTCGCGCGCCCAGGGGGAGCACAGGTTCGGCACGAATCTCTTTCCGGCAGATTCAGCGCGAAACACTGAAGGGCACTTCTAAAAATTCATGTTTCGTCGCTCCCGCGAAGGCGGGAGCCCAGTTAAATCAACATGCTGGATGGCCGTTCCTTGAAACTGCGGCCTTCGGCCTTGTTTTCCCGCTTTCGCGGGAATGATGATTTTTAGAAGCGCCCACAAGCGAACTGGCCGAGCCAGGAATGGGGGCGGCACATATTGGCGGCAGCGAAACTTGCCAAAGGGCGAGCTTGGGGAGAGCGGGCAGAATGCGGCGTTTTTTGCATCCAGGCTGGCTGGGTCCATCAAGAGCGGGTGCGGGCTTTCAGGGTAGTTTGTTTTGGAGTGTGGATGGCGTGTGCGCGCAGAGGAAAAGCGAGGTGAAGAGTGAGTGAGCCCGCCGGACGCCGCATCCCGGGCGCTGCCGCCATTTTGCTGATCGCTGTCGGCGTTGCGGGTCAGCGGATAGCGTTTGGCGCCGTCATGGCCGCGCCGGCGAGACTGGCCGCTGGAACGGGCGAGCAGCCGATGCTGATCGCTGCGGTGGCGCAGGCGGTTGCCGCCGGCGCGCTGGTACAGGAAACCAGAAGCGCCGATGCGCCAGCCGGGCCCCAGGCGGGAGGGCAGGAAACCAAAAGCGTAGCGCGCCAGCCCAGCAGTAAGCAGCGGCGCAGGAAACCCAAAATGGCCGGGGTGCCGCCCGGTTCCCCGGTGGCGGCGCAAGAAGCCGCGCCGCCAGCGGTGCAAGCGGCGACCCAGGAAATCAGGAAGGCCGAAACACCGGCAAAAGCCTTGACCGGCGACGCCTCCAAGGTGGCGGACGAAGAGCCCGATCCGTTTGCGCCATCCAGGCCGGTGGCCGCGCAGAAAGCCGAAGAGCCCGATCCCTTTGCCGCTTCCAGACCGGAGGCGCCGCCGCCGGCAGCCAAGCCCGCACCGGAAACCAAGCCCGCGAAGGGCGGCAAGCGCTACGCGATGGCGCCAGTCCGCTGGGCGGCGCGCGTTTCGGAGACGCTCGGCTTGCTGCGCGAGCGGCGTACCGAGTCCAGCATGTACGGCCAGACCCCTTCGTCCAGCCTGACCAGCAAGCGAACGTTCTCCAATACCCAGTCAGCGGAAATCAAGGCGTCGAGCTATATCATGCAGCCGTACATCGCCATGGTGGGCGGCGGCATCGGCGTGTTGAGCAGCAAGGAAAACACCAACACCACCGTCACCACGAACGGCATGTCTGGCGGAGACGTGCGCAGCGCCAACCGCGACAACAAGCTGTTCGGGAACGGCAACCTGGCCCTGTTTGCGCGCAGCCGCTTCCCGTTCACCGCATCGGCTTCTTCGACAGACAGCCGTGCCGGCCAGGAATTGGGCGGCGAAGATACGACCCTCCAGACGCTGAACCTGCAGCAGAACTATCGTCCGGTGATCGGCCCTTCGCGCTACGCGCTGGGGTACCAGCTCCACAAGACGGAGGCGCAGCGCTCCGGCAATTATTCCTACTCACTGCTGAATGGCACCTACTCGACGAGGATGGGCAGCAAGGAGGATCAGCCGTTCAATTCCAGCGTGAGGCGCGCGGTGTCCAAATCGCGGCAAGGGGACACCTTGACCACGGATATCCTCTCGGCGCAGCACACCTATCTGCCACCGGATTCGCTGTTGTCGCTCAAGAGCTATGCCAACTTTACCCGGTCGGAGCAGGGCGACCAGACGCTGCAAAGCGGTTCGCGCGGGCGCTTCCTGCAACTGAGCACCGTCATGGGCTGGCAGCCCGAAGACGAGGATATGCCCCTGTTCCTGACCGGCACGGCGCGGTATTACAGGGCGGTAACTGCCGCTCAGGGCAGCGAGGCCGCCACCACCAATCTGAGCGGAAACCTCTCGGCGTTTTACGATGCGTCAACCAACCTCAAATACAATGCGGACGCAGGTGTGACGCGCTCGATATCGCGCGGGACAGCGGACTTGATCACGACCCAGAGCGCGAGCGCCACCTACCGGTCCGACGCGATCAAGCTGGGAAACAAATCCTCCTACTTCTGGACCGCCAACGGCGGTGCCACCAACCAGACCGGCGGGCAGTCTACCGGGGGCGGCAGCGGCTTCAACCCGAGGGCTTTTGCCGGTGTCGGGCACAACTTGAACGGGCCGCTCGATTTCAGCATTTTTGGCAAGGCGGTGCCGCGCTACAGCCTTGGCCAGGATGTGTCCGCCAACACACCGTTATCCGAGAACGCCGGCCGGATTGCCGAGAGAACCATCGCGTTGCGCAACAACGCCGGCCTGTCGAGCGCTATCGGCAATGACCGGCTGTCGGGATCGGCGAGCGCGACCATTACCGATGCCCGGGTCTACGGGGGAGTGAATGCCGGGCGCACGCGGACGGTTTCCGTGAGTATCGGCGGCCAGGGCCAGCAACCGATCTACGAAAGCTACGGCGCGAAAGTGGATGGCAGCGTGCAGACGACGCGCGCACCGGACGGGCGGATGCAAACCAGCGGCGCGCTGGTGGGCACTTATGCGAAATACAACGTCTTCGGCGTGCGCAACCTGCGCTACAAGGGGCAGCTGGACATAACGGCGAAATCTGCGAGCAGCACGAACACCGCGAGCTCCGGCACGACCTACAAGCCGCTCTCCTACAGGCTGGACCAGCACCTGAGCTACCGTTTGGGACAGAACGAAGCGCGGCTGACCGCGTTTCTCGATGACAAGGATGGCGTGAAACATGCCTCGCTGTTTTTGCAGTTGAGAGCCTGGCGCACGATAGGCAACTGATCGCTTGCCGCAAGGTGATCCGGGACGGATGGGGAGGCAGCCCGCGCTTCCCGGGGCGGTTCATGCAGCGCTTGGCATTCTTTTGGTAATTAATTTATGATGCTGGCTTCCGGCGCCAGTAGCCGGGGGTAGCACCGGTTTATTGATTAATCGCGGCTGGGTAAACACAGGGGGAAAAAGTAAATGAAGAAACGATTAAGGCTGACAGCAGGCTATGTCCTGTCCGCAGTAGTGGCGGCGTGGGCGTTGCTGGTTACCGGCATCCCGGAGGCGCAAGCCGAATACGGCGATGTCGTCATTAATAACTATTCCGATAAGGGAGGCATGCGTCCCGTCGTCTTCCCGCATTGGTTCCACCGGATACGCTTTACTTGCAAGGTCTGCCACGCCGACCTCGGTTTCAAGTTCAAGGCTGGCGGCAACGAAATCACCATGGGCAAGATCGTGGATGGCCAGTTCTGCGGCGCGTGTCACAATGGGGAAATTGCATGGAGCGTGGAAAACTGCAACATGTGCCATTCGGGCATTGCGGGCACGCCGACCCAATTTCATAACAGCACCCAGGGCAGGCTTTATGCTCCTGGCGCTGGCGCCGCCGCTCCGGCTGCTCCATCTGCTCCAGCGGCAACTGCCGCTCCGGCAGCAGCAACCAAGAGTGCGCCGGCCGATAGTGCAACCGGCAAGAAGAGGAGGGTGGCACCATGAAAAATTATAAGCTGATTGCAACCGTGTTGCTGGGACTGGTTCTTGCGCCAACCGCTGCGGCGCAGCAGTTCGAGAAACAGGCATATGACAAGGCTTGCGCCAGTTGCCACAACACGGGAGTCGGCGGTGCGCCCAAACTCGGCGACCCCAACGACTGGAGGGCGCCGGTTGCCGCCGGGATGGCGCGGCTCTACAAGAGCGCGCTGGAAGGCACACCGAAAGGCATGCCGGCCAAAGGGGGCATTGAAGGCAGGAATTTTACCAACAGTGAAATCCAGGCCGTGGTTGACTTCATGGTAGACAAGGTCAAGGTCGCGCTCGATGCCACCGCCGGTGCCGCTCCGGGCGCCGCGCCGGCAGGCGCTGCCGCGCAAGCTCTGCCTCCGGTCGCGTACAACTTCAACCGCTTGCTGAAGCCGATGGACAAGCGCAACCTGCCGCCGGCGCAGGACGGCATCCACGATCCCCTCAACGACGGCACGCTCATGCTGCAACCGCCGCTGCAGGGCATGGCAGACCTGGTTCGCAGCAGGTTTGGCAACAACACGGACTGGGTTGCTTCGCTGCTGGGCAAAAAAGTCACGCCGCGCTGGGAACGCGACAACCCCTTTGCGGAAGGGATGGTGATGGACTTGGACATCCTGCGTGTACCGAAAGCTGCGGTGCAGGATGTGCTGTTCCCGCACAAGCAGCACACGGAATGGCTGGATTGTTCCAACTGCCACCCGGCGATATTCGTCCCGCAAAAGGGGGCGAACATCATCAGCATGCCGCTGATCCTGCTCGGCCAGAAGTGCGGCGTCTGCCACGGTACCGTAGCATTCCCGGTTTCCGAGTGCGCCAAGTGCCATTCGCAGAAAAAGGCAGCGGCAGCTGCGGCACCGCAGGCTGCCGGAAAGCCGTAGCGCATGATCCGCCGCGCAGCTTTCCTGCTTGCTTTGGGCGTGATGCAAGTTGCGCTCGCCCAAACGCCCGCACCGCAGGGTGCGGGCGGCATTCCGGGCGGGCTGGCGCAAAAGCAGGCGTTTGCGCGCAGCCTGGTCGAGGATGCAGCGGTCGCGGAACGCATCAAGGCGAGCCAGGATGCGGAGGCGTTGCGCCTGTTTGCGCTGGCGAAGGAAAGCTATGCTCTCGCCCTCGGCTCCATAAAGAGCGGGGACTACGCTGCGGCGGAACAGCAGTTTAACGAGGCGATGTCGGCGATGGGCAAGGCGCGGCGGCTTGCACCCGACGCGGCTGCGCTCGCCGCCAAGCAGCGGGCCGAGTACGCGGAAAAGCTGCAGGGCGTCGAATCGCTGGAGAAATCCTATCGCGGTTACCTGAAAAGCATCGGGCGCAAGCCCGGTGCGGCGGGTAGCGCGACCGACGAATCCGCAACGCTGGGCATATCGCGGCTGCTGGAAGCGGCCAGAAAACATGCGGCGGAGAATCGCCCGGGCGATGCCTTGCGGGCGCTGGACAAAGCCGAGCAGGTCATGCGGTCCGCCTTGAACCGGGTATTGGGCTCGGCTACGCTTGATTACGCCTTGAAATTTGAAACGCCGGCAGAAGAATTTGCATTCGAGCTTGAGCGCAACCGCAGTTACGTGGAACTGGTTCCGGTGGCTATCGCCGAATACAAGCCCAAGGAGGAATCCAGGCAGGTTATCGAGGTTCTGGTCAGGCAGTCCCGCGAGGCGGTCGAGCAGGCTCGCAGCTACGCGGAGCAAAAGGACTATCAGCGGGCGCTGGCAAGTGTGCGCACCGGCACGGAATACCTGATGAATGCGCTGGGTGTTGCGGGCCTCGTGGTGCCGCAGTAGCGGGCTCGAACTTCCCGGGCAGCGGCAAACACCCTGTATCTGACTATCGAGTTGAGCGGGCCGGGTGGGCGGGCGCCGGGTTGTCCAGCCGCCCTGACTGTCCGCAGCATAAGTTTGTGAGGCGCGATAACCGGGGTTTTCAGGCAGCTTATGGCACGCGTGCAGGCACATGATCGCAGAATTGACGAAACCCTACGCCGGTATCCGGCGACTCTCGCGCCGGACGGCTGCCTGTATGCTTGTGGCGCTGTTGTTGGGCGCCGTATCGTGGCCATCGCTGGGGCAGTGGACGCTGGATAGCAAGGCCCAGGTGCCGTTGGGCCAGAGCCAGGATAACTGGATATCCTTGATGAGGGATCGGGTGCACGATCCGCGCGGGCCCAGCATCGTGGAATTGCAAGAGCCGGGCGAAGGGTTGTCCGAACTTCCCCCGCACCAGTCAGGCAACCGCGTGCTGTGGGCGAAATCGTTAGACCGCGGCGCCATCAGCCCGCGCCGCTCCATCTATCCAACCGAAAGCAAAATACAGGTGCTCGATCTGGACGTGCTGATGGATCTGCGCGGCAGCATGCCGGTCGTGCGCTTCCCGCACAAGATACACACCCAGTGGCTTGCCTGCGACAATTGCCACGAAGCGCTGTTCAAGTCCAAGGTCGGCGAGACCAGGCTCAGCATGTATAACATCTTGCAGGGCGAGCAGTGCGGGCTGTGCCACGGTTCGGTGGCGTTTCCGCTGACCGAGTGCGCGTTTTGCCACAGCGTCGAGCGCCCGGCGCCAAAGTGGCGAATGAATCAGGGCAAGGAATGAGATCGGTCTTGAAACGATGGCTGACCGCGCTGGTGCTGGGTGCTGCGCTGGCCGCGCCGCTCGCGCAGGGGGAGTACGGCGATGTGGTGCTCAACCGGTACGCGGACAAGGCGGGTGTGCGGCCGGTGGTGTTTCCCCACTGGTTCCACCGCCTGCGGTTTACTTGCAATGTATGCCACTATGAAGGCGGTTTCAAAATGCGCGCCGGCAGCAACGACATCACCATGGGCGACATTGTGGACGGAAAATTTTGCGGGCTGTGCCACAACGGCCAAGTCGCCTGGAGTCCGGAGTTTTGCCACCGCTGTCACTCCGGGCTGCCGGGGCTGGCTGGCGGTTTTTACGGAAGCCAGGATCCCAGCGGTCCCTCCGGAGGGGGGGATTTCAACCAGCGGCGGCATTAACGGGCGCGTATAGCCGCCAGCATGATGACGATGAGCGCCGCCCCGGTTTTCCCCCGCAAAAATTTTCCTTGCCTGAGGTTTGGCGTTTTGAAGCCGGGCTACCGCTTCGCGGCATCGCTCCGGCTGGCATGGCAGCCGCACGTACTTGTCCGCAGCGCGCTGGCTGCGGCGCTGATGCTGTGCGGCGCGGTGCATGCGCAGACGCAAGATCGCCTCCTGGTTCCATGGAAAACCATCACGGGCGGGCAACTCGTCGCCCAGACGGATAGCGGCGGCGACCTCTTGTCGGGCGAGCAGCTGGGTTACGCGGCATTGGCATTCCCGTCGTCAGTGGCCGTGCGCGGCCCCGATCTCTATATCGCGGACAGCGGCGCGCGCAAAATATACCGCTTCGATCCGGCGTTGCAGGTTTTGAGTGCGGTAGCCGGCATGGATGCAACATCGCGCACCCGCTTGCAGGTCGGCCCGGACCAGACATTGTTCGTGCTGGATGCCGGAAGCTCCACCATACTGCACTTTGATCGGGCCGGGCGATTGCTGGAAACGCTGAGCGACCCGCAGGCATCGGCCAGCCTGGAGGAGTTTGCGGTAGAGGAATTTTCGGGCCAGATTGTCGCCAGCGACCGCCGGAGCGGGCGGCTGGTCGCGATTGATCCCGCAAGCTGGATCAGCCGCATCTTGCCGCCGGGTGGCGAACGCAGGCCTGCATCGTGGGGGGCGCTGGCGAACAAAGGCGGTAACACCTATGCGGTTGACCGGAGCTGTTCCTGCGTGATCGCCATGGACGAAGAGGGGCGGGTGCGCGAGCGCATCGGTGAAGGAACGCTGGTTCAGCCGCGCGGACTGGCAGCCGATCAATACGGGCGCCTGTTCGTCGCCGACGCTTTTAATCAGACGCTCTGGGTGTACCTGCATGGCGAACGGATAGCCAATTTTGAGGCACGGAAATTGCATATTACAGAGTTCGGGTCGTTGGCGGCAGATGAAGGCGCGCTTTATATTGCTGACGGGCCGGGCGGACAAGTGGCCGTTTTTCATATTCGGCCGCCCAGCGCTCGCCAGTTTGAGGAAAAACGGCGGTGAAGGCGCGGCAGGCCGGTAAGCAGCGGGTGGCGATGAGGGGTAAACGGCGCGTGCTACAATTGCCCACAGGCTTTTTTCGCGACAGGCTTGCTGGAGGGTGATAATGACGGTCCGGAGCGGTTTTGCGGCAAATCGAACCCTGTGGCTGGGGGTGGTGCTGGCCGTCTTGATGGCGGGGTGCGCCACGCAAGCCGAGCGCGGTGTGTTGAATTTCGGTGCCGGGGCGTCGCCCGAAGAGAAGCGCATGACCTGGCCGCCCATGGAGAGCGGCGAGGTACCCCGCTATGTTTATGCGGGGGAGTTGACCGGCGAGGATAACTTCCGTGTACCGCAAGAAAAAAAGACTGGCGCCAGCGGTTTTTTTTCCTGGCTTGCGGGCTTGTTTGACCTTGAGGCTGTGCCGGTAGTCCTGCAGCGCCCGCAGGCGGGGGCGGCGGATGGGGAGGGGCGGATTTTCGTCACGGATGCCAGCCGCCAGGCGGTGTTCGTTTTTGACCGGCAGGAAGGCCGCCTGAACGTCTGGGAAGCCGCTGATGCGTCGAGACGTTTTGTCGCCCCGACCGGCATTGCGCTCGGCGAAGGGGGCGAGATTTATGTCGCCGATTCGGAACTCGGTTTTGTGACGCGAATCAACCGGGAGGGCAAGAGCACAGGCGTGATCGGCACGGGCGAACTGAGCAGGCCGGTCGGTTTGGCGTTCGACGCGGCGTCGCGCCAGCTTTTCGTTGCCGACACGCATGCACACGACATCAAGGTATTCGACGCGGAAGGCCGGTTGTTGCGGACGCTGGGCAGGCACGGCGACAAGCCGGGAGAGTTCAACTATCCGACCTATCTGGCGCTGGTGAAAGACGAGCTTTACGTCGCCGATACCATGAACGCGCGCGTGCAGGTACTGGATGCCGGGTCCGGCAAGACAAAGATGGTCATCGGCGAGCGCGGGCTGAACGTGGGCAACCTGGTGCGCCCCAAGGGTGTGGCGGTGGACGATGAAGGCAATATTTACATTATCGAGTCGTATTACGACCACTTGCTGGTGTTCAACAGGAAAGGCGAGTTCTTGATGCCGATCGGCGGCGTGGGGCGGGAAGTCGGCAAGTTTTATTTGCCGTCCGGCGTATGGATTGATGCGCGCAACAGGGTTTTTGTAGCCGACATGTTCAACGGGCGCGTATCGCTTTTCCAATTCCTGGGTGGAGGAGCTGAAAGTGAGTAATTCCAAAGGGCAAAAAAGCCGCATTGGGCTTGTGCGTAACGCGGCTTCCGGATTATTCCCGGCCTTTGCAATACCGGGGGCGGATGGGCGCAATAAATGGCGCGTGGCGGCCTATGCCATGGCGGGCGCCTTGCTGTTGACCAGCGGCGGCGTGTTTGGCGCGCGCATTTCGGACGTGCGCGGCACCAAGCACAATCTCTCCGCCACGCCGGACGGCACTGCTTATTCCGGCGGCTCGGTACCGAGCCGCACCCTCAAGGCCACCACCGAAACCCAGGTATGCGTTTTCTGCCATACGCCGCATGGCGCAACGCTGGGCGTGACCCCGCTGTGGAACCGCCAGCTCTCCAGCGCGACTTACGTGCCTTACACTTCGTCCTCGCTTGATGCCAACGCCTTGCAAGGCACGCTGGACCAGCCCGGAGGGAGCTCCAAGCTTTGCCTGTCCTGCCACGACGGCACGCTGGCCATCGGCAACGTACACGTGCTGAACGGCCTGGGATCGAACACTGTGCCGGGCACCCAGGTGATCGAGATGACGGGTACTGATACCGGCGGCGTGATGGCGCCAGGTAGCGGCACCACGACCGGCTACACCCGCAATTTGGGGATAGACCTCACCAACGACCACCCGATTTCGGTAAGCTATACCTCTGCCCTGGCCGATCGCGACGGCGAGCTGCGCGCGGTTGACGTCAACCAGCAGTACCCCCCCGGAATGGGCACCATCATCGGTTTGCGCAGCTACAGCCTGAAGCCCAAGGCGCCGCTGGAGCCGACCGGGGCGGGTGGTGTCGGGCAAATCCAGTGCGCGGCCTGCCACGACCCCCATCTGCGTGAAACCAACCCCGCAGAAGGCAACCAGAAGTTTCTGCGCCTGAATCGTTTCCAGGCGGGCACCCCGGCGCCGGTGTACAGCAGCGTAAATGACATCAACTGTGTTGCCTGCCACGACAAGGATCAAAGCGGCGGCTCCTGGATTTATTCGGCCCACGCCAACCCGCTGGTCGCAACCCAGACTTACACCGATCTGGCGGCCGGACAACGCGAATTCCCCAAGGCTTCCGATGGCGCGCCGACCAACCTGCAGGTGTGGCAGGCGTCCTGTCTGAATTGCCACGATACCCATGCCGCACAGGGCAGCCGCCAGCTTCTGCGCGAAGGCACCGATAGCACCGCCATACCCAAGGCGGGGGGCGGATCGGCGATGGAGGAAACCTGTTTCCAGTGCCACTCCAATGATGGCACCACCGCCATCACGCCGCTGACGGCAGTGGCCGACATCAAGAGCGATTACAACCTGATCGGTGGCAAGCGCATGCCGATCAGGTCGTCCGAGCAGGCTGCGGGCGCGGAAATGCACGACATTGGCGGCAATTTCCCCATGGGGGGGCTGCCCACCGAATGGGTGGATTGCTCCAGCTCGACCAACAAGTGCGGAGCGGATTTTGTCGAGCGTCGCTCCAGGCTGGGTGCAGGCAATCTCAACAACCGTCATGCGGAGTGCGGCGACTGTCACAACCCGCACCGGGCGGTGAAATTCAACACCTTCGCACCGCCCAACCTGGCCGCCACGCCGGACACTTCCGGCACGCACAAGCATACCGACACCCCCGGCTATACCCACAGCAACCTGGCTTCCGGCGCGCTACGCGGCACCTTCGGGGTGGAGCCGGTGTACGGGTCGGCCTCTTTCCAGATGCTGCCGACCAGCTACGAGGTCAAACGCGGCGATCCTGGCGTGAGTACCAACACTTTAGCCAGCGCACCCTACGTTACCCGCGAATACCAGATTTGCCTGAAGTGCCACTCGGATTACGGCTATAGCGACAACAATCAGGTGGAGTTTGCATCGGACCGGCCGCCGCTGCAAACCATGGGCGGCAGCCTCACCCCCGCCGGCACCAACGGGCTGAATTTCTACACCAACCAGGCAAAAGAATTCCAGGCGCCAATGTTCCACAAGGGCGAACTGCCTACCGTGGATTCGGGGGCCGCTCCCGCCTACGCGAACGGCGTGCAGACCAATTACCGGAGCTGGCACCCGGTGATAGACAGCACCGGCCGCACCGCCGCAATCCGGGGCGGCATTGCGTCCGCCACCATTTTTACCTTGCCCTGGAGCAACGATGTCGGCAACCAGACCATGTATTGCGATGATTGCCACGGCTCCAACGTGACTTCGGCCACTTCGGTGATACCCGACCCCGGCAAGCCCTGGGGCTCACACGGCTCCGCCAACAACTTCATCCTCAAGGGTGCATGGGATTCCGCGACCGGCACCGGCCAGTCCTCCGGCTTGTGTTTCAAATGCCATGACTACAACACCTATGCAGGCGGCGGCGGGGCGCGCACCGGCTTCTGGCTGGGGGGGGAGACGCTCCCGCCCAACATCAAGGATGGTCATACGCTCCACTTTGAAAAAATCGGCAGAGTGGTCTGTAACTGGTGCCATGTGGCGGTGCCGCACGGCTGGAAAAACAAGGGATTGCTGGTGAACCTGAACGATGTCGGCCCTGAAGCGGGGCAGGTTGCGGGTACCCAGGTACGCAACAACACCACGACGGCCTATACCCAGGCGCCCTATTACCTGAATGCAGTGCTCAAGGTGATCAACTTCAAACCCAGCGGCCAATGGGCTGCCGCCGACTGCGGCTCTCCCGGTGCGCCGGGCAACGGGCGAACCGGCGTAACCTGGATGAAGGGAACCGGCAACCCTGCTGATACTTCCGAGAACTGCGCGACTCCGCCATGATGGAAGGCTGTTTTGGCTGATGCGGTGAGCTGCCATGCCTGCCCGTAATGTCTTTTGCGGCTGGGTGAACAAATGAAGACAGGGCGCCGGTACGCAGGCCAGGAGCAAGCTGATGCCTTGCCGGGCACACCGCCCCAGAGCAGGGTGTGGCGGGTGCTGGGAGCGCTCGCTTCTCTCAAGTTGAGCCTGGTGATTCTTGCCGCCCTGGGGGCGGGAATCCTGACGGCCTACCTGTCGGCGGCCCCGGCCACCTGGGCACTGGCCGCACCGCTTGCAGCGTTTGCGCTGAACCTTCTTGCGGCAGTTGCAACCAATCCGGTATTCCGGCGCAAAACCCCGCTACTGATATTTCACCTGGCGCTGATCGCCGTTATCCTGCTGCTCGCCGCAGGCCGGCTTACCTACCTTAAGGGTCAGCTGGAACTGGCCGAAGGCGAGGTCTTTGATGGGCAATTGACGCAAGAGGAAAGCGGGCCCTGGCATCCCCGCCGGCTGGATGTGCTGCGCTTCAGCAACGAAGGCTTTACCATCAGTTATGCGAAGGGGGTGCGCCGGGGTGCCACCCGCAACCGGGTCGCGTGGGCGGCACCGGACGGGAGCGTGCAGCACGCGGTGATCGGCGACCAGGATCCGCTGGTTTTGTCGGGCTACCGGTTTTACACCACCCATAACAAGGGGTTCGCGCCAACGTTTACCTGGTACGCCAGCTCGGGCGCGGCGCCCGTGACGGGCACGGTGCATTTGCCGGCATACCCGCTGCACGAGCACAAGCAGGCGCTCGAATGGACCCCGCCAGGCGGCAAGACGCCGCTGTGGGTCATGCTTCAGTTTGATGAAGTGATACTTGATCCGGCGAAACCTTCCGAGTTCCGGCTGCCTTCCGGGCACCTGATCGTAGTGCGGGCGGGAGAGGCGCGGTACGAACTCAAACCGGGCGAGCGGGTGAGCCTCGCCGAAGGTGTTCTGGAATACAACGGGTTGCGGGTCTGGATGGGCTATACGGTATTTTATGATTTCACCTTGCCATGGCTGCTCGCCGCTTGCTTGCTGGCCGTGATGAGTCTGGCCTGGCATTTCCGGGGCAAGTTTTTCGCGCGCCCGTGGGACAAGCCGTCAACCGGAACAAGTTAACATGGCGATGGACTGGGAACCGCTAACCCTGTGGGTGGCGCTGGTGGTGTATGTGCTGGCGGGATCGCTGGCAATTTTTGGCGGCGTGCTGCGCACGCGGCCCGAGAAGGCGGTGCTGGCGCTGCTGGTTCTCGGCCTGCTGCTGCACACGGCCTCCATCGCGTTGCGCTGGGAGCGCCTGGGGCACGGCCCCTACATCACGATGTTCGAGATTCTGCTGAGCAACATCTGGAGCCTGCTGGCGATATACCTGCTGGCGTATTGGCGCATTCCCGCCATCCGTCCGACCGCTGCGGTGGTCATGCCGATCCTGTTCGTGATGATGGGCTGGCTGCTGGTGACCAGCCCGCACGAGGGACACCTGCCGGCGACTTATCACACCGTGTGGCTGTTCGTGCATATCGGTTTCGGCAAGGTGTTTCTGGGCTGCGCGCTGGTGGCGGTGGGCATCTCCGGCGTCATCCTGCTGCGGGGGCGGCGCCACGCCGGCAACCGCTTTGCGTCTTTGCCCGACGACAGCCGTCTCGACGAGCTGTCTTTCCGCTTCATGGCCATCGCCCTTATTTTTGAAACCCTGATGCTGATCGCGGGGGCCATCTGGGCCCAGGATGCATGGGGGCGATACTGGGCGTGGGATCCGCTCGAAACCTGGTCGTTCCTGACCTGGCTGAGCCTGGCATTTGCGCTGCACGCGCGCGTGGCGTACAAGGTGTCGCCACGTACCGGGGCAGTCATGGTGATGGCGGTATTCGTGCTGGCTTTCTTAACCTTCTTCGGGGTGCCGTTTGTATCCACCGCACCCCACAAAGGGGCGGTTTGAATGATGGATTCCGGTAACACGCCGCAAAGCGGGCGGCAAAACCCGGCTCGCGGCAGGATGCGCGATGTGCGTTTGCGGGCGCTGGCGTTTACCGCCGGGCCGATTATCGCCGGCGGCATAGCCATCGCCTATCTGCCGGGCTGGCTGCATGCCCCGGGAGCGGGTGGTTCCCAGGAAGCGCATGCCAGGGAAAAAGCCGAGGCCGAAATCAGGCAGCGTTTCCAGCGGGGTGTGGCCGCGCTCAACGCGAAGCAGTACGAGCAGGCGATTTCCGATTTTCATCGCGTGCTCGAACTGGCGCCAGAGATGCCGGAGGCGCACGTCAATTCCGGTTTTGCCTTGATCGGCATGGAGCGTTACGCGGTCGCGCGGGATTTTTTCGAGGGCGCCATCGCCTTGCGCAGAAACCAGGTTAACGCTTATTACGGTTTGGCCGTGGCGCTGGAGGGCTTGAACGATTTGCCCGGCGCGCTCGGTGCCATGCGCACCTACCTGCATCTGGCTCCCGCCGATGACCCTTACCGGCGCAAGGCGCAATCGGCGGTCTGGGAGTGGGAAGCCAGGGTGGCCGAGGAGCAGGCGCGCGGCAAACCGGCTCCAGCGGGTAAGGCCGGGGATAAGAAATGAAGCTGTCGGTCATCGCCGCGATGGCGCAGAACCGCACCATCGGCATCAACAACACCCTGCCGTGGCGCATCCCGGAAGACCTCAGGCATTTCAAGACGCTCACCATGGGGCACCACATCATCATGGGGCGCAAGACATTCGACTCCATCGGCAAGCCGCTGCCGGGGCGCACCACGGTGGTGGTGACGCGCAACCGGAAACAGGAACTGCCGCCAGGCTGCCTCGTCGCACACTCGCTGGAAGAAGCCATTGCCGCTTGTGCGGGTGATGAGGAGGTTTTTATCGCGGGCGGCGCGGAGCTGTACGCGCAGGCCATGCCGCTCGCGGACACGCTTTATCTCACCGAGCTCCAGCAGGAGGTGGACGGCGATGCGCATTTTCCGGAGCTTGACAGGGGCGCGTGGCAGGAGGTTTCGCGCGAGGAGCGCAGCCAGGCAGAGCCGCAAGCGCTGGAGTATCACTTTGTTATTTACCGGCGCAGCAAATAGTCCGCGCGCGGGCAAAAAAATAGGGTGTCTGGGGACACCCTGAAAGGGAGTCAGGCAAATGCCGGGAGCGGCAAGCAAGCTCCCGGCTTTAACGGGCTATTTTCTTATCCCGATGTGCTTCAGCGAGGCCACGATTTCCTGACCTTCCGGGCTCAGGGCAAAATCAATGAAGGCTTTGGTATCGCTGCTTGCTCCTGCCTTCGTGACCACATTGTAGTCCTGGTAAAAATCATATTTGGCAGGGAACGTCTTCGCGTCGGGCAGATAACCGTCTACGGTCACAACCTTGACCCCCGGGCTTTCATAGCCGTAAATCTGGAGCCCCATCGCGCCTTCGTTTTCTTCAACCAGCTTGTTGGTTCCGGCAACGGGATTCCCCGGTTTTTCCAGCGTCAGCCGCTTGATGTCCTTGCCGAACGGCGCAGATCGTTTGGGAAAGATGGTGGTGGTGCAGGGTTGCAAAAGAACGTTCTTGATTTCCAGGTCGTTGCCGCCGACTTCTTTCCAGTTCCTGATCTTGCCGGAGAGAATATCCTTGAGCTCCTGCAGCTTGAGGTCGTTTACCGGGTTGGCCTTGTTGACCAGCACGACGGTGGGTGCCTTGGCAATTACCGTGTTTTCGGTGCCTTCCGGAAGGTAGGAAAGCACGACTTCGTGGGTGCTCACGCCGACATTCACCAGCCCCTTGCTGGCCTTGTAGATGCCTGCGCCACAGGATGCGGTTTCAACCCGCACTTCGGTTCCGGTCTTTTTTGTAAATGCGGCCCCGAGCTTCTCGGCCAGCGGCACGGTGCACGGGTCGCCGGTTACGGTAATTGCTTCTGCTGCCATCACGCCCGGCGCAGACATAAGCGAAAATAACGCTGCAGCCAATACTGATTTTTTCATCATTGCCTCCTGTATAGAAATAAAAATTAACCAAATTGCTTTCGGCGCGATCAACGTGCCTTGAACATGACCTTGAATTTCAGGTCGGTCTGCGCAGCCAGCCACTCGAGGGATTTGCCGTTCACTTCGGCGTAGGGATACATAAAGTAATTCAGCGGGCCATCGTTCTGGCGCGGGTTCAGGAAATACCCCCTGCCGCCTCGGGCCAGTGTGACCCGGTATTCATCCACTGCGCCAAAGTAGTAATCCACGAATTTCTGGGCGCCACTGAGATCCAGCTTGTCGGTCAGCATGATTTTCCTGACATCGGATGGATCCACCGGAACCCAGCCGTAGCCGGGCGCATAGAACTCGGCCCAGCAATGGTGTCCGCCGGTCATGTCCTCTTCATCCTTCTTGCCCAGCCTCAAACCGAAAACTTCGCGCGCCGGCACGCCTGCCGCCCGAGCGACCGAAACGAAGACCGAGCTGATGTCGGCACATTTCCCGCCTTTTCTGGCGAGCACTTTCTCTACTTCGCCCGTGCCGCACCCCTTGACGTTCGGGTCTCTTACCGTGTTCTCGACGACCCACTGGTAAACGGCCCGCGCCTTTTCGCTGATCTTCTGCTTGTCGCTGGTGATGCTGAGAGCGATTTCCTTGATCTTGCCGTCAGTCGGAATGAAGGCGGTGCTCTTGAGATATTCCCGGATTTCAGCGGGAATTTCCGGCTCGCTTGCGGGAAGATCCCGTTTTATCTGTTCTTTCGCGGTGACGTTGAAAGTCAGGGTGATCGCCCGTTCCTTGGCCGGTTTTGACCATTCGGCATACAGGGCGAGGTTGCCGGTTTCTTTCTCGCCATAAACGCCGCTGCGCGTAAAGTTGCCGTCAATCCTGACGTCGGATACGTCCTGAGCGCTGCCGGAAACCGGATAAGGGATCCACACCCTCACATCCTTGCTGTCTTCCGGTGCGGCGACCGTGACGGCGATGGAGACCTCCCCGCTTCTTTCCTTGGATAGCGCGATGCCTGGCAAAACAAGCAGCGCGCCGAACAATAACCACGATACTCGTGCGAACATTTAACCTCCCTTAGCGAATGAAAAGGGCGCAGCCACAATCGCGACGAGAAAGGCAGACAGGAAGAAGACGGCACGCGAATCCCGCATGGAACCCGCATGAAGATAGCCCGGACAGCCCTTGCGGGTTGCCGAGACATTCTGAGCTTCGCACCTCACTGATCTGCTGACCTGCACGCTGGCAGCGCTTTGATACGGTACATTCCGCCGCAACAGAAACGGGCCGGCTACACGCTGGCCGTCAGACCCGGCCCGCCTTCCGGAGGAAGACAAGGGCGGCGTTACGGCGAGCCAACCAGACACCAATGCGACAGCGGGAGGGATTTTAACAGATACCGGGCAATTCCTGCGGAATTCTGTGTGATGGCCGGGAGGGCGGGAGCAGGCGTTTTGCCACGCATGGGGCGGCCAACGCAACACCCGCATGGAGGGGCCGGTTTTTCGGGTAAAATCCGTGGCGCTATGCCAGCGGGGCATGGGCGGCAATTTCTGAAAGAACCTTGGAACGATGAGCAGCAACGCACAGGCGCCGGTTTCGCATTTCATCCGCAATATCGTCGAGGCCGATCTGGCGAGCGGCAAGCATCGGAGCATCGTTACCCGCTTTCCGCCGGAGCCGAACGGCTATCTGCATGTCGGCCACGCCAAATCCATCTGCCTGAATTTCGGGCTGGCGCTCGAATATGGCGGCAAATGCAACCTGCGCTTTGACGATACCAACCCCGAGAAGGAAAGCGAGGAATACGCGCGCTCCATCCAGGAAGACGTGCGCTGGCTGGGCTTCCGGTGGGACGGTGAAGTGCGCTGGGCGTCGGATTATTTCGGTACGCTCTACGATTTCGCGGTGAAGCTCATCGAGAAGGGCTTGGCCTATGTGGATGACCTGACGCCGGAGCAGATGCGCGAGTATCGCGGCACCTTGACCGAGCCGGGCAGGAACAGCCCCAGCCGCGACCGCCCCATCGCCGAAAACCTCGATCTGTTCGCACGCATGAAGAACGGCGAATTCCCGGATGGCAGCCTGGTGTTGCGCGCGAAAATAGACATGGCCTCGGCCAACATCAACCTGCGCGACCCGGTGCTCTATCGCATCAAGCGCGCACATCATATCCGCACCGGAGACAGGTGGTGCATCTACCCGATGTACGACTACACCCATTGCATTTCCGACGCGCTGGAAAACATCACCCACTCGCTGTGCACGCTGGAATTCGAGGACCACCGCCCGCTTTACGATTGGGTGCTGGACCGGCTCGCTCTCTCTTGCCATCCGCAGCAAATCGAGTTTTCCCGGCTGGAGCTGCACTACACCATCACCAGCAAGCGCAAGCTGCTGCAACTGGTAACTGAAAAGCGCGTGAGCGGCTGGGACGATCCGCGTATGCCCACCATCACCGGCATGAGGAGGCGCGGCTACACGCCGGAAGGCATCCGCGAATTCGCCAGGCGCATCGGCGTATCCAAGAGCGAGAATGTCGTGGACATGGCGGTGCTGGAATCCGCCATCCGTGACGACCTGGAAGCCCGTGCGCCGCGCGTGATGGCGATCATCAACCCGCTGAAAGTTACAGTCACCAATGCCGGTGGCGCGCAGTCGCGCGAAGCCGGTTTCCACCCGAACCATCCGGAATTTGGCAGCCGTGTGGTGCCATTTTCAAGCGAGTTGTTCATCGAGATGGATGACTTCGCGGAAGCGCCACCGGCAGGCTGGCAACGCCTCACCCCCGGCGGTGAGGTGCGGCTGCGTTACAGCTACGTGATGCGTTGCGACGAGGTAGTCAAAGGTGCGGCGGGCGAGGTAATTGAGCTGCGTTGCAGCATTGACCACAATACGCTGGGCAAAAACCCGGAAGGGCGCAAAGTCAAAGGCGTGATCCACTTCCTGTCGCGCGAACACGCATTGCCTGCCGAGATTCGCCTGTACGACCGCCTGTTCACCGTGCCGGAGCCAGATGCAGATAAGGAGCGGAGCTTTCTCGAATTCATCAACCCCGCTTCGCTCACCGTGGTGCAGGGCTGGGTGGAGGCTTGCGTGAAGGACGCCGCTCCGGAAACCCGCTACCAGTTCGAGCGGCTCGGTTATTTCTGCACCGACCGCCGCGACCACCAGCCGGGGAAGAAGCTGGTGTTCAACCGCACCGTGACACTGAAAGATTCCTGGGCGAAAGAGCAGCCATGAACAGCGAGGTTATCGCTCCGGACGACGAAAAAATGAAGTCACTCAGGACGGTGACTTTTGTTGTCTACATCCTGTATGCGCTCTCCTACTTCACGGGCGTGACGGCGATCATCGGCATTACCGTCAACTATGTGAAAAAAGAGGATGTTGCGGGTACGTGGCTGGAAAGCCATTTCCGCTGGCAGATCCGCACCTTCTGGTTTGGCCTGCTGTGGGCGGTGATCGGGGTGTTGACGGTGTTTGCCCTGATCGGCGCGGTTATCCTGTTCGCCAATTTCTGCTGGATCATCTATCGCATCGTCAAGGGCTGGCTCAACCTGAACGATGGAAAACCGATGCCAGCTTGAGCCATCCGGGGTATGAAACCTACTGAAACAGGCTCTTAATGGGCATAGGAGGCGGCAATGTATAAGCGTATCGCAGTGGCGGTGGACGGCAGCAAAACTTCCGGCAGGGCCTTGCGGGAAGCGGTCGGCCTGGCCGGGGAAACGGGCGCCCGGATCCTGCTGCTTCACGTATGCGAAGAGGCGCCTGCCATGTGGGAGCCCGGCAGCATCGGCATGATCCCGACCCAGGATATCGCGCAAGCGGTCGCCGATGCGGGCAAGGAGCTGCTGAAGGAATTGGAAGCCCGGGTTGCCGGGCAAGGGCTGCCGGTGGAAACCACGCTGGTCGAAACGTTTGGCGGGCGTGTGGGCGGCATCATCTCGGAAGAGGCGCAGAAATGGAGCGCCGACCTGCTGGTGGTGGGCACGCACGGGCGCAAGGGCGTGGACCATATCCTGATGGGCAGCGTGGCCGAAGGCGTGGTTCGCACGGCAACCATACCGGTGTTGCTGGTGCGCGGGGAAAATTAATGACTTGTTCTAACGGGCGTACGAGTTTCCCCCACCCCAACCCTCCCCCGGAGGGAGAGGGGGCAAACGAATCGCTGCGCGAGTTTCACGGTAAAGGCTGTACCAATGCTGAAAATCCATAATTCCCTCACCCGCGAAAAGCAGGATTTCGTCCCCATCGAACCCGGCAAGGTGCGCATGTACGTGTGCGGCATGACGGTCTACGATTATTGCCATCTCGGCCATGCGCGCGTGATGGTGGTGTTCGACATGGTGTACCGCTGGCTCAAGGCGAGCGGGCTGGACGTGACCTATGTGCGCAACATTACCGACATTGATGACAAGATCATCAAGCGTGCGGCGGAGAACGGGGAATCCATCCACGCCCTGACGCAGCGCTTCATCGCCTTCATGCACGAGGATGAGCGTGCGCTGGGCGTGTTGCCGCCGGATCACGAGCCGCGCGCCACGCAGTATGTGCCGCAGATGCTGGACATGATCGCCAGACTGGAAGCCAATGGCCTGGCCTATCTCGCCAGCGATGGTGATGTGAATTATTCGGTGCGCAAGTTTCCGGAATACGGAAAACTGTCCGGCAAGTCGCTGGAGGATTTGCGCGCGGGCGAGCGCGTGGAGGTGGAGGCCAGCAAGCACGATCCGCTCGATTTCGTGCTGTGGAAACATGCGAAAGACAGCGAAGCAGAAGAGGTGAAGTGGGATTCGCCATGGGGCAAGGGCCGCCCGGGCTGGCATATCGAATGCTCGGCGATGGGCTCGGAAATCCTCGGCAAGCATTTCGATATTCACGGCGGCGGCGCGGACCTCCAGTTCCCGCATCACGAGAACGAGATTGCGCAGAGCGAAGGCGCGCACCGTTGCAAGTTCGTGAATGTCTGGATGCACAACGGCTTCGTGCGTGTGGACAGCGAGAAGATGTCGAAAAGCCTGGGCAATTTCTTCACCATCCGCGAAGTGCTGAAAAAATACGATGCGGAAGTGGTGCGTTTCTTCATCCTGCGCGCGCATTACCGCAGCCCGCTGAACTATTCCGACGCGCACCTGGACGACGCGAAAGGCGCGCTGACCCGGCTGTATACGGCGCTGAAGGGTATTCCCCCACCCCTGGCCCCTCCCCCGGCGGGAGAGGGGAATTTATTGCCTCCCTCCCCCATCGGGGGAGGGATTGAGGGAGGGGGGGCGCTCGACTGGAGCGAGCCGCATGCCCGGCGCTTCAAGGCTGCGATGGATGACGACTTCAATACGCCGGAAGCGGTGGCGGCCCTGTTCGACCTCGCCAACGAAGTGAATCGCAGCCGGTCACCGCAATTGATCGCGCAGCTCAAGGCGCTGGGTGCGACGCTCGGCTTGTTGCAGCGCGATGCGGTGGATTTTTTGCGGGGTGGTGCCGAGGCGGATGGCTTGGGCGAAGCGGGAATCAGCGAGCAGATCGAAGCGCGCGCCGCCGCCAAAAAAGCCAGGAATTTTGCCGAGGCCGACCGCATCCGCAAAGAGTTGCTGGATGCCGGTATCGTGCTGGAAGACACGCCGCAGGGCACAACCTGGCGGCGGGCCTAGCCTGATTTCACCGGCTGGTGAGCTATCCGGGCTGAATCAAACCGGAGTGAAGCTGATCCGCTCGTAATCCACGCCCTTCTCCACGCTGAATTCCATCCGGATATTCAGCTTTTGCTTGTCCATCTGGACAATTTCCACCATCCGGCCCGGCTTGAACCAGTCGCGCGGCGCAATCAGGCTGGGCGGAATGTTGAGCGCGCTCATGGCGGGCAACAGCAGCGCGGCGACATATTTGTCGGATACGGTGAGATTGATCCCGGTCGCTTTCATGGCAACGGCTTCCGCTGCTCCGGGCAGATAGCGCACCCCGGCGTGCAACTGGCCGGTCTGCTTGACCATGACCCAGCTTACCGCGCCCAGCGCGAAAGTTTCGGCGCTGCCCGCGCGCACCGCGACGAGCTGGTTGGGCCCGAGGCGCACACCCGAAATTTTCTCGCGCAACAATTGCGCGCCGAGGATGCTTTCATCCTGCACCCGCCATGTTTCCAGCGCAAAACCCATCTCGGACAGGTTGTGCCGGTCGGTATCGGACAGCACGTGCCCGAAAGCCTCGATTTGCTTGCGCGACAGGTCGTCCACTGCCGCATCCTTGCCCGGTTGCCTGAAGGGCTTGTTCGCAATGTGCGCATAGCAGCTTTCCATGCCATAGCACACCTGCGCCTGTTGCAATTCACTCTGGCGTTCGGCCATGCGCTCGTCACGGCCCTCGCACCAGCGCTGCAGCAGAAAATTCAGAAACTCGATGCATTCCGCCCGTCCGTACCCGTCGCCCAGTTCCTGCTGCTGCGGCGATTGCCCCTGCTGCAGCAGAATCACTTTCACGCGCAGCAGCTTGCTGAGCGGCACCATCGCCAGGTAGCGCACGCTGTCTGTCTGGCTCATCTGCTGGAGCGGCAGCAGGCCGAGCGGACTTTCCAGGTCAACCGCCAGCGGCGGCGCGTCGCCCCGGCTTCTGGTGAAGCTGTGCTCCAGGGCGATGTCCGTGCTCCACAGTGACAGCCAGCGATCCAGCATTTGCATCTGGCTGCGCGTCAGGTCGGCGCGATGGGCATAACTGGCGAGTAGCAGTTTGACGTAGGTGGAGCGGCAGGCCGTGCTGCGCGCGCTGTTGCCGAGGCTGTCCGGCACTTCAGCCAGATGCAGGCCCCGTTCTTCGCTGAACCGGTACAGCGCATGCAATTGGCGCCACAGCCTGCCGTCAAATTCGTAGCCCGCGCATAAATACTCGTAAATCTGCAAGCCGCTGTATAGCAGGCAGCGCTGGCACAGCAGCGCGCCGAGCGGGGAAAGCTGTTCGTCGCCCGCGATATGGGCTTGCAGGCAGCGCTGGTAGCCGGTGACCATGCCCTGCCACAGTCCGATGATGGAAACGAATACGGTGAGTTCTTCGGTGCTCAGGGGCAGTTTTTTGGCGGCCAGTTTCTTGGCGTAATCGCCCTGCACGGAGGACACTGTTTCGCGCAACAGCTCCAGGGTGTGCAGGCGCTCGAGCCCGTGCATCGGGTAGCGGTTGAATTCGTCCAGTTGCATCCGCAATATCCCGTGTGCGGCGTGCAGGTTGGTGAGCTGCAACTGTCCAAGCCATTGCGCGCAGCTGGCGGCCTCTTTGAACGCGGGGTCGGCGCGGTCGTCGGTGGGGTCAAGCGGCAGGGTCAGCATGGGGGCCGATTATCTTTCGATACCGCTACAGCAGCACCCGTTCGATTCCGCCATGATTGATCTTGTTCACGTAGTCGCTCATCCAGTTCTGGCCTAGCAGCCGCCTGGCCATCTCCACCACCACATAATCCGCCGTGGTGCCGGTGTCGTCATTGTAGCGTGAAAGCCCTTGCAGGCAAGCCGGGCAGGAGGTGAGTATTTTGATCGCGCCGGTGTAGCCGTCGGCGCGCAGCGCCTCCGTGCCTTTGCGTATTTCCTCTTCCTTTCGGAACCGCACCTGGGTTGAAATATCCGGGCGTGCGGCCGCCAGGGTGCCAGCCTCGCCGCAGCAGCGGTCGCTCAGCGTTGCTTGTTCGCCCATCAACCGGTTGACCACCTGCAATGGCGGATAGGTTTTCATCGGCGCGTGGCAGGGGTCGTGGTACAGGAAGCGCGCGCCGGACATCCCTTCCAGCCCGATATTCTTTTCCATCAGGTATTCGTGGATGTCGAGCAGGCGGCAGCCGGGGAAAATCTTGTCGAACTGGTAATGCAGCAACTGGTCCATGCAGGTGCCGCACGACACCACCACGGTCTTGATGTCCAGATAGTTGAGCGTGTTGGCGACACGGTGGAACAGCACCCGGTTATCGGTAATCATCTGCACGGCCCGGTCGTCCATACCCGCCGAGCTCTGCGGGTAGCCGCAGCACAGGTAGCCGGGCGGCAGCACAGTGATCGCGCCGATCTCGTACAACATCGCCTGGGTTGCCAGCCCCACCTGGCCAAACAGGCGCTCCGAGCCGCAGCCGGGAAAATAGAACACTGCCTCGGAGTCTTCGTTCACCTTGCGCGGGTCACGGAGCACCGGCACCATGGCGCTATCCTCGATGCCGAGCAAGGCGCGTGCGGTTTTCTTCGGCAGCCCGCCCGGCATCGGCTTGTTGACGATGTGGATCACTTGCGCCCGGGTGAGCGGCGAAACCAGCGGGGCGAGGCCCACCGTGGCGGGCGGGTGGGCGGTCTGGGCGCGCGTCAGG
>JACRAQ010000021.1 GCA_016213335.1 Nitrosomonadales bacterium
ACGCGCCGTGCTGTACATGGCCGCCATCGTGGCGACACGCTGTAACCCGCACGTCAAAGCACTTTATGATCGCCTACTTGCCCGAGGAAAGTCCAAGATGTCCGCCCTCGGTGCCGCTATGCGCAAGCTGGTGCATTTGTGTTTTGGCGTACTCAAAACCCGACAGCCTTATGAGTACGATTACTCAAAAAACGCTTGACGGTGAAGACGGTATCTACGAATCTGGAGATCACCGAGGGAAAGTCTTCCGGCTGAAGACTACTGCCATCACGCTGTCAGCAGCAGGTGCGTAGCATTCTCCTTGCCGGATGTCCCGGCACATTAATAGGGAGAATGACATGTCTGACACGATAGAATTGGTACGTTTCCGTTTGCAGCAGGGCAAAACTTCGGCGGACTGGCTGAAGGCCAATGAGAAGATCAACAACTGGATGGAGGGTCAGCCGGGTTTCCGCTTCCGCAGCCTCTCCGAGACCGATGACGGCGAATGGCTGGATCTGGTTTATTGGGAAAGCCTGGAGGCGGCCAACGCGGCCAGCGAAAAATTCGGCGCGGAGATGATGAGCGTGTGCGAGCCGCTGGTCGCGCACGACAGCGTGGTGATCAGCCGCAGCAAGGCGCATGTGATGCAGCGCGGATGAGAAGACAGGCCATGATCAAGATCAGCATTCTGTACCCAAACAACGGCAGGTTCGATATGGGCTATTACCTGAATACGCACATGCCACTGTCGATCAAGCGAATCAGCGCCGGGCAAGGCTATCAGGGGGTGTCGGTGGAGCGCGGCTTGGGCGGCGCTTCGCCCGGTTCCGCGCCGGCCTATGTTGCCATGTGCCATTATCTGTTCGATACTGCCGACGATTTCATGGCGGCGTTTTTACCGCATGCCGCCGAGTTGCAGGGTGATATGCCTAACTACACAGACATTGCGACCATCATTCAGATCAGTGAGGTCGCGATAAACCGATAGGAGCACATGCGCAAATCCGAACGCCTCTTCAAGCTGGTGACGCTGCTGCAAGGGCGGCGCACCGCGATCACCGCACAGGCATTAGCGGATGAATTGGGCGTTGCCATGCGTACGGTGTATCGCGATATTCAGGCGCTCGTCCTCTCGGGTGTGCCTATCGACGGCGAGGCGGGTGTGGGCTACCGCTTGCGCGCGGGATTCGATTTGCCTCCGCTGATGTTTCAGTCGGAGGAAGTCACCGCATTGTTGGTCGGCAGCCGTATGGTGCAGGCTTGGACAGACCAGGCTTTGGCCTTGGCTGCCAAACAGGCAGAGGCCAAGATACTCGCGGTGCTTACGCCCGCGATACTGGTTGCGATCTCGCGTTTGCCGTATCGCATCCCGGCCTATGAGCGCGCGGAGAGCGGTGTCCACGGCCTGTTGCGCAAAGCGTGCGAGGCACGGCAGAAAGTTTCCATCGCCTATCAGGATATGAACGGGCAAAACACCACGCGCACTCTTTGGCCGCTCGGTATGGTCGGCTGGGGGGATCACTGGACGCTGCTGGCATGGTGCGAGATGCGCGTTGCCTACCGCAATTTCCGCTTCGACCGGATACAGGGCATCGAAGCGTTACCGGAACAATATCCTGCACATCCGCAACGCAATCTGGAGCATTATCTGACAGAGGTAATTGGAATTGGTGATGAGCAAAAACCCGCTTGAAAGTTGCAGCTGGAAGCCGAGAGGCAAAATTGGCTTGGGGGCTGCATCGTGCCGCTGCCCGTCGCCAACTTCCACTACCGGGTGCCTGAAGCTAACAGGAGCAGCATCGCATTACCTTTTTGCGCCAGCCCATATAGGGACGCGAGCCCCGCTTCATGTTCCATCGCTTTCGTGCAACCAGAAGCCAATTCACTCAGCCCTCCCCATCGCCTTCTCCAGCACCTCAAAAACCCTCTGCGGCTGGCATTGCGCCACATTGAAGCGCATAAACGGTGCTGCCGTTTGGCCTAGGCTGAACACGTTGCCGGGGGCGAGCACGACGCCTTCGTGCAGGGCTTCTCGTGACACCTTGGCGGAGTCCAGCCCGTGCGGCAGGCGCACCCAGAGGAACATGCCGCCCTGCGGTTTCATCCAGGGAGTGATGCCGAGTTTTCCAAGCCGGTGCAGTGTGCGACCCATGGCGTCGGCCAACCGGTTGCGCAGCGCATCGACGTGGTGGCGGTAGGCGCCTTGACGCAGCAGTGAATAAACCAGTTCCGCGCCAAGGCCGCTGCTGCTGAGCGTGGTGGCCAGTTTCAGGTCGACGATTTGTTCCGCCCAGTCTTGCCGTACCGCGATGTAACCGCAGCGCACCGATGCCGTCAGCACCTTCGAAAAGCTGCCGACGTGGATGACCCGGTTCAAGCCGTCGAATGACGCCAGCAGGGGTGAAGAGCGCTGATCGAAGTCGGCAAAGATGTCGTCCTCGACGATCAGCAGATCATGATCCTCGGCCAGTTTGAGCACGCGGTGCGCAATGATGGGCGACAGCACTGCACCGGTCGGGTTGTGAAATACCGAGTTGGTAATGTACAGGCGCGGTTTGTGACGCGCCAGCAGTTCTGCCATCGCCCCCACATCCGGCCCCTGCTCGGTATAGGGAACGGCGACCAGTTGCACGCGATGGGCGCGCAGCAGCGCCTGGAAGTTGAAGTATCCCGGATCATCAATCAACACCGTGTCGCCCGGCTCTATGAGGTAACGGCAAATCAGGTCGATGGCCTGGGTGCCGGAATCGGTCAGGATGATCTGGCGCGCAGAGGCCGTGACGCCGCGCTCGCCGAGACGGCGGCTGAGCTGTTCACGCAAGGCAAAGTGCCCATACGGATGCCCGTATTCCAGCAGCCCGGTTTGCGGTTCTCTGGACAGCCGGCGCAAGGCGCGGCGGATTTCATCATCCGGTAACCAGGAGGGGTGAAGCCAGCCGCAGCCGGGTTTGAACATATCGCCTTCGGCTTCGAGCGACTGGCGGATAATCCATAGCGGATCGATGCTGCGATCTCGCGTCGCGCCCACATCGGCCAGCGACAAAGGGGGTAGATGCCCGCACACATAAAAACCCGAGCCGCGTTTTGCGGCGATCACGCCGTCGGCAGCCAGGCGGTCATAGGCCTCGACGATGGTGTTTTTCGCAACGTTCAGACGCCCGGCCATCTGCCTGATGGAGGGTAGTCGCTCGCCCGGCACCAGTACGCGGGAGGACAGTTGTTCGCGTATCGTCTGTATCACCATGTTTACGCGGGTCCCGTCTTTTTGTTTGGGCTTGGTTTGCATCATTTGTACCCATAAGTTTTGCGGACAGTATTTTTAAATTGTACCCATTTGTAACTGTTGATTCCAGCGCTTTCGAGGGAAGATGCTGACTCTTCTTGCAGGAAACGGCGGGTATGAAGATGGACAAAGGGTTCAAGGGGTGGAGCAGCGGGCTGATGGGCGTGCTGATTTTCAGCGGCACGCTTCCCGCGACACGGGTGGCGGTCGCCACTTTCGATCCGGTATTTTTTACGCTGGCACGGGCGGCGATTGCCGGTGTGCTCGCCGCTTTGACCCTGCTGGTTCTGCGCCAGCCACGGCCTGCGCGTAGCGACAGCCGCCCGTTGCTGCTGGTGGCGCTTGGCGTGGTGGTGGGTTTCCCGCTGCTGATCGCGCTGGCGTTGCGGCACGTCAGCTCGGCGCATGCCACCGTGTTCGTCGGGCTATTGCCGGTGGCGACGGTGATATTCAGCGTGCTGCGCGGCGACAAAAACCCGCGCTGGCTATTCTGGCTGTTCTCGTTATCGGGGAGCTTGGTCGTGGCAGGTTTTGCGATGATGCAAGATATCCAGGTTTCAATGAGCGATGATCTGCTGATGCTGATCGCAGTCATCGTATGCGGATTAGGCTACGCCGAGGGTGCACGTCTGGCTCGCCGCATGGGCGGATGGCAGGTCATCTGCTGGGCGCTGGTGCTGTCGCTGCCGATGATGCTGCCGCTGTGCCTGTGGACGCTGCCCGGCAATTTCCTGCAAGCCGCCTGGCCCGCCTTGCTGAGCCTCGGCTACGTTTCGCTGTGCAGCACGCTGCTCGGTTTTTTCTTCTGGTATCGCGGGCTGGCGCTCGGCGGTATCGCGTCGGTCAGCCAGTTGCAATTGCTGCAACCGTTCTTCGGGCTGGGGCTGGCAGCGGTGCTGCTGGGTGAATACGTCAGTACGATGATGGTCGCCGCTGCACTGGCGGTCGCGCTGTGTGTGGCCGGGGCAAGACGGTTTGCCGCATAGGCTGCGCATTGGATGACTATTTCAGCGGCAACTCTGGTCGCTCATCCGATCATCTGCTGGTGACACGCTGTCAGCAGGATGGCGTCAAGTTATAATTTTCAGCAACAGGAGATCGACCATGAGCAAACCCGTCATCAACATCGCAGATATCGAATTGCAGCCGCGCCCGCCCGCTTATGCCGCAACCGGCCCGGCGGCGGAGCGTTACGACGCGCGCATGGGCATGGTCGGCATGATGCTCGGCGCACAGAAACTGGGCTACAACATCACCGCTGTGCCGCCGGGCAAGTGCGCGTTTCCCCTGCACTCACACCAAAGCAATGAAGAGATGATTTTCGTGCTGGAAGGGGCGGGCGAGGTGTGCATCGGTGAAGCGGTTTACCCGATTCATCAGGGCGATTTCGTGTCCATGTTGGCGGGCGGCAGGGATGCCGCGCATCAGGTCATTAACACTGGCTCGGTCGAGTTGAAATACCTTGCGGTAAGCACGCGCATTTCCCCGGAAATCTGCGAATACCCCACTACCGGAAAATTTGCCGTTTTTGCGGAAGCTCCGGCGGGAAAAGACGGCAAGCCGGGTTTCTTCCGTTTTGTCGGGCGTGCGGAGCAAAGCGCCGATTACTGGGAAGGCGAGTAAGTGACCCTCGCTGGCCTGCCCATTTCCGGCCACAGGTCGCAGCAGATGCTGGCGCAAGCGGGCTCAATATGCTGGAACAATGGCGCGATTTACCACAACTTTAATTATTAACACGACTCCCATGAAACCAGCCGATACCTGCAACGCCTTCGTCCCCGGCGAGATGATCACGGTCAAACCGAACCGGGAAGGAAAACTTTCCCCGCTGACTTTCGCGGTGAAGGAAGTTTACGATGTGAAGGGATTCGTCACTGGTGCGGGGAATCCCACATGGAAGAGCATGCATTCCGAAGCGCAGGCGACCGCGCCTGCCGTCGAGCTGCTGTTGAACGAGGGCGCCACGCTGCTCGGCAAGACCATCTCGGACGAGATGGCGTTTTCGCTCGATGGCGAGAACTTTCACTATGGCACGCCGTTGAATTCCAGATGCCGGCAGAGGATTCCGGGTGGCTCTTCCAGCGGCTCTGCGGCAGCCGTTGCAGGCGGGCTGGTGGATTTCGCGCTGGGCACCGACACCGCCGGCTCGATGCGTATCCCGGCTTCCTATTGCGGTCTCTACAGTATCCGCACGACGCACGGCGCCATTTCGATGCAGGGCGTGCACCCGCTGGCACAGAGCTTCGATGCGGCGGGCTGGTTCGCGCGGACGCCGGAGATGCTGGCCAGGGTGGGCAGCGTGATGCTCGGCAGCGAAATACCGGAATTCAATGCACGCAGGCTCATCATCGCGCGCGATTTGTTTGAGACTGCCTATCCCGCCAAGGCAGCAAAATACCATGCCTTCATCCGCAGCCTTTCCAGCTTGAACATCGAGATTGCCGAAGCCGAATTGGGCAAGCCGGATTTTACGACCTGGATCGAAACCTTGAGATGTATCCAGTGGTGGGAGCTGAACCAGGCGCACGGCGAATGGATATTCCGGCATCTTAATGATTTCGGGGCGGAGATACGCGGCAGGCTGGAGAAAATACCTTCCGTGACACGGGCTGAGATGGAGGAGAAGCGGCAGGTCAGGAAGCAGTTGACCGGCTGGATGGAAAACCTCCTGCCGCCCGGCGACATCATGGTCTTCCCGACTGCACCCGGTATTGCGCCGCTGAGGGGCCGATCCATAGATGAAGCGAGGGCATCCCGCCTCAACACCCTGCGGCACACCTGCATCGCCGCCGTCGCGGGGCTGCCGCAGGTTTCGCTGCCGCTGCTGGAAAATGACGGCTGCCCGCTCGGCATCTCGGTGATGGGCGCGCGCGGGCAGGATGGCCTGCTGATTGCGGCAGCCAGGGTTTTCGGAAAGGAGTAAAATACTCTCCGGTGATCCCGCCGCCGAGTTATCGTTTTTCTCCCACGGAGCCCTCATGTCCATTTCTGCCTACCTCGATATCACGCCAACCATCGGAGCAAGAGTCTTTGCTCATGCTTCCTGCCAGATCATCGGCGAGGTGAGCATCGGCGACGACAGTTCGATCTGGTGCAACGCGGTGTTGCGCGGCGACGTGAACCGCATCGTGATCGGGAAAGGCACCAGCATACAGGACGCCGCCGTGGGGCATGTGTCGCACAAGTCGCCGGACAAGCCAGAAGGCTCGCCTTTATTGGTCGGCGACTATGTGACGGTGGGCCATTCCGCCATCCTCCACGGTTGCAGAATCGGAAACGAGTGCCTGATCGGCATGGGTTCGGTCATTCTCGATGATGCCGTCATTCCGGATCGGGTCATGATCGGCGCGGGCAGCCTGGTTCCGCCGGGCAAGACGCTGGAAAGCGGCATGCTCTACGTGGGGCGTCCCGTCAAGGCTGTTCGTGCGCTGACGCCGGATGAAATCGCCCACCTCAGGTATTCGGCGGAACACTACGTGCAGCTGAAAAACTGCTATCTGGATAACCCTGGAACTTAGCCAGGATTACGGGCAGGGGAATACGGATATTTTTGCGCAGTTGATGAAAGTCATGGAATGGGGTGTGCCGTTCGTGGTGAGATTGCGTGTTTATAACGGCGGGACTCAAAACCGGCATTTCCTCGAGCAATAACCCGGCAAGTGGCAAGAAGCAATAACCCTTCCAGGAGCGAGGTCTGACAAGGCTTTTGCCCACTCTGATTCTGGAATATTTGTGCAGCCTGGGCAATTTTTTTCGGTACAATCGCTCACATATTCATTCATCCGCCGGTACCGTTCTGCGGATGAGTATTTTCCCCATTCGTGTTACTGAGGAGCAGTAGATGCAAGGTACTAACAAAAACGATCTGATCATCCGGATTGGCGGCGAAGGCGGTGAAGGCGTCATCTCCGTCGGCGATTTCATCACCCAGGCTTGCGCGCACGCCGGCCTCGATGTTTACACTTTCAAGACCTTTCCCGCCGAAATCAAGGGCGGGTACGCCATGTACCAGGTGCGCACCGGCACAGAACAGATTTACAACCAGGGTGACACCTTCGATGTGCTGTGCGCCTTCAACGGCGAGGCATACAACATAAACCGGGCACAGCTCAGGCCGGGCAACGCGCTGGTCTACGACAGCCCGAGTGATTTCGAGCCGGATATTCCGCCGGGCGTGCATGCCTATCCCATACCGATGAGCCACACGGCCAAGGAGATGCTCAATCCGCGCGCCAAGAACATGGTGGCGATGGGAGCGCTGTCGGTGCTGTTCAACATCCCCGTCGAATCCCTGCGCCAGGTGCTTACCGCCAAGTTTGCACGCAAGGGCGAGGACGTGGTCAAGGGCAACCTGGCCGCCTTGGAGAAGGGCCGCGAACTGGCTCTGGCGCTGAAGAAAACCGACCCGTGGACGCTCGGTACTTCCAAAGGCAAGCGTGATGTCATCGTGATGTCCGGCAACCATGCGGTCGGGCTCGGCGCGCTGATAGCGGGCCTGGATTTCTTTTCCG
>JACRAQ010000022.1 GCA_016213335.1 Nitrosomonadales bacterium
AGCGCGGTTTGCAAAGCTGCCGCGTGCGCGTCGGGGCTGGTGCCTGCCGCAGC
The DNA here is from genome assembly GCA_016213335.1 of Nitrosomonadales bacterium. GTDB lineage: Bacteria > Pseudomonadota > Gammaproteobacteria > Burkholderiales > Gallionellaceae > VIKH01. Next base: position 54 of record JACRAQ010000022.1, read on the forward strand.
GGTTTCGCCCCGCCCGCAGCACTGCTTGTATTTTTTCCCGCTGCCGCACGGGCAGGGACCGTTGCGTCCGGGTTTGCTCATGCGTGGGATCGCCCGTGTTCTTTTTTCTGCCACCGCTCAAACATCTCGAAATACGCCTCCTCCAGGCTTGCCGCCAGCCCGCGCGCATCGCACAGCGGGCTTTCGGCTATGCGCTGCCGCTGGTGTTGCCTCAGCGATTTTCTTCCCGCCACGTCGCGGACAAGGGCAACCACTTTTTCCACATATTCCTCTTCGGAGCGTGCAACCCATTCCGGATGGCCGAGGGCGTCCAGCATCGAGGCGGTCATGCGCGAGGCCGTGCGGTCACCCTCCAGGGTGATGACCGGCACGCCCATCCACAGCGCATCGCAGGTGGTGGTGTTGCCGCCCCAACTCCCTACCGGGTCAAGCGCGATGTCCAGCCGGTCATAATAAGCCATGTGATCCCGCCACTCGGGCGTGGCGTTGCTGCCCGCGAGTTCGATGCGGTCGGCGGAAATACCGTGGCCTGCCATCTCGTCCAGGATGCGGCGCCGGTTGCCGGGGTCGGACAGTTCCCGGGTCTTGAGCAGCAGCTTCGCTTCAGGCAGGGCGTGGAGTACCTCCGCCCAGAGGGCAAAGGTTGCCGGTGTCAATTTAAGCAGATTATTGAAACTTCCCACCCGCACGGCGCCTTCCGGATCTGCTTGCCAGCCAGGGAGGGGGGCATCCGTCTTGCCGCCGTAGCACACCGATACGCGCGGCAGACGCCAGACCCGCTCGCTGAAATGGCTGTCAGTTTCCGGCGGCGTCAGGACTTTGTCGCCGATCCAGTAATCCATCCCGGTCAGCCAGGTGCTTGCCATAAAGCCCAGGTAAAAAACCTGCACCGGGGCGGCGCGGCGGGCAAAAACTCCCAGCCGGTTATATGCTGAGTGACCGGACAGGTCAACCAGCACATCTATGCCGTCTGCCTCGATGCGCTCTCGCAGCGCAGCATCCGGGATGTTGAAGACGGGAACCCAGTGTTCCACCAGTGACTGCAACCGTTCTGTCACGGCATCCCGCTGGCCGTGGTTCGAGTAGGCGAACAGCTCGATCCGCGTTTTGTCGTGGCAGGCAAAGAGCTGTTCAACGAAATAGCTCACCGCATGTTGGCGAAAATCCCCCGATACATAACCCACTCTCAGCCGCCGGCCAGCGAGTGGCAGGCGTTTGAAAGTCCTTGCGCGTGTCGCTTGCCGTTCGCTGGCTGGCACGCAAGCGCGCTCCCAGCCGCGTGCTGCGGCAAGATATTTTTCCGCGTAGAACGAATCGTGGGAGCCGTAAAGAAGCAGCAGATTACTGTACGCTTCGGCGTAATCCGGCTTGAGCGCGAGCGCTTTCTGGTAACAGGTGATCGCCCCGTTCAGATCACCCTGTTTCTGGAGTGCAAGCCCAAGATTGTTGTGTGCATCGGGGAAGTCCGGCCTCAGCGCGGCCGTGCGGCGGTAGCATTCGGCCGCTTCGCCCAGTTTGTCTTGTTCAAAGAGTGCATTGCCCAGGTTGTAGTGCGCCTGAGCAGAATCCGGCTTGTGCAATAGCGCCTTGCGGTAATTTTCGGTTGCCTCATCCAGCTTGCCTTGCTCGTAGAGCACGTTGCCGAGATTGACGTAGCCATCGGCAAAACCCGGGTCGAGAACAAGCGCCTCGCGGTAGCTTTCTGCCGCCTCGTCCAGCCTGTTCGCCTCTCTGAGCGAATTGCCGCGATTGAAGTGCATGGCACGCGACTGGCGGATGGATGCCGCTGAGGCTTCGCGCTGCTGGCAGCACTGCTTGTATTTTTTCCCGCTGCCGCAGGGGCAGGGATCGTTGCGTCCGGGTTTGCTCATGCGCGGGATCGCCCGTGTTCTTTTTCCTGCCAGTGCCCGAACATCTCGAAGTACGCTTCCTCAAGGCTTGCCGCCAGGCCGCGCGCGTCGCACAACGGGCTGGCGGACATGAACGAGCGCTGTTTTGCCCGCAGGGCTTTTCTTTCCGCTACGCTACGGGCAAGAATTGCCACCTTTTCGACATATTCCTCTTCGGAACGGGCCACCCATTCGGGGTGGCCGATGGCCTGCAGCATCGAGGCGGTCATGCGCGAGGCCATGCGGTCGCCCTCCAG
>JACRAQ010000024.1 GCA_016213335.1 Nitrosomonadales bacterium
CCGGCGGCGGAGTTCCTCGATCCGCGGCCGCGCGATTTCACCGGCGCGGTCTTCAAGTTCCGCAGCACTGCGTAGTTTCTTGCCGTCGAGGGGCGGCTTCATCCCTTTGCCACCGAACCAGAAGACTAGGTAAATGCCATGCCCTTCCGCGCCGGGATCACGAACATACTTTGGAATCAATTGCTCGTGGATTGCACGCCAGAGGTCATCGTGCGTATCTTTTTTGATTTCGATAGGGACGTTGAATCTGTTGGCTCCGCCGAATAACACCTTGATGTCAGCACGCTTGTCATCCGCATAATTCCCTTCGCGTTCGGCATCTATGCCCAGCGAACTAAGCCGAGCTTTCAGGTCAGATAACAGTGCATCCCGGCAGTCGTTTTCAGGTTTCGGCTTATCCAGTTTCTTATTGCTTTTGTTGTAGCTCCAATACTGCCTGTAATCGTTGGTGCTATCGTTGCGGATATTCCGGGCAATGTCGCGCAGATGATCGAACGTCAGCGCGGCGAGGTCAGCGGCGCTGGCGGGTTGGAGGTTGGCGAGGGCGCGACTGACCTCTTCGACACTCAAGCGGCGGAACGTAGCCTTGCGCCGGGCGATGCGCTGCCCATGCAATGCACCGCGAAGTTCGTTGCGCCAGTGCGACAAGTCAGGCAAGGAAATTAAACGTTCAAGTTCGCAGGTGGCAGCATCATCCGGATTGCCGCCCAAGATATTGATATATGAGCGCACCATGTCTGCCACACGCATGGCCGCAGTAACAACTCCACTAAGCCGTTGATTTGAGCAACCCGGCCCCAGCAACTCAATCAGGCGTGCCAGCACAGATACGGGTATAGATACCCAGTTTGGCAAACTGCGCCTTCCGAAATCGTTATGGATAAAATTCGCCAGATAACCCCTGCGCACCTCGCTCTTGCCGATATACTGAAACAGCGGCGTTTCATAAGCATCCGGCGCGAGCAACAAGCCGCAGCCCAGCCAATACACACGCTGTGCCGTATCCATGCTGCCCAGTCCGAGTTTGCGTGTGACCATCGCGGCAAAAAATTCCCGGTCAAGATAATGCAGCGCTCCTTTCAACAGCGAATCGAGCATAAAAACCAACTGGTTTGCTTTGGCGCGCAAGGGAAAACTTTCTAACAGCTTCGGTAACGTCAGGCGCGCCACTTCGGCATAAGCATCGTCGTGAACCAATTGAGAAAGCCCGGAAACGTGCTCTCTCTTGGCACGCAGCATCGGCAGGGCATATGCCAGTATTGCATGCGCTACCAATACAGGGCGTATTCGCACCAGCACGGAAAACCATGGTGGATCATTGCCGACGGAAAAGCTCAAACGGAAAACCAGCAAGCGCAACAACACTTCATCCGGGAGCCGTAACGCCTCCTCCGGATTCTCTTGAAATAACTCATCCATCCCCACCATGCAGGCCGAACGGATGTAGTGCATTTTGCCTTTGAGCTCGAGGCCGATAATTTCGCTGATGGCAGGCAAGTCATCGCGGTCAAGCACATGGCGGAAGCCCGAGTAGGCCGCCGCTATCAGGTCGCCATCTCCAGCCAGAAAATCCTCAAGGCGTTCGCGTGGCGTGTCGCCGTGCGCCTCATCCGCTAACAACCCTTCGTGCGCACGCGCAAGATCGTAGAAAATTTGCGGGTATGCACTGCCCTCACGTATGGCTGAAATATGCTTTCGGTAATAACGAAGCAGTTCGCTTTTGTGCTTCTGACGCTCGGCCTTCCGTTTGAGGTCGTTTAACGCATGTTCTTGCTGCCAGTCTCTGATAGAGCATGTTATGAAAGGCTCAAGCCATGCTTGAAATTTTGGGTAGGCATTAGTCCATGTTCCCAAAAACTCCAATGCTGGAAAAGTCAATTCTTTTTGCTCACCTTGTTGCCTCAGCAGATGAACGGACTGAACAAAATAAAACTGGGATAGCTCGGCATGTTGTTCTGCCTCCGCCTTTTCTAGATACCACATCCCAATATCGACAGGTGCAGCAGATGCATATAGCCGCCCCAGACAACAATTCATGCAATACCAGAGATTTTTGTGGCTTGTACACCGGGATGCGCCATATTCGATTACAGCCTTGTAGCGTCCTGGCCTCCCAGCAAACCACGCCGAAATGCGCTCGATATATTCCCCGTCAAGCCTGGGGTGCTCGTCTTCGTCAAGCCCAACGCCGAGCCATTGGTAAAGCCGTTCCTCGCTGATGCCGTCTCCGTGCTCTTCCAACCCACGCACCAACAACTCGCCTGCCATCCGGTTTGTCCGATGGTATTCCAGAATATTCCGTAGCGCAGGCCGTATCTCTGCCAGTTTATCGAGCAACAGCGGCAGATCGTTTTTTTCTGTTGCCTTTGGCAGCCCATAACTCCAGAACATTGAATAGCCGCCAACATGGCGTTCATTCTTTTCTGGATGCAAATAGGTAAAAATTTCAGATGCCGAAATGGTTCCTGGATAGAGGGCAGTCAATAACACCCCAAGTAAATCATCTTCACCATCCGCCACCAAGCCTGCACGTATATCTTGTGCAAGTTTCAATAATCTGGAATGTTCACCCGGCACAGCATGTAGCAACGCAGCTATGGCGCTGTTGCGTACAGTTGGCCAGTAACCGGCATCACGCACGATACCCTCCAAGACATCAGCCAGCGATGGCATCAGCTCGCCATGGCAAATTGCATCAAGCACGGAATCCAGTAACGCCTGTTCTGCTTCTTCCCGCGAAGGCGATGTGAGTATTTCGCGAAGCGTCGTTTCCATGTCCTTCGTGCATAATGCGCCGATGGCTGCATTAGAGGATGAGGACGACCACCGTTCAGAAACAAACCACGGATAGCGCTGCGCTTCGCGTTTCCATGTCTCGATCACATGCAGCTTGTCCTGTGCCGGAAAATTACGTACGTCACCATATAGCACCACACCCACGGGATCGCGCCCGATCAATGTGTGCCGCCCGCTGCGGCAATGCACCGAAAGCCATGCACCTAGCCCGCGCAGGTCGGCAACGATACCCCCATCTTCGCCTGTCATCAAAGCGAGCACTCGACCGAACGGCAAGCCGTCATTTTCGATGCGCGCAGCGAGATATCGCGCGCCCAAAAACTCCGAGATGCTGCGGTGGACAGGTATGCGCAACTCTTCGCTATCGCTCTGAAACAGGTTAGTTTTCAGCGCAGCTAGCAGTGGAAGGCTATGCTCCTTCAAATCCTTCCAACAGCAATAATCTTTATCTGCCGACTCTTCATCCAGCGAGTAACCGGCAATGCCGGACAACAATTGGATGGCACACATATATCCGGCAGCCTCGAGTAGCGATTCTGTCGGAATCACCGTTTCTCGTTTTGCCTGGCGGTGTTCCAGATTCTTTTCGCTTACCAATTTGTTGCACGCCATGGCATAAATTTCCGAACGGCTTTGCGGCCATGCATCGCCGCCCACCGCATCCACCAACAGATTCAGCGTTTGCGGGTTGCACAGCAACTCATCCAGCCCGTGTTCCTGCGCCTGATGCACAAATGCTTCAGGATCGTGAACGCCGGATTTGTGTTTGAGGATTTCAGCAACATCGGTATTGCTCAGGGGATCAAGATGCAGGGCAATAATTTCGCCATCCGGCGAAACATACTTCAAGGCCTCGCTATCGCTCGCACCCAGCCAATCGGCCTCGCGGCAGGAAAGACGGAATTGCGGACGGCCTAGCCTGCCCAGATGTCGGCGTATGTGATCGAGCGGCGTCCGCCCATCACTGCCATCGGCGCGCATCTCGTCCAGCCCGTCAATAAACAAGGTGCGCCCTTGGCATTCCAAGTCCGGTTCAAATGTGGCGAAATCACGTGCCCTGATATATTTACCGCCCGATTCCTCCGCCTCCATTTTGAAGGATGCCGTCTTGCCCGCGCCCGGTTCGCCAAGCAGCACATAGGCAGGCAAGCCGCGATAGGTTTCCAGCGGATGGCTCCCTTGTTCATCCGGCTTGTCGGATTTCCGCGTACAGGTACGCGGCACAAGGAAAGATTTTTCCGGTTTGCTCAAAGCCAGTGCTCCGCAGGATAGGAAAGAAATTCTACGAGCGGGATGCCGCCATCGCCGACCAGCAGCTTGCGGCACTTGCCGAAGTTTTCTGAAAATATGTCGAGGCCGCTGGCATGACCAGAAGTGGAGCCGCTTTTAACTTCGATGGCAGTAAGTTTCCTCCTGCCCTGAATTACAAAATCAACCTCCCTGGAACCTTCTCGCCAGTAGTAGAGTTGGCAGTCAGGATGCCCGGTATTGTAGAGATGAGCGCCTACCGCACTCTCTACCAAACGCCCCCAAAAACTACGGTCTGCTTTTGCTTCTGATTTGGTATACCCGGACCCCGCTGCCATCAAGGCATTATTGAGAACATTTAATTTTGGGGAAGATGCTCGTTGCCGATGCTTTTGCCCGGCATATTTCTGCATGCCATAAATCAGCCCGGCATTTCCGAGCAGGTCGAGATAATGCGCCAAAGTCACCGTATTACCAGCATCCTGAAGCTGTCCCTGCATTTTGGTGTAGGAAAATATCTGCCCTGAATAATTACAACCGAGATGGAACAGTTGTTTGAGTAGCGCCGGTTTATCGACGCGCGTCATATTCACAATATCTTGATCGATGCTCGGTTCGATCAAACTGCCGTTCACATAGTTGCGCCAGCGTGGTTCATCGCGGATGTATGCGGCGCTGCCAGGATAGCCGCCGAAATAGATGTAATCGTCCAGATCGAAGTCGAATGCTTCATGCATTTCGAGGAATGACCAATGCGTCACGCGCATCAATTCAAAACGCCCAGCCAAGCTTTCACTCATACCCTTTTGCATCAATAAAGGCGATGAGCCAAGCAGGACAATATGCAGATTCAATCCTTCTGCACGGTCTGCATCCCACAAACCTTTGACAACTTCTGACCAACGTGAGACTTTTTGGATTTCATCGAGAACCAGAATATATCCGCCCTCAAAATCCCGCGCCGCAACACGGGCGCGCTGCCACTTCCTTACCAGCCATGCTGCATCTCGCGGGCTTGCATCCTGTTCATAAGCAACCTCATCGGTAGATGTAAATCCAGGCTGTCGGGCCTCGTCCTGCGGGTCTATGGACACAATGTCGTAGCGCTTCTTATCATATTGAGTCAATGCATCGCGCACGAGTCTGGTTTTTCCAACTTGGCGCGGCCCGGCCACAAAAATCAGAAAGCGCGGCGGCTCCGAAAGCCGGCCAAGCAGAGTGCGAACTTCATGGCGCTGATAAGACTTTGCAGACATGATTACTATCCTGAGTTAATTTACTCAGGATAGTAATTGACAGACTAGATAACTTCAAGAGGCATTTCTGCTTTTCCACAAGAAGGGCAAACACCAAAGCCTTACTCAGGCCGACTCAGCAACGCAATCACTTCCTTGTCGCTCACCTGCGGGAAGTCCATATAGAACTGCCCCACCGCATAGAAATAATCTGGAGCAAATAGGCAGACCACTTCGTCCGCATAGGCTTCCACTTTTCTCAGCGTATCGGGAGGCGCCACCGGAACTGCGCACACCAGTTTTTTCGGGTTTCGGGCGCGCAAGGCGTGCAGCGCCGCAATCATGGTGGCGCCGGTGGCGAGGCCGTCATCCACCACGATCACCACGCGCCCCGCCGGGTCGTGCGGCGGGCGCACCGGCGTGTACTGGGCGCGCCGCTCGCGCATCACTTCCAGCTGGGTATTTTTTTCTGCCTCGATGTAGTCATCGTCCGCCATCTGCCGGGCATAGTCGGCCAGGTAGGTCCAGCCGGTTTCATCCACCGCGCCGATAGCCAGTTCCGGGTTGGCTGGTGCGCGCATCTTGCGCACCAGAACCACGTCCATTTCGCCGCCCAGCGCTTTGGCGATAATGCCGGCCATCGGCACAGCCCCGCGCGGAATCGCCAGCACCAGCGGGGACTGGCCACGGTAGGGTTCGAGTTTTTCCGCGAGCTGGTGCGCGGCATCATCACGGTTTCGGAATTGCATGGCGCCCTCCCCTGAACAAAGAACGCTTTCATAATAGCCCTAATTATTGGATTTTCCATAATTCGTGACAGCTTTTTCCCCCACCCTCAATCCCTCCCCCGGGGGGAGAGGGAAGGCAAGCCCTTTTACCCGCAAGGGGTACGCCGGTGGGTTCCCCGCTGCTGCGCAGCGACCCTCCCGCAGTCCCTCCGGGGGAAGGGTTGGGATAGGGGTGGTTTTCAATTGCGGCAACACTGTCATGTATTTTGGAAAGCTCAATAGATATTTCTGGCGCAACATGCGGCCACAAAACTGCGGAACGCCGCAAGCCTTGCCGCGCTATAATCCCAAGCATCCCACTTGCACATCGCTGGAGGTCTCTGCCATGTCGCACAACCTGTTCAACTCTCGTCGTTCATTCCAGTTCGCCAGCGGCAAACAAGGCGCGCTGTATTCCCTGCCTGCCCTGGAAGCCGCCGGGCTCGGCAAGATTTCCCGCCTGCCGGTTTCCATCCGCATCGTACTGGAATCGGTGCTGCGCAATTACGACGACAGGAAAATCTCCGAAGCGCACATCCGCCAGTTGGCGAACTGGCAGCCGAATGCGCCGCGCACCGAGGAAATCCCCTTCGTGGTGGCGCGCATCGTGCTGCAGGACTTCACCGGCGTGCCGCTGCTGGCCGACCTCGCGGCGATGCGCGACGCTGCCGCGAAGATGGGCAAAAACCCCAAGATCATCGAGCCGCTGGTGCCTGTCGATCTCGTGGTGGATCACTCGGTGCAGGTGGATTACTACAACCGCCCGGATGCGCTACGGCTCAACATGGAGCTGGAATTCGAGCGCAACAACGAGCGCTACCGCTTCATGAAATGGGGCATGCAGGCGTTCGATACGTTCAAGGTGGTGCCGCCCGGCATCGGCATCGTGCATCAGGTGAACCTCGAATATCTGGCGCGCGGCGTGCTGCAAAAGGATGGCGTGACGTACCCCGACACGCTGGTCGGCACCGACAGCCACACCACCATGATCAACGGCATCGGCGTGGTCGGCTGGGGCGTGGGCGGCATCGAGGCGGAGGCCGGGATGCTCGGCCAGCCGGTGTATTTCCTGACGCCGGATGTGGTGGGCGTGCATTTGAAAGGAAAACTGCGCGAGGGCGTTACGGCCACCGACCTGGTGCTGACTGTCACCGAGCTGCTGCGCAGGCAGAAAGTCGTCGGCAAGTTCGTCGAGTTCTTCGGCGCAGGCACGGCCGCCCTCACCCTGCCCGACCGCGCGACCATCGCCAACATGGCGCCGGAATACGGCGCGACCATGGGTTTCTTCCCGGTGGACGAGATCACCGTCAGCTTCATGCGCTACACCGGGCGCACCGATGCAGAAGTGGATGCCTTCGAGTCTTACTTCAGGGCACAAGGCCTGTTCGGCATTCCGCAGGCAGGCAGCATTGATTACAGCAGCGTGGTGGAACTGGATTTGAACAGCATCGAGCCATCGCTGGCGGGGCCGAAGCGCCCGCAAGACCGCATAGCGCTGTCGAAGATGAAGGAGACGTTCACCACCCTGTTCAGCAAGCCCGTCGCGGAGAACGGCTTCAACAAGCCGGCTGCCGAACTGGGCAAGCGCTACGTCACCGCCATGCCGGATCGCAGCAG
>JACRAQ010000020.1 GCA_016213335.1 Nitrosomonadales bacterium
AATTTTTTACGACCACGGCGCGGATATCTGGGGCGGCCCTCCCGGCTCGCCCGAGCAGGACGGCGACCGCTACATCGAAATCTGGAACAACGTGTTCATGCAGTTCAACCGCGACGAGCGCGGCGTGATGCACCCGCTGCCCAAACCCTCGGTGGATACCGGCATGGGGCTGGAGCGCATCTCGGCGGTGCTGCAGCACGTGCATTCCAACTACGAGATCGACCTGCTGCAAAATCTTGTCTGTGCGGCGGCGCGGGTGACCGACACCAGCGATCTCACCAACAACTCGCTCAAGGTGCTGGCCGACCACATCCGCGCCTGTGGGTTCCTGATCGCGGACGGCGTGATTCCCGGCAACGAGGGGCGCGGCTATGTGCTGCGCCGCATCATCCGCCGCGCCATCCGCCACGGCTACAAGCTCGGTGCGCGCGCGGCATTTTTCCACAGGATGGTGCCGGACCTGGTTGCTGAAATGGGCGCGGCTTTCCCCGAATTGGCGGCGGCGCAACAGCGCGTGATGGAGATACTCAAGCAGGAAGAGGAGCGGTTTTTCACCACCATCGAACACGGCATGACGATACTCGAAGCCGATCTTGGCGAGATGGCTAAGGCAGACAGCAAGGTATTCAATGGCGAGACCGCCTTCAAACTGCATGATACTTACGGTTTTCCGCTTGACCTCACCGCCGACATCTGCCGCGAGCGCGGCGTGATAGTGGACAGTGCGACATTCGACGCGGCAATGGCGCGGCAGAAGGATCAGGCGCGCGCGGCGGGCAAGTTCAAGATAGCCGCCAATCTGGAGTACGCCGGCCCGGTTACCGCATTCCACGGCTACGAGATGCTGGAAAGCAAAGGCAACGTGCTGGCCTTGTATAAGGATGGCGCGCCGGTCAACGAGCTGAAGGAAGGTGAGCTGGGCGTGGCAGTGCTGGACGATACGCCGTTTTACGCCGAGTCCGGCGGGCAGGTCGGAGACCGCGGCGTGCTGCACAGCGTGCACGGTATTTTCGCGGTGGAAGACACGATGAAGATACAGTCCAGCGTGTTCGGCCACCACGGCGTGGTGAAGACCGGCAGGCTGACCGTGGGCAACAGCGTTTCGGCGCGGGTGGACATGCAGGCGCGCGCTGCTACCTCCCGCAACCACTCCGTCACCCACCTGATGCACAAGGCGTTACGGGAAGTGCTGGGCAGCCACGTGCAGCAAAAAGGCTCGCAGGTTGACCCGGACAAGACACGCTTCGACTTCGCACATACGCAACCGATGACGGATGAAGAGATGCGAAGGGTGGAAGCATTGGTGAATGCCGAGATTCTCGCTAATGCTGCAACCCAGGCGCGCGTGATGGCCATCGAAGATGCGCAGAAGACCGGCGCGATGATGCTGTTCGGCGAGAAGTATGGCGACGAGGTGCGCGTGCTGGAAATCGGCTCTTCCTGCGAGCTGTGCGGCGGCACGCACGTCAGGCGCACCGGCGACATCGGGCTGTTCAAGATACTTGCCGAGAGCGGCGTGGCGGCGGGGGTGCGGCGCGTCGAAGCAGTAACCGGAGAGGGCGCGCTGGCTCATATCCAGCAGCAGGAGCAGCAGTTGCAGGAGGTCGCGGCAGCGCTCAAAGCGCAGCCGCAGGAAGCCGCCGCGCGCGTGGGGCAGATACTCGACAACGCGAAGGCGCTGGAAAAAGAACTTGCTGCGCTGAAATCGAAACTGGCTTTGGCGCAAGGCGATGAGTTGTTGAGCCAGGCAGTGGACATCAAGGGCGTGAAAGTGCTGGCCGCCCATCTAGAAGGCGCGGACAGCAAAACGCTGCGCGAAACACTGGACAAGCTCAAGGACAAGCTCAAGACGGCGGCCATCGTGCTGTCGGCGGTGAGTGATGGCAAGGTGAGCCTGATCGCCGGTGTCACCCAGGACACCACGGCAAAAGTGAAGGCGGGCGAGCTGGTCAATTTTGTCGCGCAACAGGTCGGCGGCAAGGGTGGCGGCAGGCCGGACATGGCGCAAGCGGGTGGAACCGATCCTGCCGGTTTGAAGGCGGCGCTGGCCTCGGTTCCGGAGTGGGTAAGAGGGAGGTTGTAGGCTGGGCTGACGCAGGAAGCCCAGCGTTTGCTGCTGGGGTTCGCAAGCTCAACCCACGGCTACTGTTGAACGCCGGGTACTGGTTAGTGTTGATAGGCGATTTCCGGGTTATCAGGAGCTGGCGGGTTTGCTGGTAAATGGTTATCTGTGGCTCAGTGTTGGTGTTTGCGGAAGGGTGGCTGGGGTGGGGCGGCTAAAAAACAATTCGAGCACGGCCACTTTAATCCGCCCACCATCCGATAGCAAAATGTATCGCTACTCGAAATCGGAATTCAGCAGCCTTCTGTTGACCATGGGAATTCTTCGCGTGGGCACGCTGCATGACTTTCGCAACGAGGAACATAAGGTCGGTATTGCAGATTCTGAGGAAGGGAAAAAAACTGTACATCACCTTGTTGAGTCATTGAGCGGAGATTTTCACACAGACGCCAGTATGCTTAGCCAGTGGGGGATTAATATTGCGCCCGGTGCGAACGTAAATATTTCCAACGTAGCATTTCAACGGAACATGGAGGCGCCTAATAGATTTGTCCTGTGCTTTTCGGCAAGACTGTCTCGCCAAACAATGCAGCAATTTGAGGGTGCCGACTCATGTATCGAAATCGTCAATAAGGTCGGCTTCTTCTCAACGCTAACCAAGACAATTAATGCCCATACCCCAGTGACCTTTTTAGGAGTCCATGAAGTTCAGTACAGACCTCGGGTCGAGTTGTGGAACGGGGCCGACTTCGGAGTCGATCCATCACTCATTAAGGAAAACCGATATTCGTCGCAATACGAATTGCGTGCGCTTTGGGAGCCACGGTTTGATCAATCCATCCACCCCATGATTCTCGGTGATTATCAGCTTGGGCGATTTTGTAAGGTTCAACGGCTGACCGAATCCGGCTAAGCGCTGTCAGGTGCTCAGCATTAGCAATGCTACCAGTCTTTGCTTACGACGCCTTGCCACAAGGCCAAGCAGCCCCAATCCAGCCAACATCATGGCGTAGGTTGCGGGTTCGAGAATGGCGGCTATCGGTGGAGGATCGGTGACAGGTGGAGGGTCGACAACGACAATTGGAGATAGGCGGAAAAAGGGGCCGTGCTCGAATTGTTTTTCCAGCGCCCTGGCTGCCGTACTCAAGCTGCGGCCTCAAGCGATGCGTGATGCTCAATCTGGTTGCGGTACAAGTCAATCACGGGAAAGCACAGGTCGTAGTCGCCCCAAACCAGTTCGCCATATTCGATACGAAACGTCGCAAATCGGGCAGGATCAAGCCATGCCCGAATGTCGGGATGGAGGGCGCGCGCAAGGAAGGGTTTGAAGTCTACCGTCTGTTCCGTGCCGTCATCAAACCGCAAACGGATGCGGAAGTCTCCAGCTTGCTCGGCAGTGATAATGTTGATAGTGGCTGGTGTCATTTGAGCCTCCTCGTGATGCGCTCCGGTGTGATGGGTTTGTGCAAAACAAAAAAATCAATCCATTTGGCGACGATGTCGTCGGCGCGGGCGCTGACGATTTCCTTAAAGTAGCGCATTTCATTGGTGCCGAGCGGAGCGCGACCCGCAACCGTGCTGTAGCGAATCTCTGAAACTACGCCATCAAGCACAATGATTTCGGCGCGGGATTCGCTGCCTTGGAATTTTCCATGCACATGAACCGGTTCATGTTCGTTGGCGTAAAACATGATGATCAGCCCGAAGTATTCGTAGAGTTTAGGCATGGCCCTTAACAGTTCAGCGATGTGATGTAAAAACACTCTGGGCGGGGATTTTACCCCTTTCCATCGCCGTGAATAAGGGGTTAAAGGGGCCGCGCTTCTATTCCCACGCCGCTGGTCGTTATGGCTTGGGCGAATTTGGCGCGTTTGAGAATGCGGGTCAGTTCGGCGAGCAATATGCGGCTGGTGTATATCTCGATTGCCCCCGCTTGGGCGGCATCAATCAGGCGCGCGGGTGTCCCGTCCCACAGCAAGCCGGAGGCGACGATGTTGGTATCCAGCACCAGTCGCATGGCAGCCTGATTCAGTTGGCTGGTTGCGCGCGCCTTTCGGTGCGGTCGGCGGCAATTTCAGCTTCGATTTCTTCCATGGTAAGCGGTGAGATGTTCGCCGCAGCGATACGTTTGCGCGCTTCGGCAAGCCCCGCAAGACGCCGGTTGCGCACTGCCTCACGCAACAATGTTTGCAGGCTGTCCGGGCTGGTCAATCCCATGCGCACAACGTCCTTCGCCAGTTGGTCTGGCAGGTTCAGTTTCAGTTCCAGCGTGGTCATCGCAATTCCTCCAGCGTGATGGTGCGCGATGCCATTATAGGGATAAGCTTATGCGCCATACAACAAGTTACGGGAATTACCTCGTTGCCTCCGGGATGTACTCCGCTACCTGCTGCGGTGTCAGATGCATCATGCAATTGAAGTGTCCCAGCGGGCACACCCGCTTGAAGCACGGGCTGCACGGCAGATCGAGCTTGATGACGCGCGCCTGATCCGACAGCGGCGGAGTGAACTGCGGCGAGCTGGAGCCGTACAGTGCCAGCATCGGGCGATCCAGTGCGGCGGCGAGGTGCATCAGGCCGCTGTCGTTGCTGACCACCAGGCTGGCGCAGGAAAGCAGCGCGATGGCCTCGGACAGGTCGGTTACGCCACACAGGTTGCGGCACGATTCATTACCCAGCGCGATGATTTTATCGCCTATCTCCTTATCCTTGGCTGAACCGACCAGCCATACGGCATAACCCCGTTCGCGCAGGAGCTGCGCCAGTTCGGCAAAGTAGGGTACCGGCCAGCGCTTGGCCGGGCCGTATTCCGCGCCGGGGCAAAATATGGCGACGGGTAGATCGTCAGACAAACCCAGCTTGTCGAGCAGGCTCCGGCGCTGCTCTGCGGCTACGTACAACCTGGGATGCGGAATGGGGTACCGGATCGCTTCTCCCGGCGCTTCGGCGAGTTGGGCAAAACGTTCCACCATCAGCGGCAGGGCATGTTTGTCCAGCTTGCGCGCATCGTTCAGCAGGCCGTAGCGCATCTCGCCGACGAACCCGATACGCAAGGGTATGCCAGCAAAAAACGGGACGAGCGCGGACTTGAACGAGTTGGGAAGCATGATGGCCTGGTCGTAATGCGCGGCGCGCAACTGCTTGCCGAGGCGATAGCGCGCAAGCAGTTTCAGGGCGCCGTGCGGGAAGGGGTTGGCGATGACCCCGTGCACCTCCGGCATCTGGCGCAATAATGTCGCAGTCCACAGCGGTGCAAGCACATCAATCTGCGCCTCAGGGTAGCGCTGCTTGAGGCGCGCCAGCATGGGCTGCATCAGCATCGTGTCGCCTACCCAGCTCGGGGCAACGATAAGTATTTTTTGCATTCAGTCTTCCGGTTCCCGCAAGCGGAAGGAAGGTGAAAAACGTGGCGATCGATGACAGAACAAGGCGCGAGATGGCGAAAGAGCGGAGTTTACTATGAGTAAATGAGCATCTTGAGCCATCGAGCAACGCCGTTATGTCAAGCGCAGTAGTTTTTCAGTGATGGCTGTGCGGCAACGCACCTTTGAATTTGTACAGCGTGCTGCAATAGGGGCAGCGCGCCTCGCCCAGTTTTTCCACCGGAATTGCCACTTTGGGGTGGGTGTTCCACAGGCTCATGGCGGGAGTGGGGCAACTCAGCGGCAGATCTGCGGCGGTTACT
Organism: Nitrosomonadales bacterium; assembly: GCA_016213335.1. Lineage (GTDB taxonomy): Bacteria > Pseudomonadota > Gammaproteobacteria > Burkholderiales > Gallionellaceae > VIKH01. The sequence goes on from JACRAQ010000020.1 coordinate 5,747, forward strand.
TCGATGTAGGCTTGCTTCGCGTGTTCGGTCTGCATGAATGCTCCTTTTAAACGTGCGCCAGCCAATCGGCGTGCTGGTGGTTTTTTCCGCTGACGCAATCGAAGAACAGCGATTGCAGCCGGGTGGTGATGGGGCCGCGCGTGCCGCTGCCGATGACACGGTTGTCCAGTTCACGGATGGGCGTCACTTCTGCGGCGGTGCCGGTAAAAAAGGCTTCGTCGGCACAATACACTTCATCACGCGTGATGCGCTTTTCGATCAATTCGATGCCCAGGTCGGAGGCGAGAGCGAGGATGGAGTCGCGGGTGATCCCTTCGAGGCAGGAAGTCAGGTCGGGCGTATACAGCTTGCCCTTCTTGACGATGAAAATGTTTTCGCCCGCTCCTTCCGCCACGTAGCCGTCCACATCCAGCAGCAGCGCTTCATCGTAGCCGTCCTGCGCCACTTCCTGGTGCGCCAGGATGGACTTGGTATAGGTGCCGACCGATTTGGAGCGGCACATGTTGATGTTGACGTGGTGGCGGGTGAAGCTGGAGGTTTTCACGCGGATGCCCTTGGCCATGCCTTCCTCGCCCAGATAGGCTCCCCACGGCCACGCCGCGACGGCGACGTGGGTGCTGAGGGTGGTGGCAGCGATCCCCATGGCTTCGGAACCGTAGAATGCGATCGGGCGGATATAGCAGGATTCCAGCTTGTTGGCGCGCACCACTTCGCGTTGCGCCTCCATCAGCGTTTCCCGGTCATACGGCATTTTCATCTTGAAGATGTAGGCCGAGTTGAACAGGCGGTCGGTATGCTCCTTCAGGCGGAAGATCGCGGTGCCGTGAGTGGTCTTGTAGGCGCGCACCCCCTCGAATACGCCCATGCCGTAATGCAGGGTGTGGGTGAGCACATGGGTGGTGGCGTTGCGCCAGGGCACGAGTTTGCCGTCATACCAGATAAAGCCGTCGCGGTCTGCCATCGACATGGTGAATTTCCTCAAGGGGTGTCACAAAGGCTGTAATTCTAGCTTCTTCCCGGCGGTTTATGAAGCGCGGCATATCGCTGCCCTGATTTTTTGTATCGGGTTCATGTATTATTGCGGGCAACGCCTCGAAGGTACGGTTGACAGGCCAATTACATCCGCCGAACAAAAATATTGCAGTGGGGAAATTGATGGCCGGATCACCCGGCTTGCCGGAAGCTGCGGCAGCCAAGGAAAAAACGGATACGCAGGAAGACGCGCTGCGCAGAAGCCTGCTGATTTTTGCCAGTGCCTTCATGACGTTCGCGGTCATGATGTGGCTGGCGATCTACTGGATGATGGGGCTGAATTTCTCCAGTAACGTGCCGCTGGCTTACCAGGCGATATCCGTCATCTCCCTGGTTTACTATCTCAAGAGCCGCAATTTCGCCGCATTCCGCTTCATCCAGCTCGGCCTGTTCCTGTTTGCGCCCTTCATCATGCAGTGGAGCATAGGCAACTCGGTGGCTTCGAGCGGCGTGATGCTGTGGGCGCTGCTCGCGCCGGTGCTGGCGGTAGTGGTATCGGGCTGGCGCGAGTCCATCCCCTGGTTCGTCGCCTACGTCGTGCTGACCGCAGTGTCCGGTTTTTTCGATTACTACCTGGATGCGGGGGTGCAAAGCGGCGTGCCGCTGAGAACGGTGGGTGTGTTCTTCGCGCTCAACTTTGTCGCAATGTCTTCCATCATCTATTTCCTGATACGGTATTTCGTGCTGGAAACCGAAAAAATAAAAAATCAGCTCGACCAGAAGCACAGTCTGTTGCTGGAAGAGCAGGGAAAATCCGAGCAGCTGCTGACCAATGTACTGCCCGCCCATATCGCGCAGCGCCTGAAAGACAAGCCAGGGCTGATCGCCGACGGCTACGCCGACGCGACGGTGATGTTTGCCGACATCGTCAATTTTACCCAGCTCACCGAGCAGATGTCGCCGGAGCAGATGGTGGGCTTGCTGAACACGATCTTTTCCTGGTTTGATTCTTTTTCCGAGAAATACGGCCTGGAGAAAATCAAGACCATAGGCGATGCCTACATGGTGGCGGGCGGACTCACGCGCGGCAACCAGGATTACGTGGCGAGCGTTGCCGACATGGCCCTGGAGATGCGCGAGATGGTCGCCAGGCACCCCGATCTGATAAAGCACAGAATGTCCATTCATATCGGCATTGCCACCGGCCCAGTGGTGGCAGGGGTAATCGGCACCAAGCGCATCATTTACGATCTGTGGGGCGATACCGTGAACATCGCCAGCCGCCTGACCGACGAGGCGGCCGGGGGAGACATACAGGTTGATGCGACCACCTACAAGCGGCTGCGCCAGCAATACCGGTTTGAGCCGTCCAGCATCACCCACCTGAAAGGCAAGGGCGACATGGCCACCTACCGGTTGATCGGGAAATAATGAGGCCTTGCGGTACAGGCTGAGTTGCTGCATCCGGGTGCAATGAGGGGCTCCGCAGAACCAAAGCCAGGCTCCGTTTCACTACAAATTGTGTGCGGGGTTGACGCCGCCGCAGGGGCACAATGGAACCTAATTTTCTGCATAGCAACGGCATCGAGGCCTTGCCGCAGTTCCTCACCAGCCTCGCCATCGGGTTGCTGATCGGCCTTGAGCGTGAACGAAATCCGTCCGCCAAGGCCGGGTTGCGCACCTTCGCGCTGGTCGCGGTGTTCGGCACCCTGTCCGCGCTGCTCTCCGCAAAACTCGGCTCACCCTGGCTGCTGATAGCCGGGCTGCTGGCCGTGGCAGGCATGATCATCGCCGCTTACTTCAGCAATCCACGTGAAGAGAGCGATCCGGGCACCACCACCGTGATCGCGCTGGTGGTGTGTTACATGCTGGGCGCGATGGTCTGGTACGGCCTAGCCAAACTAGCCGTGATGCTGGCGATTGGCGTCACGGCCTTGCTCTATTTCAAGCCGGAACTGCGCGGTCTGTCGCAAAAACTCACGCGCCGCGACCTCGTTGCCGTGTTGCAGTTTTCCGTGCTGACTTTTATCGTATTGCCGATCCTGCCGGATCAGGATTTCGGTCCCTATGGCGCCTTTAACCCTCATCAGGCCTGGCTGATGGTGGTGCTGATTTCCGGCATCAGCCTGGCTGGCTATGCCGCGCTGCATCTGGCGGGAACCCGCTATGGCGCGCCGCTGTTGGGCTTTCTTGGCGGCCTTGTTTCCAGCACCGCAACCACGCTGATTTATGCGAAGCATGGCAAGGGCAACCAGGCCATGCTGAACCTTGCTGCGTCGGTGATCGTGATTGCCAGCATGGTGGTGTTGCTGCGCCTGCTGGTGGTCAGCGCCGCAGTCGCCTATGGTGCGTTGCCCGGCCTGCTTCCGGTGCTGGTTTGCGGCTTGCTGCCCGGTTTAGCGGTCGCGCTGTATAACTGGCGCAAGATGAGCGAGGTCACCGAGCTTTACATTCCGGAAACCTCCAACCCGGCCGAGCTGCATACCGCAGTGGGTTTTGGCATGCTGTATGTGGCCGTGCTGCTCGGCGCGGCATGGATGGCGGACATAGCCGGCAGTCAGGGCCTGTATGCCGTGGCATTGGTGTCGGGGCTGACCGATGTGGATGCCATCACCCTGTCCAGCTTGCGCCTGTTTAACCTTGGCCAGTTGAGCGAGCAACAAACCGTTACAGCGATTGCGCTCGCCGTCATCGCCAATCTTGCCTTCAAGCTGGGCATGGTGGTTTTTATAGGCGGCTGGGCTCTCGCCAGACAGGTCGCCGCCGGCTTTGGCGCAATCGCCTGCGGAATAGCAGCGGGTTTGATTGCGTTATAAACGCACCCTTGGCCACAAAGTGAAAGGTTTTCCAGCCTGCTGGCCAAAGGAATCCTTCACTTTGTGGTTACGGCCGGGCTTGCGCCCTTAACATTCGCTTCGCGCATATGAGCCTCCACCGCAAAGTGAAAGGTTTTCCGGCCTACTGGCCAAAGAAGTCCTTCACTTTGTCCATCCAGGACTTTGCGCGCGGGTTATGGCGGGCGCTGTCTGTCAGGTTGATGGATTCGAGTTCGCGCAACAATTCCTTCTGCCGCTCGGTAAGGTTGACCGGAGTTTCCACCACGACATGGCAATGCAGGTCGCCATGAGCCGAGCTGCGTACGCCCTTGATGCCCTTGCCGCGCAACCGGAAGATTTTTCCGGATTGCGTCTCGGCTGGAACCTTGATGCGCGCCGAACCGTCCAGCGTGGGAATTTCGATCTCGCCACCCAGCGCGGCAGTGGCAAAGCTGACCGGCATTTCGCAATGCAGGTCATTATGGTCGCGCTGAAACACCGCATGAGGCGTAATATGGATGGCGACATACAAATCGCCTGCGGGGCCGCCATTGACACCGGCTTCGCCTTCTCCGGACAGGCGGATGCGGTCGTCGTTGTCCACCCCGGCAGGAATTTTTACCGACAGCGTCTTGTGCTGCTTGATGCGGCCAGCCCCGTGGCATTCCTTGCAGGGCGAGGCGATGGTTTTCCCGCTGCCGTGGCAGCGCGGGCAGGTCTGCTGGATGGAGAAAAACCCCTGCTGCATGCGCACCTGGCCTTGTCCGTTGCATGTGCTGCACGTGGTCGGGCTGGTGCCGGGTTTTGCGCCGCTGCCGTTGCAGGTTTCGCACGCGGCCATGGATGGCACGCGGATTTGCGTCTCGGTTCCGCGCGCGGCCTGCTCCAGGGTGATTTCCAGGTTATAGCACAGGTCGGCCCCGCGATGCACTTGGCTGCGCCCGCGCCCGCCGCCGAAAATGTCGCCGAAGATGTCGGCAAAATCGAACCCCGCCGCGCCGCCTGCACCGAACGGGCCGCCTCCCATTCCGCCCGCCTCGAACGCCTGGTGGCCATACTGGTCGTAGGCCGCGCGCTTTTGCCCGTCGCTCAGGATTTCGTACGCTTCCTTGGCCTCCTTGAAATGTTCCTCGGCTTTCGGGTTGTCCGGATTGCGGTCGGGGTGGTGCTTCATCGCCAGCTTGCGATAAGCCTTTTTTATTTCCTCGTCCGATGCATCGCGGTTGATTCCGAGGACTTCGTAGTAGTCTTTTTTCATAAGTTGTTAGACGTAAGACGTAAGACGAAAGTTGAAAAGCAGCCCGATGTTTTGCTTACAACTCACGTCTTACGTCTTCAAACTTTTCCATTAAGTCAGTTGTTGGATGTAAGCCAAAAGACGCAAGCTGAGAAATCTCGTAGGTTGCTTACGTCTTAATTCTTACGTCTTCAAACTTATATTATATCCATCACCTCGGTAAACTCCGCATCCACCACGTCGCCCTCGTCCTTCCTGGCTTCTTCGTGCGGGGCGCCGCCACCGGCGGTACCGGCTTGCGTCTTGGCCTGCTCGGCCGCGTACATCTTCTCGCCGAGTTTTTGCGCGGCGGTGGCCAGCGCTTCGGTCTTGGCCTCGATGGCGGCCTTGTCGTCGCCTTTGACCACGGACTCTGCGTCATTCAGTGCAGCCTCGATGGCGGATTTTTCGTCGCCGCTCAACTGGTCGCCGTATTCCTTCAGTGATTTCTGCGTGGAATGGATCAGTGCATCGAGCTGGTTGCGCGCGGTGACCAGTTCCATGGCCTTTCTGTCTTCATCGGCATGCGCCTCGGCATCCTGCACCATGCGCTGGATTTCCGCTTCGGACAGGCCGGAGCTGGCCTGGATCTTGATCTTGTTTTCCTTGCCGGTGGCCTTGTCTTTCGCGCTCACGTGCAAGATGCCGTTGGCGTCAATGTCGAAGGTGACCTCGATCTGCGGCATTCCGCGCGGCGCGGGCGGGATGTCGGTCAGGTTGAACTGGCCCAGGCTCTTGTTGCCGGAAGCCATGTCGCGCTCGCCCTGCAGCACGTGGATGGTTACCGCACCCTGGTTGTCGTCGGCGGTGGAGAACACCTGCGAAGCCTTGGTCGGGATGGTGGTGTTTTTCTTGATGAGCTTGGTCATTACGCCGCCCAGCGTTTCGATGCCCAAGCTGAGCGGAGTCACATCCAGCAGCAGCACGTCCTTCACCTCGCCCTGCAGCACGCCGCCCTGGATCGCCGCACCGACCGCCACGGCCTCGTCCGGGTTCACGTCCTTGCGCGGTTCCCTGCCGAACAGCTCCTTGACGCGCTCCTGCACCTTGGGCATGCGGGTCTGGCCGCCAACCAGGATCACGTCGGCGATATCGGAGTTGGAAACGCCCGCATCCTTCATGGCGATGCGGCACGGCTCGAGGGTGCGCTCGATCAGTTCGTCCACCAGGCTTTCCAGTTTGGCGCGGGTGATCTTCACCGCGAGGTGTTTCGGGCCGCTGGCATCCGCCGTGATGGAGGGCAGGTTCACTTCGGTCTGCTGCGCGCTGGAGAGCTCGATTTTGGCTTTTTCCGCCGCGTCCTTCAGGCGCTGCAGGGCGAGCATGTCCTTCTTCAGGTCGATGCCGCTTTCCTTCTTGAATTCCTCCACCAGGTACTCGATGACGCGCATGT
>JACRAQ010000025.1 GCA_016213335.1 Nitrosomonadales bacterium
AGGGTCTGGCCGATACCGCATTGAAGACGGCAAACTCCGGCTACCTGACGCGCCGCCTGGTGGACGTGACACAGGATCTGGTGGTGACCGAGGATGATTGCGGCACCAGCATCGGCGCCGGGATGAAGGCTCTGGTGGAGGGTGGCGAGGTGATCGAGGCATTGCGCGAGCGTATCCTGGGCCGCGTCGCCAGCACCGACATTGTCAACCCTGAAACCGGGGAAACCTTGTACGAGGCGGGCACGCTGCTGAACGAGGACATGGTGGAAACCATCGAATCGCTGGGTGTGGACGAAGTGCACGTGCGCACCCCGTTGACCTGCGAGACCCGCTACGGCCTGTGCGCCAAGTGTTACGGGCGCGACCTGGGCCGCGGCGGCCTGGTCAACGTGGGCGAAGCGGTCGGCGTGATCGCCGCGCAGTCCATCGGCGAACCGGGCACCCAGTTGACCATGCGCACCTTCCACATCGGTGGCGCCGCATCGCGCACCGTGGTGGCGAGCCAGGTGGAAAGCAAATCCAACGGCCAGGTCAAATACAGCGCAAACATGCGCACCGTGACGAGCGGGCGCGGCGAACTGGTGGTGGTGGCGCGAAGCGGCGAGGTGATGGTGGTTGATGATCACGGACGCGAGCGCGAGCGCCACAAAGTGCCGTACGGCGCCATCCTGAGCGCGCGCGAGGGTAAGCCGGTGCGCGCGGGCGAGGTGCTGGCGTCGTGGGATCCGCATACCCGCCCCATCGTCACGGAATATGCCGGACGTGTGCGCTTCGAGAACGTGGAAGAAGGCGTCACCGTCGCCAAGCAGATAGACGAAGTGACCGGCCTCGCCACGCTGGTGGTGATTGACCCCAAGCGTGCGGGCACTTCCGGCAAGGGGTTGCGTCCGCTGGTGCGCCTGCTCGACGAAAACGGGCTCGAGATAAAGGTGGCCGGCACCGATATCCCGATCTCGGTGACCTTCCAGACGGGCTGTATCATTACCGTGGAAGACGGGCAGCATGTTGGTGTCGGCGAGGTGCTGGCGCGCATACCGCAGGAAAGCAGCAAGACGCGTGACATTACCGGCGGCTTGCCGCGCGTGGCAGAGCTGTTCGAAGCGCGCTCGCCAAAGGACGCGGGCATGCTGGCCGAGGTGACGGGCACCGCGTCGTTCGGCAAGGATACCAAAGGCAAGCAGCGCCTGGTTATCACCGACGTGGAAGGTGTGGCGCACGAGTTTCTGATCGCCAAGGAAAAGCACGTTCTGGTGCATGACGGCCAGGTGGTGAATCAGGGCGAGATGATCGTGGATGGCCCTGCCGACCCGCATGATATTTTGCGCCTGCTCGGCGTGGCCGAACTGGCGCGCTATATCACCGACGAAGTGCAGGATGTGTACCGCTTGCAAGGCGTGAAGATCAACGACAAGCACATCGAGGTGATCGTGCGCCAGATGTTGCGCCGGGTGCAGATCAAGGACGCCGGCGACACGCTGTTTATCCCGAAAGAGCAGGTCGAGCGCGCTGAGTTGCTGCAAGAGAACGAGCGCGTGGAGGCCGAAGGCAAGCGGCCGGCAACATACGAATATGTGTTGCTGGGCATCACCAAGGCGTCGCTGTCCACGGATTCGTTTATCTCGGCGGCTTCGTTCCAGGAAACGACGCGCGTGCTGACCGAGGCTGCGATTATGGGCAAGAAAGATGATCTGCGCGGCCTGAAGGAGAACGTCATTGTCGGCCGCCTGATTCCGGCCGGTACCGGTTTGGCCTTCCACAATACGCGCCGCAAGCAGAGGTTGGGGATGGACATGGCGCAAGGGGCGGGATTGAGCGAGGATGAACTGGGTGCAGCCGCGCAGGATAACGCGCAGCTTGCTTGACAGGCACGGCGTTCCTCAATAGAATGCGCGGTCTTTTTGGCCGTCACGGCGCGAGTGTGCAGGGTTGCTGTGACGGCTGTTGTTTTTGCAACATAATGATTATTAGCTATATTTTATGTAAGGAAAGTGAGAATTCATGCCAACCGTAAACCAGCTTGTGCGCCAGGGCCGTTTGGTCGAGCCTTCGAAAAGCAAAGTGCCTGCGCTGGCGGGTAGCCCGCAAAAACGTGGTGTGTGTACCCGCGTTTATACCACTACACCAAAGAAACCGAACTCTGCCTTGCGCAAAGTCGCCAAGGTGCGCCTCACCAACGGATTCGAGGTGATTTCCTACATCGGCGGTGAAGGGCACAACCTGCAGGAGCACTCGGTGGTGTTGATACGCGGCGGTCGCGTGAAGGATTTGCCGGGCGTGCGTTACCACATGGTGCGCGGCAGCCTGGACACCGCTGGCGTGAAAGACCGCAAACAGTCGCGTTCCAAATATGGCGCGAAACGCCCCAAGAAGGCTTGATGAATTAGCATTTAACCGAGGTTGAACTATGCCAAGACGCAGAGAAGTCCCCAAGCGCGAGATTTTGCCGGATCCCAAGTTCGGCAACCAGGATCTGTCCAAGTTTATCAATGTACTGATGACGCGTGGCAAAAAGTCGGTGGCCGAGCGCATCCTCTACGGTGCGCTGGAGCAAATCGGCAAGAAGAGCGGCAAGGACCCGATCGAGGTATTCAACACGGCGCTGGTTAACGCCAAGCCTCAGGTTGAGGTGAAAAGCCGCCGTGTCGGTGGTGCCAACTATCAGGTGCCGGTTGAAGTGCGCCCTTCCCGCCGCATGGCGCTGGCGATGCGCTGGATCCGCGAGGCGGCGCGCAAGCGCGGCGAGAAATCCATGGGGATGCGCCTGGCAGGTGAATTGATTGATGCGGCGGAAGGCCGTGGTGGCGCGGTTAAAAAACGCGAGGAAGTGCATCGCATGGCCGAGGCAAACAAGGCCTTCTCACATTTCCGTTTCTAAGTCGAAAGTTCTGAAAGTCAGGTAACCACTGTGGCACGCAAAACACCAATCGAACGCTATCGCAACATCGGCATCAGCGCGCACATTGATGCGGGCAAGACCACGACCACCGAACGCATCCTGTTCTACACCGGGGTGAATCACAAGATTGGCGAAGTGCATGATGGCGCCGCGACCATGGACTGGATGGAGCAGGAGCAGGAGCGCGGTATCACCATTACTTCGGCTGCGACCACCTGTTTCTGGAAGGGCATGGACATGTCCTTCCAGGAACACCGCTTCAATATTATCGACACGCCGGGACACGTGGATTTCACCATCGAGGTGGAGCGTTCCATGCGCGTGCTGGACGGCGCCTGCATGGTGTACTGCGCGGTCGGCGGCGTGCAGCCGCAATCCGAGACGGTGTGGCGCCAGGCAACCAAATACAAGGTGCCGCGCCTGGCTTTTGTCAACAAGATGGACCGTCAGGGCGCGAACTTCTTCAAGGTCTATGATCAGATGAAGACCCGCCTGAAGGCCAACCCTGTCGCGGTCGTCATTCCTATCGGCGCCGAAGAAGGCTTTGCTGGCGTGGTTGATCTGATCAAGAAGAGGGCCATCTACTGGGACGAAGCATCCCAAGGCATGAAGTTTGACTATCGCGATATTCCGCCAGAACTGGTCGACCTCGCCGCCGAATGGCGCGAAAAAATGGTCGAGTCTGCCGCCGAGGCTTCCGAAGAGCTGATGAACCAATATCTCGAGAACGGTGGTCTGACCGAAGAGGAGATCATCCTGGGGATTCGTACCCGCACCATCGCCTGCGAGATCCAGCCGATGCTGTGTGGCTCCGCGTTCAAGAACAAGGGTGTGCAGCGCATGCTGGATGCGGTTGTTCAGTTCCTGCCGTCGCCGGTGGACATCCCCGATGTGACCGGCGAGACCGAACAAGGCGGGCAGGCAAGCCGCAAGGCGGATGACAAAGAGAGTTTTTCCGCGCTGGCGTTCAAGCTGATGACCGACCCGTTCGTCGGCCAACTGACCTTCGTGCGCGTGTATTCCGGCGTGTTGAAGAAGGGTGATACGGTCTATAACCCGATCAGGGGCAAGAAGGAGCGTATCGGTCGTATCGTGCAGATGCATGCCAACAACCGCGAAGAGATTGACGAGATTCTGGCGGGCGACATCGCTGCCTGTATCGGCCTGAAAGAAGTGACCACCGGCGAGTCGCTGTGTGATCCGAACAAGCCGATCATTCTCGAACGCATGATCTTTCCCGAGCCGGTAATTCATGTCGCCGTCGAGCCGAAGACCAAGGCGGACCAGGAAAAGATGGGTATCGCGTTGGGCCGTCTGGCCCAGGAAGACCCATCCTTCCGCGTGCGCACCGACGAAGAGTCCGGCCAGACGATCATCTCCGGCATGGGCGAATTGCACCTGGAAATCCTGGTTGACCGCATGAAGCGCGAATTCGGCGTGGAAGCGAACGTGGGAGCGCCGCAAGTGGCCTACCGCGAAGCGATCAAGAAGCCGGTCGAGGTCGAAGGCAAGTTTGTCAAACAGTCCGGCGGACGCGGCCAGTATGGTCACGTATGGATCAAAATGGAACCGAATGAGGCCGGCAAGGGCTTCGAGTTTGTTGATGCGATCAAGGGCGGGACGGTTCCGCGCGAGTATATTCCCGCCGTGGAAAAGGGCTTGGTGGACACGCTGCCAAACGGGGTGCTGGCGGGATTCCCGGTGGTGGACGTGAAAGTTACCCTGTTTGACGGTTCCTACCACGATGTGGACTCCAACGAAAACGCCTTCAAGATGGCCGCTTCGATGGCGTTCAAGGACGGCATGCGCAAGGCCAGCCCGATTCTGCTTGAGCCGATGATGTCGGTGGAAGTGGAAACGCCCGAAGACTATACCGGCACGGTGATGGGCGACCTGTCCTCGCGCCGCGGCATGGTGCAGGGCATGGACGATATGGCGGGTGGCGGCAAGGTTGTGCGCGCCGAGGTGCCGCTGGCCGAAATGTTCGGCTATTCCACCGCGCTGCGCTCGGCGACCCAGGGCCGCGCCACTTATACGATGGAATTCAGGCACTACACCGAGGCCCCGAGAAGTGTGGCCGAAGCGGTGATAAGCAGTAAAAAATAACAACTTTGTAGATAGGGGAAGCAATCATGGCAAAGAGCAAATTTGAACGTACCAAGCCACACGTCAACGTAGGCACGATAGGCCACGTGGATCACGGCAAGACCACACTGACGGCGGCGATCACGACCGTTTTGTCGAAGAAATTTGGCGGCGAAGCCAAAGCCTACGACCAGATCGAC
>JACRAQ010000023.1 GCA_016213335.1 Nitrosomonadales bacterium
AACCGCTGAAAGCATCTAAGCGGGAAACTCGCCCCGAGATGAGACTTCCCTGGGGACTTGATCCCCCGGAAGGGTCGCGGAAGACCACCGCGTTGATAGGCCGGGTGTGGAAGCGCAGCGATGCGTTGAGCTAACCGGTACTAATTGCCCGTGAGGCTTGACCCTATAACATTGAGTGTTCAGGAACCAGGTTCCGTGTTCTGAAACTCGCGCAACAATCGAACCCCTTTACTTCTTCCTATTGCGCTAGATGCTGGGCCGGAGCTTCTCCCAGCCTCTAGCAACCAGTTATGTCTGACGACCATAGCGGGTTGGCCCCACTCCTTCCCATCCCGAACAGGACAGTGAAACGACCCCGCGCCGATGATAGTGTGCGTCCGCATGTGAAAGTAGGTCATCGTCAGACTCCTTGCAAAGCAAAGCGCCCCTCCAGAAATGGTGGGGCGTTTTTCTGTCGCGAACACGAAAGGCCTGCCGGATGATATGAAAATCGCCACTTGGAATGTCAACTCGCTCAAGGTGCGTCTGCCGCAAGTACTGAATTGGCTGGACACCAATCAGCCAGATGTGCTGTGCTTGCAGGAAACCAAGCAGGAAGATCGCCAGTTCCCTTTGAGCGAATTGAACCAGGCAGGCTATCAGGCCGTGTTCAGCGGGCAAAAAACCTATAACGGCGTCGCCATTGCCTGCAAGACCGAACCCGCCAATGTCATGCACGGCTTGCCCGGCTTTGCGGATGAGCAGAAGCGCCTGATCGCTGCAACCGTTCGGGATATACGGGTGATATGTATATATGCGCCGAACGGGCAAAGCGTCGGCTCTGACAAGTACCAGTACAAGCTTGCGTGGCTGGCCGCATTAACGGCATGGCTGAAGGAGGAACTGCTGCGCTACCCCAGACTCGTCTTGCTGGGAGATTACAATATCGCGCCGGAAGACCGCGACGTGCATGACCCTCAGGCATGGGCAGGCAACGTGCTGGTGAGCGAACTGGAGCGCGCCGCATTCCGCGAGATCGAACAACTCGGCCTGCAGGACAGCTTCCGCCGGTTCGAGCAACCCGAGAAATCTTATACCTGGTGGGACTACCGCATGATGGCGTTTCGCCGTAACATGGGTTTGCGCATTGATCACATTCTACTCAGTGCCCCATTGGCAAAGAGTTGTACGGCCTGCACCATAGATCGCGCGCCGCGTAAACAGGAGCGACCTTCCGACCATGCTCCCGTAATGGCGGAACTGGCAGATTAGAATTGCGTTGACTGGAAACAAGGTTCTGAGAAACAATACAGCCCGAACCAATTCAACGGGGGAGAAACATGATTAGTGCAAAATTCGGTATCAGCATTGTAGCTATTGCCATGTTTACTGCAGGCGCTGTGCAAGCTGCGGATGCGGATGGTGATCCAAAGGCAGGAAAGGATAAATCCGGCATGTGCCAAGGATGCCACGGTGAAACCGGCATGAGTATGGCTCCCAACTTTCCCCACTTGGCAGGGCAGTATCAGAGATATATTGAGCGGCAAGTCCGCGACTATCAGACCGCAAAGCGCGCTGATCCAATCATGTCAGGAATGGCAGCAGGCGTTACCGATCCTCAGGACCTCAAGGATATTGCCGCCTATTATGCCAGCCAGAAGCGTGTAATAGGCAAACCGGGCAGCGATAAGAATTTGACGGCAAAAGGCAGGAAAATTTATTTTGAAGGCAACATGGAAGCCGGCGTGTATGCCTGCAGCAACTGCCACGGCGAAAAAGGCGATGGCAAGGATGCCAAGAATAATGTCTTTCCGGTTATCAGCGGGCAACCAAAAGAGTACCTGTTAAAGCAAATGAACGACTTCAAGACTGGCGAGCGCCGCAACGACCCCGCTGGAATGATGGGCGCAATCGCCAAGAAAATGACTGAAGCCGAAATCAATGCGGTGATAGAGTTCACGTCCGGAATGTAAGAATTGAGCAGAGGTGCGCAACCTGCTACTGCTGTTGCGCACGTGGAATGAATTCCGGTCAGGCAGCAGGCTTCCAGACCAAATCCAGTTCGCGCGCCGCCTTCACGTCATCCAGCCGCCGCACCGGCTGGGTATGAGGTGCGGTTTTGACCAAACCCGGCGCGGAATGCGCCTCGTCCCATATTTCTTTCATCGCGGCAACGAAGGCATCCAGCGTTTCCTTGGATTCCGTTTCGGTCGGCTCGATCAACAGGCACTCCGCCACCAGCATCGGAAAGTAAGTTGTAGGGGCGTGGAACCCCTTATCCAGCAGCCGCTTCGCAATATCCATTGCAGATATGCCGGTTTCATCTTTCAGCCTTTTTGCCGACACGATAAATTCGTGACTGGCACGGCGCAGAGGAAAGGCAAGGGTATAACCCGCCCTGCCCAGTTCTGCCATCAGATAATTGGCATTTAACGTGGCAAATTCCGCCACGCGACACATTCCTTCTGCACCCAGCAGGCGCGCATACACGTAGGCGCGCAGCAGCACACCCGCATTGCCCATCCATGCCGACAAACGGCCGATGGATTGCGGCAGGTCATTTTCTGTCAGCCAGCGGTAGTGAACGTTTCCACCGCCCGCCTTCCCTCCCCCATGCACCTTTTCTCCTGGGGGAGAGCAAATCCTTCCGGCCAGTGGGATAGGCATGAAAGGCAGCAGACGCGGCGCGACCCCCACCGCACCAGCGCCCGGCCCGCCTCCGCCGTGGGGCGTGGAAAAAGTCTTGTGCAAATTCATGTGGATCACATCGAAGCCCATGTCGCCAGGCTTAACCTTGCCGAGAATCGCATTCAGGTTGGCGCCATCGTAATAAAGCAAGCCTCCAGCGTCATGCACGATTTTCTGGATGGCCTGAATATTTTTCTCGAATATGCCCAGCGTGGACGGGTTGGTCAACATCAGCCCGGCAGTCTGCGGGCCAACAGCAGCGCGTAACGCATCGAGGTCAACATCGCCGTCATGACCGGTGGAAATCTCCTTCACCGCGTAACCGCACATGACAGCCGTGGCCGGGTTGGTGCCATGCGCCGCATCCGGCACGATAATCTCGGTGCGCCCCGTATCGCCACGCGCTTCGTGGTAAGCACGGATCATCGCGATGCCCGCAAACTCGCCCTGCGCACCGGCCATAGGCACAAGGCTCACCCCTGCCATGCCGGTCACGTCTTTCAGGATCTCCTGCAACTCATACAAGCAAGCGAGAAATCCTTGCCCGGTGCTGTCCGGCGCCAAAGGATGGCGCGCCATAAACTGCGGCAGCATGGCAAGCGAGTTGCATGCGCGCGGGTTGTACTTCATGGTACACGAGCCGAGCGGATAAAAATTCGTGTCTATGGAGAAATTTTTCTGCGACAGGCGGGTGTAATGCCGCACCGTATCCATCTCCGAAGCTTCTGGCAGCAACGGCTTATCGGCGCGCAAAAATGCCTCGGGAATACCGGCTGGTTTTACATCATGTATGGGCGCTTGCGCCGCGTTGCGGCGACCGGGGTGGGAACGTTCAAAAATCAGCACGGGTATTTTCTTTCCAATACAACATCAATCCCTCTCCACCTGCTCCTGCCGGGGAAAGCTGAGCTTCCCTGACAAGTAACAGATGAAAGGTTATTTCAACGCCGCAAGCGCCGCGTCGTAATTGGGCTCGCTGGTAATTTCGCCCACCAGTTCGGCATGCAGCACACGATCCTTTTCATCCAGCACCAAGACTGCGCGCGCGGCAACCCCGCGTAATGCGGAGTCGGCGATCTCCACACCGTAGTTGCGCAGGAATTCGCGCCCGCGCATCAGTGACAAGGTGATGACATTGGTCAATCCTTCGGCAACGCAGAAGCGGTTCATGGCAAACGGCAAATCGGCTGAGATCACCAGCACTACGGTATTGTCGAGCTTGCTTGCCGCCTCGTTAAACTTGCGCGTGGAAGTGGCGCACACGGCGGTGTCCAGGCTAGGTACGATGTTCAGTACCTTGCGCTTGCCGGCGAAGCTGCTCAGCGCGACATCCTTGAGATCCTTGTCCACCAGGCTGAAAACCGGGGCAACTTGCCCAATGGCGGGAAAGTTTCCATTCAACGTAACAGGGTTGCCTTTCAGTTTGACGGTGCTCATCTGCTTTCTCCTAGGGTTGGTTGAGGGAAGCTCTCAGGACATCAATGTAGCGCTGCAGGTCTGACGCGGTCTTGGTTTCGGTTGCGCACACCAGAACCGCATTGCCCAATTGCGGGTAATGCGTGGAAAGGTCCAGCCCGCCGAGCACGCCCTGTGCAAGCATTTTCTCCAGCACGCGCGGGGCAGGCGCGGGCAATTGCAGTACCACTTCGTGAAAATGCGGGCCGGGAAAAGCACGCTTCACTCCCTGGATGCCCTCGGCCTGCGCGGCAAGCGCAGCAGTATTGGCATGAGACGCGGCGGCGGTGCGGCGCAAGCCGTCCGCGCCGAGCAGCGCCATGTAGATCGTCGCGGCGGTCGCCATCAAACCCTGGTTGGAACAGATGTTGGATGTGGCCTTGGCGCGGCGGATATGCTGTTCGCGCGCTTGCAATGTCAGGGTAAATCCTGGCTTGCCTTCCATATCCAAGGTTCGGCCGACGATGCGGCCCGGCATCTGGCGCACCAGCGCCTGTTTGCAGCACAGAAAACCGAAATACGGCCCGCCGTTAGCTAACGGGATGCCGAGCGGCTGGCCTTCGCCCACCGCGATGTCGGCACCGCTCGCACCCCATCGGCCCGGCGCCTTGAGAAGCGCGAGCGACAGCGGGTTAACCAGTGCGATGGCCAACGCGCCTTGAGCGTGCGCCCATTGCGTCAGCTCATCCACATTTTCCAGCGCACCGAAGAAGTTGGGCTGCGGGACCACCAGCGCGGCAAAATCGTTGCCTGCACTCTGCTCCAGCATCTTGAAATCCGTAGTGCCGGTAGCAGCATCAAACGGAATTTCCACGAGCTCGATATTTTGCAGCCTGACGATGCTGCGGGCCACGCTACGGTAAACCGGGCTGACCGAAGCGGGGATCAGAATGCGGCGCGCGCTCTTGTGCGCGCGCACCGCCATCAGCATGGCTTCAGCCAAGCCCGAAGCGCCGTCGTACAGGCTGGCATTGGATGCATCCATGCCGGTGAGCGAAGCCATCATGGTCTGGTATTCATACAGCACCTGCAAAGTGCCTTGGCTGGCCTCGGCCTGGTACGGCGTGTAGGCGGTATAGAATTCGCCGCGCGAGACAATCTGCCACACGGCTGCCGGGACGTGGTGTTCGTACGCGCCCGCACCGATGAAATTTAGCAATGGGGCATCCTGTGCGGCGCGCTCGCTCATCAGGCGCGCGACCTGCATCTCGTTCATGCCTGCTGGCACAGCGCTCAGCCTGCCGGTTTTGAGCGTCGCAGGAATCTCGTCGAACAAATCACCGATGCGGGCGGCGCCGATGCTGTCCAGCATGGCCTGAATGTCGGCTTCGGTGTGGGGGATGAACGGCATAAAACTTCCGGATTGTTAGACGTTAGATGAGTCGCTGGCTCGCATTGTCCGCTACGTGGTTTTAACCTTCAACTGACGTACCGGCTTTATTTCCTAATGTGTTTCGCTATCTACTTGCGCCTGGTATGCCGCCGCATCCATCAGCCCATTCACGTCTGCCGGGTTGTCCGGCTTCATCCTGAACATCCAGGCGCCATAGGGATCGGCATTGATTTTTTCGGGCGCGCTCTCGAGCTCGCCGTTCACCGCCGCCACTACACCGGCGACTGGCGCATACACGTCGGAAGCGGCCTTGACCGACTCCACTACCGCACATTCCTCTCCTGCCCCCAGCTTGCGGCCGAGGGCAGGGTTTTCCACAAACACCATATCGCCCAGCAATTCCTGAGCGTGATGGGTGATGCCGACAGTAATTGTGCCATCGCTTTCGGTTCTAACCCACTCGTGGGAGGTGGTATATTTCAGGTTGCCCGGATTGCTCATTATTTCTCTCCTTGTAAATTGTGCAGCGGATAGCTTGCAGCCGTATGGAACGGTTGCGAAACGCCCTCCCTGGTTCGCCATCCGCTACAAACTGATTAATACCTTTCCATTGCGCACGAAAGGATATTTCACCACCTTGGCCGCCAGCAGCTTATCGCGCACCACTACCTGCACCATGTCCCCAGCCTGTACACCGTTCGGCACGCGCGCAAAGGCAATGGACTTTTCCAGCGTGGGCGAGAAAGTGCCGCTGGTAATCTCGCCTTCGCCAAACGCGGTGAGCACTCTCTGGTGCCCGCGCAGCACGCCGCGATCCAGCAGCACCAGTCCGGCTTGCTGGTGCCTCGGCGGATTGGCCAGCAATGCGGCCTTCCCGACAAAATCGCGCCCGCTTTTCAAATCCACTGTCCAGGCGAGTCCCGCTTCCAGCGGAGTGCTGGATTCGTCCATATCCTGACCATAGAGATTCATGCCCGCTTCCAAGCGCAGCGTATCGCGCGCACCGAGACCGCAGGGTTTTACGCCCTTTGCGGCCAGAGAATTCCAGAAATAGGGTGCAGCCTGGGCGGGAATCATTACCTCAAAGCCATCTTCCCCGGTATAGCCGGTTCGCGCGATAAACATTGAGCCAACAACCACGCCACTGAAAGGGGTGAGGCTCTCGGTCAGCTTTTGGCTGCCGGGCATCGCCGCCCACAATTTTTCGCGCGCCTTTGGCCCCTGCACCGCGATGATGGCCATTTCCGGAAGATCAGCGATATCCAACGCCGGATTCCCTTCCTGCCCCATCGTCCCGGTTGGGGTGGTTCCTGGCTTTTCTCTGCTTTCTGCGCAACATTCGCTTTGCGGGCTTTCGTTCACAGCATAGCATTCGGGGTGCGATTTCACGTGCCCGGCGGCCTGCAGCCTCATCCACGCCAGATCCTTGTCTGCCGTGCCCGCATTCACCACGAGGCGAAACCAGTCCTCTTCCATGAAATACACAATCAGATCATCCACCACTCCGCCATTTTCCAGCAACATGCAGGAATACAGGGCCTTGCCAGGTTTGACGAGCTTGTCCACATTGTTCGCCAGCAGGTAGCGCAGGAATTCGCGCACACCTTTGCCCCTGATGTCCACTACACGCATGTGCGACACATCGAACATACCGCAATCATGGCGCACCTGGTGATGCTCGCCTATCTGCGAACCGTAATTCACCGGCATGTCCCAGCCCCCGAAGTCAATCAAGTGCGCGCCCATGGCGCGGTGATTTTCATTGAGAGGGGTTTGCTTGAGTGTCATATCTGCCTGTCGAAATAAAAAAGCGCAGCAATAGAACGTGCTGCGCCCATCTGTCCTTGATACCCGAGAGGCTGCGGCCAGCGCCGCATACCTCTTCGGCGGCCAGCTTTGCTGACACTCTCCAGATTGCCTGTTCCAACCAATAATTAAACCTGAACATACGGGTATTGCACCTTCGGCAGTACCCGTTTTTCTTGGTAACTACTGGTGAAATTATACCGAACGCCGGAATAATGTGGCAACCCAACAAAATGCGAGCAAAGCGTTTTCCCCTGGGTCAACCCTGTCTCACGCAATCCACGTAATACAAACGCTCACCATTGGTTTTCTCGGAAACCAGGCCGCGGATGTCGGTCTCGAAACCGGGGAATTTCCTGTTGAAATCCCGGGCAAACTTCAGGTAATCCACGATGGTTTTGTTGAAGCGCTCGCCGGGGATCAGCAACGGGATGCCGGGCGGATAAGGCGTCAGCAACACGCTGGTGATGCGCCCTTCGAGGTCGTCAATCGCCACGCGCTCGATCTCGCCATGCGCCATTTTTGCGAAGGCATCGGAAGGCTTCATCGCCGGTTCCATGTTGGAAAGATACATTTCGGTGGTCAACCGCGCCACGTCGTTGGCCTTGTAAATGCCGTGTATCTGCTCGCATAAATCGCGCAGGCCGGTCTTTTCGTAGCGCGGATATTTGGCGACAAACTCGGGCAGCACACGCCACAGCGGCTGGTTCTTGTCGTAGTCGTCCTTGAACTGCTGCAGCTCGGTCACCATGGTGTTCCAGCGCCCCTTGGTGATACCGATGGTAAACATGATGAAGAACGAGTACAGGCCGGTTTTTTCCACCACCACGCCGTTTTCCGCGAGATATTTGGTGACGATGGCCGCCGGTATGCCGGACTCGGCAAAATCGCCACCCACGTCCAGCCCGGGGGTGATGATGGTCGCCTTGATCGGGTCGAGCATGTTGAAGCTTGGCGCCAGGTTGCCGAAACCGTGCCAGCGGTCGTCCGCGCCCAGCATCCAGTCGTCGCGCGCAGCCATGCCTTCGGCTACCAGAAAATCCGGCCCCCACACCTTGAACCACCAATCGGCGCCCCAT
>JACRAQ010000026.1 GCA_016213335.1 Nitrosomonadales bacterium
GTAGAACTCGGAAGCGGCGGCATCCAGTCCTATGGCCCCATCCTGGCCGGGCACGTAGCCGGCGGCCTCGATCGCTTCCATGATGACCTTCAGGGCGCCCTCGTTGGAACCGAGCGCCGGGGCAAACCCGCCTTCGTCGCCCACGTTGGTGCTGAGGCCGCGGGGGTGCAGAATTTTCTTCAGGTTGTGGAATATTTCCGCGCCGCAGCGCAGCGCCTCGCGGAAACTCTGGCTGCCCACCGGAACCACCATGAATTCCTGGATGTCGGCGCCGCCTTCCGCGTGTGCGCCGCCGTTGATGATGTTCATCATCGGCACCGGCATTTCCATGCGCGCCGCGCCGCCCAGGTAGCGGTACAGCGGCAGCCCCGATTCCTCCGCAGCGGCCTTGGCCACGGCGATGGAGACCGCCAGGATGGAGTTCGCGCCGAGGCGGGATTTGTTGTCGGTGCCGTCCAGGTCAATCATGGTCTGGTCTATGAACGCCTGCTCGGCGGCATCCAGCCCCATGATGGACTCGGCGATTTCGGTGTTCACGTATTCCACCGCTCTCAGCACGCCCTTGCCGAGATAGCGCTGTTTGTCGCCATCGCGCAGCTCCACCGCTTCCCGGGTGCCGGTGGATGCGCCGGACGGCACGGCGGCACGGCCCATTACGCCGGATTCCAGCAACACATCCGCTTCCACCGTGGGGTTGCCGCGGGAATCCAGAATTTCACGCGCTACTACATCAACGATTGCACTCATCTCAACTTCCTTATTCACTTAAACAAAAAATTGCAACCCGCCGCCTATGAACACTGATAGCCACGGATAACGGCATAACTTTGATCCGCGTTTATCAGTGGCCGGCATCCATATTCAAATACTGCGCAAGTTTATACGCTCCTCGATCAACCCTTGCCGCTTTATCGTTTCGTCCAGCATTTTCAGGGTTTGCAGCAATGCCTCCAGATGTCCGAGCGGGAAAGCGTTCGGGCCATCCGACAACGCCTGTGCCGGATTGGGGTGCGTTTCCACAAACAGCCCGGAAATGCCCGCTGCCACAGCCGCCCGCGCCAGCACCGGCACAAATTCGCGCTGTCCGCCGGAACTGGTTCCCTGTCCGCCCGGCAATTGCACCGAATGGGTGGCATCGAACACCACCGGGCAGCCGGTATCGCGCATTACCGCCAGCGAACGCATGTCCGACACCAGGTTGTTATATCCGAACGATGCGCCGCGCTCGCACACCATGATGTTATCCTCCCCGCTGGCGTCACGCGCTTTCTCCACCACGTTGCGCATGTCCCACGGCGAAAGGAACTGGCCTTTCTTTATGTTCACCGGCCGTCCGGCGCTTGCCACGGCGCGGATAAAATCGGTCTGCCGGCACAGGAAGGCTGGCGTTTGCAGCACATCCACCACGGACGCGACTGGTGCGATCTCTTCAAGGGCATGCACGTCGGTCAACACCGGCACGCCGATCTGTTTTTTTACCTCGCCCAGTATCTTCAGGCCCGCATCCATGCCGCAACCGCGAAACGACGCGCCGGAGCTGCGGTTGGCCTTGTCGTAGGATGACTTGTAAATGAAAGGGATGTCCAGCTTCGCGCACATCTCCTTGAGTTTTCCTGCCGTATCCAGCGCCAATTGCCCGGATTCGATGACACACGGCCCGGCGATAAGGAACAGCGGGTGGTTCAGGCCGGCATCAAACCCGCACAGTTTCATGACTTATCGCTTTCCTGATGATGCCGGGCACGCTCTTCCCGCAGTGTCAATTCCACATGCGGCTCGCCGCATAGTGGATTGCCTGACTTTGTTGCCGCGCGCTTCGCGCCACCGTGTCCGGGCTGCGCATCAAACCCGCACAGTTTCATGCCGTCGCCTTCTGCGGAGCTTGCGCGGCCTGCCGATACCGCACCGCTGCTTCTACAAACGACTTGAACAAAGGGTGCCCCTCGCGCGGCGTGGACGTGAACTCGGGGTGGAACTGCACGCCGACAAACCATGGATGAGCCGTTTGCGGCAATTCCATGATCTCGGGCAAGCCTTCGCTGGGCGTGCGCGCCGAAATGACCAGCCCGGCCTTTTCCAGTACGGGCGCATAATAATTATTGACCTCGTAGCGGTGGCGGTGGCGTTCGTTCACGTCGTTGCCATAAATGCTGGCGGCAAGGGTGCCCGGCTTGATCGGGCAGCGCTGCGCCCCCAGCCGCATGGTGCCGCCGAGGTCGGAATCCGCGCTGCGTGTCGCCACCCGGCCATCGCGGTCCAGCCATTCGGTGATCAGCGCCACCACGGGGTGCTCCGTGGTCAGGTCGAACTCGGTGCTGTTCGCGTCGCCCATGCCCGCAACATGGCGCGCGAACTCGATCACCGCCAGTTGCATGCCGAGACAGATACCCAGGTAGGGAATTTTGTTCTCGCGCGCGTAGCGGATGGCGGCAATCTTGCCTTCCGTGCCGCGTACCCCGAAGCCGCCCGGCACCAGGATCGCGTCGTATCGCTTCAGCTCTTCCACGCCCGCGCTTTCCAGCATTTCGGAATCCAGGTACTCGATGTTTACCCGTGTCGCGGTGTGGATCCCGGCGTGGCGCAATGCCTCGATCAGCGATTTATACGACTCGGTCAGGTCTACGTATTTGCCCACCATGCCGACGGTGATCTCGTGCTGCGTGTGATCCAGTGCCTCCACCAGTTTTTTCCATTCGCTCAGGTCAGCGGGCTTCGGGTCGATGCCCAACTCTTCGCAAATGATGCGATCCAGCCCCTGATCGTTGAGTATCTGGGGGATCTTGTAAATGCTGTCCACGTCCCACACCGAAATCACCGCCTCTTCACGCACGTTGGAGAACAGCGAAATTTTCGCGCGCTCGTCGTCGGGTATCGGGCGGTCGGCGCGGCACAGCAGCGCGGTGGGGAAAATGCCGATCTCGCGCAGCTTCTGCACGCTGTGCTGGGTCGGCTTGGTTTTCAGTTCGCCCGCACTCGCAATATAGGGAACCAGGGTCAGATGCACGAAGGCGGCGCTGTGCCGCCCTTTACGCAAGGCCATCTGGCGCACCGCCTCGAGGAACGGCAGCGACTCGATGTCGCCCACCGTGCCGCCGATCTCCACGATCGCCACATCCGCCCCGCCGTCGTGCGAGGCCGCTGCGCCGCGCTCGATGAACGCCTGGATTTCGTTGGTGATGTGCGGGATCACCTGCACCGTCTTGCCCAGATATTCGCCCCTGCGTTCCTTGCGGATCACGCTGTCGTAAATCTGCCCGGTGGTGAAATTGTTGGCCTTGCGCATCTTGGCCGAGACAAAACGCTCGTAATGGCCCAGGTCCAGA
>JACRAQ010000027.1 GCA_016213335.1 Nitrosomonadales bacterium
ACGTCGAGCTGGTGCTGCGCGCCGGTGCGCGCATCGCCCTGCTCGGCCCGAACGGCGCGGGAAAGTCTACCCTTATCAAGCTGCTGGTCGGCGAACTGCGCCCCACCTCGGGCAAGCTGGAAATCACCCCGGACATACGCATCGGCTATTTCGCCCAGCATCAGCTGGAGAACCTGGACAGCGCTGCGACGCCGGTGCAACACATGGAGCGGCTCGCCCCGAAGGAAACCACGCTGGCGCTACGCACCTTCCTGGGCCGCTTCGGCCTCGCGGGTGACGAAGAAGATCGTCCGGTGGCAAGCTTTTCGGGCGGAGAAAAAAGCCGCCTCGCGCTCGCGCTGCTGGCCTGGCAAAAACCGCACCTGCTGCTGCTCGACGAACCCACCAACCACCTTGACCTTGACATGCGCGACGCCCTCACCCTGGCGCTGGAGGAATACACCGGCGCCGTGGTGCTGGTGTCGCACGACCGCAGCCTGATCCGCGCCGTGGCGGACGAATTGTGGCTGGTCGCCGACGGCGCGGCCAAGCTGTTTGACGGCGATCTGGAGGACTACAAGGCTTGGATCGAAGCCCGCCGCCCGCGCGAAACCGCCGTTCGCTCCAATCCGGAAAAACCGCGCCCGCAAGCCGCGCCCAAACCGAACAGGAAAGCGCTGCTGTCGAAGCAGGCCAAGCTCGAATCCGCGCTGGCCTCTGCCGGAGCTGAGCTGGCCGCAATCAACCACCAGCTTGCCGATCCGGCCACCTACGCAAGGCTTGCCCGCGACGAAATTAGCAAACTGAACGCGCAGCACGCAAGCCTGGAGAAAAAGGTGGCCGAGCTGGAAGAAAGCTGGCTGGAGCTTGAAACGGCGATGGAGGAGGGTTGACCAGCAGTAAATAACCGCAGCCGCCAGCAGCGGGCAGCGGCGCCCGTGCTTTCAACGCCGTGGCGGGGCATCCCTGTATAATGCGGCGCTGCATGGCGCTCCAGAGCCACGAGTAATATTTCTTTTATCCAGCCCTGCCCGGGTGGTGAATTTGGTAGACACAACGGACTTAAAATCCGTCGCTAGGGTAAAACCAGCGTACCGGTTCGATTCCGGTTCCGGGCACCAATAGCAGCAAGGCTTTCAGAGCATCTAGCCTCATCATTTTTTGCAGCGATCTGTTACGCAATTTTCCATCTGTTCCGCAATTCCAGAAATGATAAAAAACCTTACCACAACAGATTGCTAAGAAACGATTGCGATTGTGTAATCCCAAGAACTGTGTTTTCCAGAGGGATATGCGCGAGGGCCTGGAAATACTTCTTGCCTGACTTTAAGATCGGTCATCTTTGACAAGGCAAATCTGCGCCACTCAGGAATTCTTCCCGAATTGCTACCACCTCCCGTCTGATAGCAGAGGGCTGCAGTTTCGTCGCCAAAAACACCTAATACATGCGGCTCCGCAATGCGACGGTGGCCACTGTAGAGAAATTCAATAAGCTTCTTGCTCGCTATAGCCTGCTTGATTACCTGATCCATCTTAAATCTCCTTTCGATTTTCAATGGCTACGATAACCAAGCGTCGCAGCTCGCTTACTTCACGACCGTTAATCGTGGCCTTGATTTCTTTTCAACCGAAATAACCCGATCTTTTACATCACGGTCTGGGACTGCTCCGACTTTTAACAACCCATATGTCAGCTCATCAATTTCGTACGTGGTAAGTCGAAGCTCCTTGGCAATATCATTTTTTCCAAGTCCTTCAGCTCTTAGAGCAGTAAATACTTTTTCTAGGATTTGCGATGTTTCCCGAGCAATTCCATGAGGTTCCTGCGTTCGGTATCCTTCCTTCGATATTTGTATACAAAGGCTCCGATTTGTCCATTCGGTGGTTAAATTAAGCGAATGAAGGCGATAATTAAAAGCAGCGACTGAAACAGCCCAGTGTTTCTTTGCCCTTATCAATGATTCAAGAGTGGGAAAATATAATCCAGAAGCGCGAATACTTTTCGCTGGCATTAGGAAGGCAGAAGCAAAAGCATTTGCCTCTTTCTCTGCCTCAAGCCCATGCGGCTGCCCATGACGATGCAAGACTAAATGCCCCAACTCATGCGCAGCATCGAACCGGGCGTGTTCTCCCGATTTCTGGGTATTTAGAAATACAAAAGGGGCGCCATCCCACCACATTGAGAATGCATCGACTTCCCTTGCTTCAATGGCCAAGGAAAAAACCCTAACCCCCTTTGCCTCAAGAAGATGGGTCATATTTCGAATTGGGTGCTCTCCGAGTCCCCAATGTTGACGAAGAGATTCGGCCGCAGCCTCTGGATCGACGTCGCGACCGAGGTCTGGCAAATCAGGAGGTGGTAATTGAAATTTTTCTTCAATCCACGTGTTAAGACGCAAAGCGATTGATCCAGCACCAAGCGCAACGTACTTAAGAGTTGCGCTCATTTTAGACATTGCCCTAAAGCTGACTGATTCAGGGTCCACTTCCTCTATAGGGTCTTCTTCATAGAAGAAATCCAGTGGAAACTTCAATTCCGCTGCAATCTTATCTAGGCGTTCCGGCTCTGGAGGGAACTCTCCACTTTCATATCCAGTAATAGAACGAGATGTAACTCCAATTTTTTTGGCAAGCTCACCCTTTTTGAGCCCTCTCCGAGTTCGTGCAAAAGTTAACTGCCCGGGGTTAAACTGGGCTTGGTCTGATTTACTTTCGTTCAACATGAATATCTATTTCCGGACCGTCATCTTCATCAAACACAGGAATAACTTGGTCTAGCGGAATCGATGGAAACACGAGTCGCTCTTCCCAAGAGCGAATCTTACCTCCAACAATATACCGAGGAAGAGACAATTCAAATCGAATTTCATTCGAGGCCACATGGTAGAGCAGTACCCACATGATGCGCCCGTCGCCATCATTATCTTCAGGAAGCTCAGGAAGCACATCAAAAAGGGATAACTGTTTTTGGTTTGCCCAAACTGCCTGTTCAGTGTTTGTCCCTTTCGCTGCGCGATTCGACGGGCTGCTTGCGCCACCCGTTTCTCGATCACCGGTATACACAGCAATTGCAATATTGCCGGAAGGGTTAACGCAAAGCGGGAAATTGTTCTCATCACTGGGAGTCCATCCAAGATGCGCTGTTTTATCTCTAAGTGACCTCACCGTCTCCGCCCACTGTGACAGTCCTGGAAAAGTTTTGGGATGGTGAAGCGTACAAGATGTTCTCGCGAGCAGCCCCTGCATGATTACGTCTTGTATCATCGTCGGCTTCAAGCCAAACACTTCTTCCAGCCTAGACTGGACTTCCATTTGTTCATTTCTAACCGGCAATGTCATGGTGTTGTACTCCGACTGGTTTACTTCTTATTTTTATACCTCATTTGAGGTAAAAAAACAAGAAGTATTTGTATTTGATGAAATGTGCCGAAGTCGATTTGTATTGGCTACCTGTAGAACATCGAATGTCTGCTTCTCCTGAGTTGAACGTGGCGTTGCAGTTATATCAGCCCGAAAACAGCCCATCGTAATTTCGCGTGCAGGCCGGCTATCCAGGTCGCAGCATGGTAGCCTGCCGCTCGGGCTACCAGAATGTCTTCTGCCCGGAAAACTTCTTCCACGTCTCGCGCAGTTCGGCCAGCCGCTCCGAGTAGTCGTGCTCGATCCAGCCACGTACCAGGGCGGTGGTTTCGTGCCGGGTGCCTGCCGCCAGCTCGGCCAGCAGGCGGCGCGCTACCGCAATGTCGTTCAACATGCCCAGGATGTCCTGCAGCCGGGCCAGCGCGGAAAGGTAGCGGCGTGTTTTGGTTTCTGCATACAGCGAGGAAAACAGCTCGGCGCTGTAGCGCAGTTTTTTGCAGGCGATGCGCAGCGCATGCAGTTGGCTGGCATCCTCCAGCCCATCGCTGCCTTCCGTTTTCGGCGATGGGGCGGCGAGATGCTTGCCGCGTTTGGCCACGCGCTTGCTGCGCTGCCGCAGGATTTGTGCGGCAAAGCGCGGCAGCGTTAAATCGGGCGCGGCCGGCGCGCGCCAGTAATCGCCGTGCAGCCATGCCCCGAAGCGCAGCAAAAAACGCTGGTAGTCCTGCGAGCGCAACTTGTCCTGCACCCCGGCCTGATGCTGCTCGCGCAGTGCCTCGCTGGCGCGCAACATGTCGCGCAGCCCGCCATGCTCGGGCAGGTGCGCGCAGACCGGGGCCAGGGTCTGGGTTACGAATACGTCCCATTCGCGCGAGCGGCCCAGCTCCGCACACAGTTCCGCCACCTGCCCGTGCAGCGCGGCCAGTTCGGCATCGGGCCGGAAAATCTCCGCCATGCCCAGCACCGCGCGCAGGCGCCGCAGCGCGACGCGCACCTGATGCAGGTATTCGTCGTCCAGCTTGTGTACCGCGCCCGGAACATTGGCTTGCAGATGCTGCAAGCAGGAACTGATCATGCTCTGCAAGGCGGCGGGGATGCCCTGTGATTTTTCCAGGGCCGGATTGCGCGCCTTGCACACTTCCATTTTGGCGGCGGTGCTGAGGATGTAGCCGTATTCCGCCTTGCTGGTGTGCTCCAGCTCCAGCGGCACGATGTCGAGCAAGGCCAGCGCCAGCGCGAACAGTTGCTGGGTGTCGCCGGACTTGAGTTCGAGCTCAAGTTCGGAAATCGGGCTGGCCGCCTGGCCTGCCCGGATTTCGCCGCTATCCATGGCGAGCTCGATGGCGGCGCCCCCCATCATCACCATGCGGCTGGTGCGGGAGAAATCGGTGACAAACAGGGGTTGCAGTTTTTTGCGCAACGCGGGCGGCAAGCGCGCGGCGCCGCTGGCTTCCAGCGCGGCGAAATCTAGCATCTCGCCCGGCACCGGGGTTTCGCATTCGTTGCGCTGGTGCAGCCCGGCCTGCACCCCGCCGCCGCCTTTCAGGGTTTGCAGCCACTGTTTGCCGGTGCGGCGCAGGCGCAACGCCATGCCGCGCTGACGCAGCTCAAGATCGGGGGTGTCGAAATAAACGCTGTACAATTTGCGCGTGGTGGCGCGCGCCGGGGACAACTGCTTGAGTAGCGGATGGCGCTTGAGCTTGCCCAGGTGCTCGGGCGCGATGTGCAGCTTGAGTTCGGTTTCAACAGCCATGTCTGTCCCGGAGTGGCGGCGAGATTTGCCTACTATACACCGCGCATCCCGTTTTTAAACACGCTGTTTCCCTTGATATTTCGGCGGCTTCGCGGCACGATGCGCCGTGGAAACGCGTTGCGATCCTGCGGAGAGACAGATGAAGGAATCGTTGAAACCCGGTATCAGATACGAGCACAAATTCCTGTTGCCAGCGTCCAAGACTGTCCCGGCGCTCTATCCCGAATCGGAAGAGTTTCTGGCAATGCCGGAAGTCTTCGCCACCGGCTTCATGGTGGGCTTTCTGGAATGGGCCTGCATCATGGCGGTCAAGCCGCATCTGGACTGGCCGGAAGAGCAATCGGTCGGGACCTACATTGACGTGAGCCACGAAGCGGCGACGCCGCCGGGTCTGGAGGTCACGGCTACGGTTGAGCTGATCGGGGTCGAGGGGAGGCGGCTGACTTTTGCCGTGGAAGCCCATGATGGGGTAGATCTGATTTCCAGGGGGCGGCACGAGCGGGTCGTGATCAACAAGGAAAGGTTTGATGCCAAGGTCGGCGGGAAGAAAAAAAGCGGCGGCTAGCGGCGCGCGCGATGCGGTTTCGCGCAACCCCCTTTCGCATCCCGCACACCCCCTCCTGAAAATGCTCGAGGGCGGCGACAGGCGCTCGATCGGAAAGTCGAACGAAGCGGCTGCCCTCGTCCTGGAAGAGCCGGGCAGGATGGATGCCCTGTTCAGCGGCATGGCCTCCGGCGATCCGCTGGTGCGCATGCGCTGCGCGGATGCGGCGGAGAAGGTCACGGCGCTTCACCCGGAATACCTGCACCCCTACAAGGATGTCCTGCTGAATACCCTTTCGAAGACCGGGCAGAAGGAAGTCCGCTGGCATGTTGCCCCGATGCTGGCGCGCCTGCCTTTGACGGAGGCCGAACAGAAGAATGCGGTGGATATCCTGCTCGCTTACCTGAACGACCGCAGCAGCATCGTCAAGACGTTCGCCATGCAGGCGCTTGCGGATCTGGCCGCGCGCGACGGAAAGTTGCGCCCGCTCGTGCTGCGGCACATTCGGGAACTCGCCGTTACCGGCACGCCCGCGATGAAAGCGCGCGGAAAAAAACTTCTGGCCCGGCTCGACACAGCAGCTGCGCGTTAACCCCGAATATATGCCGATCAAGCAGGTTATTCTGATTGTGCTCCTTGCCACGGTGCTGCCGTCATTCATGGCGATAGGCTATGTTTATTCCCTGTCGCCCGCCGAGCGCTGGCTGTTCGTGATGAAGTCGGATGCCCAATCCTATGCCGATGCCTTGCTGTCTGGCGATACGGCAATGCAGGGCAGATACAGGAACGAGTTCAAGGGCTATAAGGTCTCTGCAAACCCGCAGTCAAAGACCGTGCTGTTCGTGCCGCGCGACGATGACGGGAAGCTCTTGCTTCTGTATGCCCCAAACGAAACCTCCGATTGGATCACCTACGAGCAAACGGGCGCAAGGCGCATCCGCGAGAAGTGGTATGTGCTGGTGCAGTAGCCTGCCGCTCACCCGTACAGCTTGCGCCCGCGTATGCGCGCGCGATGCGCCTGGCGCTGTTCGCTTTCGGTGAGCGGCCTGGGTTTTTTTTCGGCGAAGGGGTTTTTGCCTGCCTTGAATTCGATCCTGAGCGGCGTGCCCTGCAGGTTGAAGGCTTCGCAGATAGTGCGCTCCAGGTAGCGGCGGTAGCTGTCCGGTATCTTGTCCAGCGCGCTGCCGTGGATCACGATCAGCGGCGGGTTGCTGCCGCCCTGGTGGGCGTAGCGCAGCTTGGGGCGGAACTGGGAGCGCGGGGGCTGCTGTTTTTCCACCGCTTCGATGAGCACCCGCGTGAGTTTGGGCGTGGGCAGCTTGGCCATCGCGGCGGCATAGGCCTCGTTCACCGATTTCAATATGCCGGGCACGCCTTTGCCGTGCAGCGCGGAAATGAAATGCAGCTTGGCGAAGCTCAGGAAATGCAGCTTGCGCTCGATGTCGCGCTTGGTGGTGTCGCGCTGGTAATCATCCAGGCCGTCCCACTTGTTCACCGCCAGCACCAGCGCGCGCCCGGCTTGCAGCACGAAATCGGCGATGTGTGCGTCCTGCTCGGTGATGGCCTGCTGCGCATCCAGCACCAGCACCACCACGTTGGCGTCTTCCACCGCCTGCAAGGTTTTAATTACGGAAAACTTTTCGATTGCTTCCTCGATCTTGCCCCGCCGGCGCACCCCGGCGGTGTCGATGATGGTGTAGTGGCGCCCGGCGCGCTCGAAATCAATATAGATGCTGTCGCGCGTGGTGCCGGGCTGGTCGAAGGCGATGACGCGCTCCTCGCCGAGGATGGCGTTGACCAGGGTGGATTTGCCGACATTGGGGCGGCCCACGATGGCGATTTTGGGGTGGTCGGTTATTGCATCTTCGGCGCTTTCCTGCGCGGGCAGATCTCCCAGCGCAAGCTCCACCATCTCGTTCACGTTGTCCCCGTGCGCCGAAGAGATCGGCAGCGGCTCGCCGATCCCCAGCTCGAAAAACTCGTTGGTGACAGCAACGCGCTGCATCCCCTCGGCCTTGTTGACCAGCAACAGCACGCGGCGCCCGGTCTTGCGCAATTGTTCGGCGATGATCTTGTCCTGCGGTGTGCAACCCTGGCGCCCATCCACCAGAAACAGCACGATGTCGGCTTCGTCCACCGCCTGCCGCGTCTGCTTCGCCATTTCGAACAGGATGCCTTCCTTGGCCACCGGCTCGAGGCCGCCGGTATCCACCACCAGGAATGGCCGCTCGCCGACGCGCCCGCGCCCGTAGTGGCGGTCGCGCGTCAAGCCGGGCTGGTCGGCCACCAGCGCGTCGCGGCTGCGGGTGAGGCGGTTGAACAGCGTGGATTTGCCGACATTGGGGCGTCCGACGAGGACGAGGGTGGGCAGCATGTTTACCAACTTTCAGAATTTGCAGCGTGCGCCATGCGCGCACACAAGCTACACGCTACGAGCTACAGGCAACAAGCTACAAGCAGTTAATGGATGGCAATCGAATACAGGCTGCCGTCGCGCGTTTGCACCAGCAGCCCGTCATCCAGCTTTACCGGCGCTGCAGCGATGCCGCTGCTGTCGGTTCTGACGCGAGCCGCCATGCTCCCGTCCTCGCGGTTCAGCGCGTGCAGGTAGCCTTCGTAATCGCCCGCCACCACATGGTTGCCCAGCACGAGAGGCGCCGTCGTCTCGCGCATGAAGAGCTGATCGTTCTTCCACAGCGAACTGCCGCTGCCCTTGTCCAGCGCCGACAGCCCGCCACTGGCATCGGTCACGTAAAGATAATTGCCCTGCATGGCCAGCCCCTTGTCGCTGGAGATGTCGCGGCTCCACAGCAGGCTGCCTTGTGCCATGCCAAAGCAGGCCACGCGTCCCTGGAAGGACACCGCGCAAACCTGTTCGGCATCCGCCGCAGGCAGGCTGGTGATGTCGCTGATGCGCTCCAGTTCGGTGTTGCCGCGCGGCAGCGACACGGTCGCTTCCCACACGGTAGTGCCGTTGGCCGGGCCGATGGCCGCCAGCTTGCCGCCGGCAAACCCGGCATAGGCGGTGCCGTTTTCGATGGTTACGCCGGCATGGCTGCGCACGATCAGCGCCGGAGTGGCGCGCTCGTACACCCATTGACGCGAGCCGTCTATCGCGCTCAACCCGGCAATGCGCCCATCCCCGGTGCGCACGATCACGATGCCGTTGATCACCTGCGGCGCGCTCAGCACTTCGCTGGATACCTTGGTCTTCCAGCGCAATTTGCCGTCTTCTTCAAAGGCCGCCAGATCGCCTTTCAGGCTGCCGGCCAGCAGCAGGCCTTCGCCCGCGCCCACCCCGCCGGTAATGGCAAATCCGCTGTCGGCCTGCCATACCTGCTTGCCGGTGGCGCGCTCCAGACGGAAAACTTCCCCCCTGGCGTTTGCCGCATAGACCGCGTCGCGCATGACTGCGGGTTGCAGCGCGTTGTTGCCAGCATCTCCCAGGTTGCGGTGCCAGCGCACCTCGAATTTTGCGCTTTCCTTGAATTCGGCCAGCCTGGCTGGCTCCTTGCCGGTCTTGCCGCTTCCGAACCAGCCGGACAGGGTGGAGCAGCCCGAAAGCAGCGCCAGCAACAGCAGCGCCCCGGACCGTTTGCCTGTCACTTCTTGCCTCCGAGGGCGTCCAGCTTCATGCGGATCAGGCTGACGTAGTTGTTTTTGGCATCGGTTTTTTCCAGCGCCTTCTGGTAGGCGGCACGCGCTTCCTCTTTCTTGCCCTGCGCGCTCAGCACGTCACCCTTGAGGTCGGCGTACAAACCATCGAAAGAGTCGGGGTGCGGGGCCTCGATCAGGTCCAGCGCCTCGGCGTAGCTCTTCTCATCCAGCAGCACCCCCGCCAAGTTGAGGCGCGCCACATTTTTCAGGCCGTCCTCCCGGGCGTTCTTGGTTACCCATTGCAGTTGCGTCTTGGCGAGTGCCAGATCCCCGATCTGGATGTTGACCTGGGCGGCCAGCAAATAAGCCCGCGACGCATAGGCGCTGCTGCTGTAATTGCTGACCACGGCCGCCGCCGCGTCGTTGATGCGCTTGGGGTCGCCGCTCTCGATCTGTTTGGTCAGGTCGGTAAACAGCGTGGACGCGGCGGCCGCCTGGTTGGACTGGTACGATTTCCAGCCCTGGGTCGCGGCGACGCTGCCCAGCACCAGCACCAGCGCAAGCAGTACCCACTTGCCGTTTTCTTTCCACCACGCTTTTAGCGTTTCTACCTGTTCCTGCTCTTCCAGATCCAGTGCTGCCATCATTCCCATCCTTGTTTTATCAGTTCGTGAATCTTTCCCGCCAGCTCACCGAGCGCCACGCGTACCTGTTCGCCGCCGCGCAGCGGCTTGAGCGTGGCCTGCCCGGCGCGCGCCTCATCGTCGCCGATGATGACCGCGCAACAGGCGTTGCTGGCATCCGCCTTTTTCATCTGCGGCTTGAAACCGCCGCCGCCGCAATGCAGCAATACTTTCAGGCCGGCGTCGCGCAACTGTTCTGCCGCCACGCTCGCCATCCCATCAGCCAGCTCGCCCTGGTGCACCAGATAGACATCCAGCGGCGCGGGCGGATTTTCCATGCCGTCTTCCTGCAGCAGGGCCAGCAGGCGCTCGATGCCCATGGCGAAGCCGCAGGCCGGGGCGGGCTTGCCGCCGAGCTGCCCGACCAGGC
>JACRAQ010000028.1 GCA_016213335.1 Nitrosomonadales bacterium
AGGTGCGCCCCGGCGGAGAACGGCGCTTCGGTTTGCCAGAGGATGAGGGCGGTGAAATGTTCCTCGGCCTCGTCCACCGCGCGCAGGATGCCGTCCAGCACTTCGTTGCTGATGGCGTGCATCTTGGTCTTGAAGCTGAGGATGGCGATGTCGTCGCCGGTGTGCCACATGCGCACGTCGGCGGTCTCGAAGATGGTTTCGCCGTATTGCACGGGTTCGCCCAGCAGGCGATCGGGGAAGAGCTGGCGGCGATAGACGGGGAGCGTGGAGCGGGGCTGGTAACGTGCGGCTATGCTCGACACTGGCTCCCCCACCCCAGCCCACTCCCCCGCTGGGAGAGGGGAATAGGAGCCCTGCGGCGTATGCACGCCGGTGCGGGACGGGTCGGCGGCCCAGGCGGGCAGCGGGGCGCTGGC
Source organism: Nitrosomonadales bacterium (assembly GCA_016213335.1). Lineage (GTDB taxonomy): Bacteria > Pseudomonadota > Gammaproteobacteria > Burkholderiales > Gallionellaceae > VIKH01. The sequence goes on from JACRAQ010000028.1 coordinate 417, forward strand.
CATGGCCTTGTCTGCCGCGATGTCGGCACTGATCCAGCCTGCCACTTGCTGCCAGCCTGCTGCCTGCCAGATCTCGAACGGGCCGCTGTCCCAGCCGAAGCCCCAGCGCACCGCGAAGTCGAGGTCGCGCGCGTTATCAGCGATGCGCTCCAGTTGCAGCGCGCAATAATGAAATACGTCGCGGAAGGTCGCCCACAGGAATTGCGCCTGCGGGTGCGGATTGTTGCGCAACCCGGCGAGCTTTTTCGCCCAGTCGCGCTCGCGCAGGATGTCTTTCACGCCGTCATCCACCTTGGCGTCGGACAGGCGATATTCTTTGGTGTGCAGGTCGAGCACGTGGATATCCTTGCCGATCTTCTGGTAGATGCCGCGCCTGGTCTTCTGTCCGAGCGCGCCCTGATCCACCAGATAGCCGAACCAGCCCGGCAGCTCAAAATGCTTGTGCCAGGGGTCTTCAGTCAGATTCTCGCGCATGGTGTTGACCACGTGCGCGAACACGTCGAGGCCGACCACGTCCAGCGTGCGGAAGGTAGCGCTCTTGGGGCGGCCGAGGTCGCGCCCGGTGAGCGCATCCACGGTATCGAAGCCGAGATTGAATGCCGCCGCGTGGTGCTTGGTAGCGAGCATGGAAAATACACCGACGCGGTTGGCGATGAAGTTGGGCGTGTCCTTGGCGCGCACCACGCCCTTGCCCAGCGTGGAAACGAGGAATTCTTCAAGTTGGTCAAGCAGCGCCGCCTCGGTTGAGCCGCACGGGATCAGCTCGACCAGATGCATGTAGCGCGGCGGATTGAAGAAGTGGATGCCGCAGAAGCGGTGGCGCAAGCTTTCCGGAAACGCCTGTGCGAGCTGGTTAATGGACAGGCCGGAGGTATTGCTGGCGAAGATGCTGTGCGCGCCCAGATAGGGTGCAACCTTGCGATAGAGGTCGGATTTCCAGTCCATGCGCTCGGCGATGGCCTCGATCACCAGGTCGCACTCGCGCAGTTTTTCCAGGTGCTGTTCGTAGTTGGCGGGCTGGATACAGGTGAGCTTGGCGGGGCTGGCCAGCGGCGCAGGGTCGAGCTTTTTCAGCCCTTCCAGCGCCTTGTTCACGTTGCCGTTGGGATCACTCTCTTTCGCGGGCAATTCGAACAGCAGCGTTTCCACATTGGCGTTGACCAAGTGCGCGGCAATCTGCGCACCCATCACGCCTGCGCCCAGCACCGCCACTTTGCGTATATAAAAGTTTTCGCTCATATTCATTGCTCCAGAAACAAAAAAGGGAAGGCATACGCCTTCCCTTTCATGCGCGCTATTTAGAAGCTGTGTGTGTACTGCACGCTCAGGATATCCACGCTGTTTTTATAGGTACCAACCAGATTCCCATATAACGCAGTAGAGGCTGCGTCTACGCCGCCCCTGTTGTTGTTTATAGTGGAATCTTTCACGAACAAATGAGCATAACCGAAGTCCACTGCGCTTTCCTTGGCTGGCTTGTACTGCCCGCCGAGCGCTAACCAGGTGCGATCGTTGTCTGGAATACGGGCGGTACGGTTTGCATCGGGGACTGGTGATTTATCGAAGGCCACGCCGATACGGGCTACCCATTTTTCGTTATAGCGATGGTTGGCTCCCAGCGAGATTCGATAGGTATCTTTCCAGCTTTCATTGACCAGTACAGCAGTTGCGCCAGTCGAGCTGTTTACAATCCTCAACTCCTTGAATTTGCTCCACCCGGTCCAGGTGATATCTGCCATGACATCCCATTTCGGGTCAATTTGCTTGACTCCGCTGAGAGAAAGGGAATCGGGCGTCTTCAGATCGGCAGTTACGCTCGGATTCTGGACTACTGCACCTGCTGCGTTGGTAACCAGCAAATTCCCCGACAACTTGTAATCAAGGCTGGAGCGGTAGGCAAGCCCGACCCGGATTTCCGGGTTCACCTGGAACATGGCTCCCAGGTTGTAACCCAGTACATTATCGCTCCCGTTCATTTTGGCGGCCCCAACTACTCCTGCAGCCAATACCTGGCTATTAGTCAACTCAGCATCAATTTTCTGGTAATCAATGCCCAATCCCAGCGAAACCGCGTCGCTCACCTTATAAGACAGAGAGGGATTGATGTTTACGGTTTTAACCTCTGACTTCAAGGCCTGGAAACGCCCAGCCCAGCCTGCCTCATATTCAGTTTTCAATCCAAAAGGAGCATTAATACCCAAGCCGAATCTCATTTGCGGGTTGATTTCCATCGCAAAATATAAATTTGGAACAAATGCCAGGCTTCCGGCATCTCCCCCATTGCTGCCCAGCGGTTGACCAGAAGCGGTAGCCGTGGAGGAAAGTCCATTGTCGGAAAATTTTGCCGACGGTTTGATCGCATGCAGCGCCACCGCAATCTGCTTGCCTTGCAGCCGCGACATCCCCGCCGGGTTGAAGAAAATCGTGCTGGCGTCCTCGGCGCTGGCCGCGCCGCCGGCATAGGCATTGCCCAAGCCGCTGGCGCTCTGTTCGATCAGCGCAAAACCTGAGGCAGCGGCTGCCCCAGACATTGCAGCCAGCGCTGCGGCAATGGAATAAACCTGCACAGTTTGCTTGAACTTCATGGTGTTTCCCCCTTGTGGTTGATGTTAAAAACGGGCCGTCAGTCCTGCCTTCCAGTTTGCCTCGCAATCATGCCTTCAATCGTCCGGTGGCACAAGGCGCGGCTTGCGGTCATTATCCACCGCGACATAAGTCAGCGTGGCTTCGGTCACCTTGGCACAGGTCGGTTTGGCCGGGTTGCGCTGCACATACACCTCCACTTCAATGGTGATGGAGGTGTTGCCGATTTTCACGATGCGCGTATAGAAGCTCACCACGTCGCCCACCAGCACCGGCTGCTTGAATACGAAAGAATTTACCGCCACCGTCGCCACGCGCCCCCTGGCGCGGTGCAGCGCGGGGATGCTGCCCGCGATGTCCACCTGCCCCATCAGCCAGCCACCGAAGATGTCCCCGGCATAGTTGGCGTCCGAGGGCATCGCCACCACGCGCAGGGTGGGCTCGCGTTGCGGCAGCGTGGTCGCTTCTTCCTTTTTTTCGCTCATCTCGCCACCCCCATCTTACTTCCCCTGGTAAAGCCGTTCGATATCTTTGGCAAAACGTGCCACCACCTGCCCGCGCTTGATCTTGAGTGTGGGCGTCAACAGGCCGTTTTCGATGCTCCACGGCTCGGACAACAGCAACACCCGCCGCACCTTGGCGAAACCTGGGAACTCCTTGATCTGCTCAGCGATACGATCCAGCACCGCCTGCTCGACGCGGGTGTCGTGCAGGGATTCCGGCATGTCGGCGCGCACCCCGAGCTGTTGCGCCAGCGCCTGCCACTGCTCGGGATTGACCACCGCCAGCACCACCAGCGCGGGATGCCCCTCGCCGTGCACCATCACCTGATCGAACAGGCGGTCGCGCCCGATAGACGCTTCCATGTCGGCTGGCGGCACTTTTTCGCCATTGGACATGACGATGATTTCCTTCAGCCGCCCGGTGATGGTGATGTGGCCGCTGTCGCTGATGGCTACGGTGTCACCGGTGTTCAGCCAGCCGTCCTGGTCCATGATTGCTGCCGTCGCTTCGGGGTTGTTCCAGTAGCCCAGCATGTTGCACGGCCCTTTCACCAGCAGCGCGTTCTGCGCACCGATGCGCACCTGTATGCCCTCCAGCGGCTGCCCCACGGTAGAGGGGCGGTTATTCTCGACGCGGTTGACGCTCACCACCGGGCTGGTTTCGGTCATGCCGTAGCCCTGCACCAGCGGCAGGCCGAGCGCGATGAACAGGCGCGACACCTTGGGCGGCAGCGCCGCGCCGCCGCTGATGGAAAGGCGCAGCCGCCCGCCCAGGCGGTCCATCACCTTGTCCGCCACCAGATGTTTGAGCACGGGCCACAGCAGTAACTTGAGCGTCCATACGCCCCGCCCCTGCTGGCGTTCGAAGCGATCCCAGCCGACATCCACGGCCAGCGTAAACAGCTTGTGCCGCAGCGGCGGCACCTCTTCCAGCTTGGCGTGGATGGCGTTGTAAATACGCTCGTAAATGCGCGGCACGGCAACCAGGATGGTGGGGCGGATGATCTTCAGGTCATCGGCCAGCAAGGGGATGGAGCGCGCATAGGCCACCGCAAACCCGGCCATCATCGGCATGTAATAGCCCGCCGTGCGCTCAAAGGCGTGAGATAACGGCAGAAAGGACAACATGCAGTCATCCGTGCTGACGGGAAAAGTTAACAGCCCGGCATAGGCGTTATACACGATGTTGTGGTGCGACAGCATCACGCCCTTGGGCTTGCCGGTGGTGCCGGAGGTGTACATGATGGTGGCCAGATCGCCGCGCCTGCGCTCGCGTTCGGGCTGCAACGCTGCTTCTGCAGGCAGCCATTCTGCTGCGCATTGCAAGCGTGCGTCGCTGTTCCCTGCAACTTTATCAAGGCTGACGAAACGCTGAATAGACCCCATTTGCCCGGCAACCGCGCTCAACGCCTGCCACTGTTCATCCTGCTCAAGCAACAGCACCCTGGCCTGCGCATCGTTCACGATGTAGGCGATATTGTCCGGCCGATCCACCACATACAGCGGCACCACCACCAGGCCGAGCAACATTGCCGCCTGCTCGAACATCACCCATTGCGGGCAGTTGCGCAACATCACCGCCACGCGGTCGCCCGCCGCCAGCTTCTCGCGCAGCAGCGCCGCCTGCCAGCGCGCCACCTGGTCGCGCATCTGCCTCCAGTTCAGGTCGAGCCACGCTTCCTTGCGCGTATCGAAATAGCGGTAAGCCAATGCATCCGGCGTGCGCTTCACCCGTTCGAGAAATAGCCCATGCAGCGTGACGGCTTCTTCTGGTTTGATGATGTTTGCGTTATTCGACATGGTTTTCTCCATCAAATCACCCCAAAAACAAATCGTTGAACAATGGTGTTCCCGGCGCCACCGCATAGGGTTCGAAATCCGCCATGCCCGCTTCGCGCAGTACATCTTCGTCCACGAAGAAATTGCCGCTGCAAGCGCGGCTGTCGCGCGTCAGGATGTGGTGCGCCGCATCCGCCACGATGGCTGGTTTTCGCGAGGCGCGCAGGATGGCCTCGGGAAAGTTGAACTCGATGGCGGCAGTGGCGATGGTGGTGCGCGGCCACAGGCAATTCACCGCGATCCCGTCTGCGGCAAATTCGCGTGCCATGCCCAGCGCGCACAGGCTCATGCCGTATTTGGAAATGCTGTAGGCCACGTGCGGCGCGAACCATTTGGCATCCAGGTTGAGCGGCGGTGACAGGGTAAGGATGTGCGGGTTGGCGGACTTCTTCAGAAACGGAATACAGGCCTGCGAGACAAGGAAGGTGGCACGCATGTTCACCTGCCACATCAAATCAAGCTTCTTTGCCGGAGTATCCAGGGTGGGAGTCAGACTGATCGCGCTGGCGTTGTTGACCAGCACGTCAATACCGCCGAAATGCTGTTCCGCCTGCCACACCGCATCCTTGATCGCATCTTCGTCGCGCACATCGAGCCGGATCGCCAGCGCCTTGCCGCCCGCCTGTTCCACCTCGGCAGCCACGCTGCGGATGGTGCCGCCCAGCCTGGCGTGCGGCTCAACCGTCTTGCCGGTAATCACCACGCTCGCGCCGTCGCGCGCGCACCGCAACGCGATCTCGCGCCCGATGCCCCGGGTGGCGCCGGTAATGAAAACAGTTTTGCCGCGCAGATCAGCCACTTTTTATCCTCTCCCTTAAAGGCAAATCAGCTCGCGCAGGTTGCGAAAGCACGACGCATTGCCCTGGATGAAGGTAACACCTGCGGCGCTCAATGCGCCGCTCTCAACTGCTCCGGCGCGAAATCGTCCACCATGATGACCGCGCGCCGCAGCGCGTAATCGCGCTCCAGCAGCAAGGCCTCATCTATGCTGATGATGCCTTTGTCACGCGCCTCGGAAATGCGCAGCAGCTCCTCCATCTCCACAAGCTGGCCAGCCTTGAGCGCTTCATCTACCCTGGCCTGCACCGGCTCGCACGCCAGTGTGCTGAGCAGGGCAGCTTCCAGCGCGCCGATTGCTTCGTTCTCGTCATAATCGGAAAATTCGCGTAGCGATTCGTTTGCCCCCTCTCCCTCCGGGGGAGGGCTGGGGTGGGGGAAACGTGCATGGTGAGTTTCATTCTTGCCATGCACGGTCGGCAGATACATGCCCCTGGTCAGCCGGTCGCGCGCCTCGCCCGGCTGCATGAGCAGGCCGGAAATCCGGTGCCCCAGTTCGTCCGAGGGTGGAGCAAGGCAGCGCCCCAGCGGGAAAATCAAAACCCGCAAGAGCAGTGCTGCAAAGCGGCTGGGGAAATTCTGCAGTGTGCCATCGAATGCAACCTGTATCCTGTACAGCGCATCCTGCATCGCCCAGTGCAGCAACGGCAGGTCTGTCTCGGGCCGCCCGTCGTCCTCGAAACGCTTGAGCGCCGCCGAGCACAGGTACATCTGGCTCAGCACATCGCCGAGGCGCGCAGAAATTTTTTCGCGGCGCTTGAGGCTGCCGCCCAACACCAGCATCGCGGCATCCGCCGCCAGCGCGAACGCCGTGGAATAACGCGTCAGCTGCTGGTAGTAGCGTTTTGTCGCCTCACCCGGAGGAACCGGGGTGCCGCGCCCGCCGGTCAACCCGAACACCAGCGCGCGCGCCGCATTGCTCAGGACGAAGCTGGCATGGCCGATCAAGGCCGCATCAAAATCCCGCACCGCGCGCTTGCGATTTTCGTCGTGCGCCGCCCGGATCTCCTTGAGCACGTAGGGATGGGAGCGGATCGCGCCCTGCCCGAAAATAATCATGGTGCGCGTGAGAATGTTCGCGCCTTCCACCGTAATGCCGATGGGCGTCTGCTGGTAGCTGCGCGCCAGATAGTTGCCCGGCCCCATGCAGATGCCCTTGCCGCCATGCACGTCCATCGCATCGTTGATGACCGCGCGCCCGCGCTCGGTGCAATGGTATTTGACGATGGCGGAAATGACTGAGGGCTTCTCTCCCATATCCACCGCCGTAGCCGTCAGCGTGCGCGCCGCATCCATCATATAGAGATTGCCGCCGATGCGCGCCAGCGCCTCTTCCACCCCCTCGAACCTGCCGATGGGCAATTTGAATTGCTTGCGCACGCGCCCGTATGCCCCGCTGCTGCGCGCCGCCTGCTTGCACCCGCCAACCGCGCTGGCCGGCAGCGAAATCGAGCGTCCTGCCGCCAGGCATTCCATCAGCATGCGCCAGCCCTGGCCGATGCGTTCCTGCCCGCCGATGATGTATTCCATCGGAATGAACACGTCCTTGCCGGAAGTCGGGCCGTTCTGGAACGCGGAGTTGAGAGGAAAATGCCGCCGCCCCACCTGCACGCCGGGGGTATCGGTAGGTATCAGCGCCAAGGTGATACCGCGCGCCGTTTCCTCGCCGAGCAGATGCTCCGGGTCATACAGCTTGAAGGCCAAGCCGAGCAGCGTGGCAACGGGCGCCAGGGTGATATAGCGCTTCTCCCAAGTCACGCGCACGCCCAGCACATCCCGACGGCCGCCGAATTCGCCCCGGCAGACGATGCCGTAATCGGGTATCGCGCCCGCATCGGAGCCGGCGAACGGGCCGGTAAGAGCGAAACACGGCACCTCCAGCCCCTTGGCGAGACGGCACAGATACTTGTCTTTCTGCTCCTGGGTGCCGTAGTGCAGCAGCAGCTCAGCGGGGCCCAGCGAATTCGGCACCATCACCGTCACGGCAGCCGTGCCGCTGCGTGAAGCCACCTTGGCCACCACGGCGGAATGCGCCTGGGCGGAAAACTCCAGCCCGCCGTATTCCTTCGGGATAATCATGCCAAAGAAACCCTTGTCCTTGATGAACTGCCACACTTGGGGCGGCAAGTCCTGGCGCACGTGGGTGATGTCCCAGTCGTCCAGCATGGCGCATAACGTCTCGGTTTCGTTATCGAGGAAGGATTGTTCTTCAAGGCTGAGCGACGCTTTCGGGTAAGCGAGCAACTTGCGCCAGTCCGGATTGCCGCCGAACAATTCGCCATCCCACCATACCGTGCCAGCATCCAGCGCTTCCTGCTCGGTTTGCGAAACATGGGGAAGAATTTTGCGGAAAACGCCGAGAGCGAAACTGCTCACCAGCGCACGGCGCAACGGGGGAATGCCCAGCACCGCAACCATCAGCGCCAGAAGGACGATGACAACCTGGAACAGGTCGGCAGAAAGCCGGCTCTGGATGGCAACGACCGGAACAATGACGGCCAGCACCACCAGCCAGCTCCAGATGGAAGCACGGAAAAACGCCAGAGCCATTACCACCGCCAGTACTGCAAGCACCGTCAGAATTGCCATTACTTCACCTATTGTTGTTGTGCTGTCAGATGCGCAGGTAGCAAACTTTACCTCCGGCGCACGAGACTGGCAATGCTTTTTGCCGGATGGAGCGATGCAAAACAATTCTCCAGAATATTTTGCGCCATGCTCTTGAAACCAGAAGAACTGCCTCCATTTACCCCTGCACGTATTCATTTCAGAGACCGGAATGCCTTTTTGGAGAAAGAAGCAGATGGAACAGAACGGAGCCGTCCCTCAACAGGAACCAGCCGCGCAAGCCGAAGCCACGACCATGCCGGATATCACTCCCAGCATGGAGGAAATGCTGAAAACCGCCGAGCTGAAGGCGCAGGAGCACCACGACGCCTGGCTGCGCGCCAAAGCCGAGACGGAGAACGCCCGCAGGCGCGCGCAGGAAGATATCAGCAAGGCGCAAAAATTTGCCGTCGAGCGCTTTTCCAGCGAAATACTCGCGGTAAAAGACAGCCTGGAAGCGGGGCTGGCTATCGAAACCGCCACGGTGGAAAGCTTCAAGAGCGGCATGGAGCTGACGCTCAAACAACTGGCCAGCGTGTTCGAGAAGTTCAACATCAAGGAAATCAACCCGGCCGGCGAAAAATTTGATGCGCACAAGCACCAGGCCATCGGCATGCTGGAAAGCGAACAGGAAGCCAACACGGTGGTGAGCGTGATGCAGAAGGGGTACCAGTTGCATGACCGCGTGTTGCGACCGGCGCTGGTGATGGTGGCGAAAGGAAAAGAATGAAGCTGGTAGCGGGTGGCTAGTAGCTGGTAGCCAAGCCCGGTTTTGCTACAAGCTACCGGCTACGAGCTACAAGCCCGACCCCCTTGAAATACCGGCTATTTGCCCCATTTACAAGTTAGCAGATTTACGATTCAACCCATTCAACGGAAAGGAAAAGCATCATGGGAAAGATTATCGGCATTGACCTCGGCACCACGAACTCGTGCGTCGCCATCATGGAAAGCGGCAAACCCAAGGTGATCGAAAACGCCGAGGGCGCACG
>JACRAQ010000029.1 GCA_016213335.1 Nitrosomonadales bacterium
ATCCAGCTCTACCGCGAAGAGGCGCGTTACCTCGACCGCACCGTACACTGGGTGCAGCGTGTCGGCATGGACTATGTGAAAGCGCACATCGTGGAAGATGCTGCGGGGCGCAAGGCGCTCCACGAGCGGCTTGCGGACGCGCTGCGCGACGAGAAGGAACCGTGGCAGGAGCGCGTGCGCGGCGCGGCGGCACGGGAGTTCGTGCCGATCAGGTTTCAGTCGTAATAACAGGAGATGGCCGTGAGCGAATGGATGAGAGTATGCCCGCTGGAAGAAATTCCCAGGCTGGGCGCGCGGGTAGTGCAAACCGCAAAGGGGGATATCGCAGTGTTCCGCAACGGCTCGGACGAGGTTTTCGCGTTGCGGGACCAATGCCCGCACAAGGGCGGGCCGCTATCGCAGGGCATCGTGTTCGAACGCAAGGTGACCTGCCCGCTGCACGGATGGACGGTGCAGCTCGACAGCGGTGAGGCGGTTGCGCCCGACCACGGTTGCACGCACCACTACCGGGCGCGCGTGGATAAGGGCGAGGTGTATCTCAATCTTTCCTGATGTTGAGACCAAAGAGCAGGGAAGTGCGAAGAACAAATTGTTGCAAAGGAAAATGACCATGTATCTCGATACGATTCAAAAATTCGCAACAGCAGCGGAAGCCAAGGCTGCCGCAGTGCGCGCTTCCATGCCGGCATTCTTCGTCACCGCCATGATGGCGGGGGCCTATGTCGGCCTGGGGATCATCCTCATCTTCAGTGTCGGCGCCAGGATTGATCCGGCCTGGCAGAAACTCATCATGGGCGCCTCCTTCGGTATCGCCTTGACGCTGGTGGTCTTCGCCGGCTCGGAACTCTATACGGGGCTTGCCATGATCATGCCGATCGGCTGGTTGTGCCGCAAAGTAGGGCTTGTGGACATCGGCAAGGTATGGGCGATTGCATGGGGCGGCAACCTGGCAGGCGCAGTCCTGCTGGCGCTGATCTTCGTGGCGGGGGGCGGTGGCGTGCTGCTCTCCGATGGCGCTCCGCTGCTGTCCAAGATAGCCGGCGCCAAAATGAACGCGCCCGCCGTTGAGCTGGTCGCGCGCGGGATATTTGCAACTGGCTGGTGTGCCTGGCGCTGTGGATGGCATATCGCACGACCAGCGACGCAGCGAAGCTGGGCATGATCTTTTGGTGCCTGTTTGCGTTCATCGCCAGCGGCTATGAACACTCGGTTGCCAACATGACGATCTTCAGCATCGCGCTGCTGGGCGACCATCCCGATACCGTCAGCCTGGCGGGCATGGGGCACAACCTGTTGTGGGCAACCCTGGGCAATACGATCAGCGGCACTTTCTTCATGGCCGCCGCCTACTGGTTTGCTTCGGGCCTGTCCACGACAACCGGAGTTGTAGGTGCAGGGGGTGAAGTGTTGCTGGCCGATGCGGAGAATTGAGTGTCGATGGAGATTGGAATTTCGCCGGCGGAGCACGGTGACCTCGAGCTACTGGCCGAGCTGCTCGCCGAATTGTTCACGCTGGAAAATGATTTCCATCCGGATCGCGAAAGGCAGTTGCGCGGCCTACGCCTGATCCTGGATAACCCGGCGTTGGGCAGGCTCTTCGTATTGCGCGATCAGGGCAGGGTGGCGGGCATGGCGAACGTGCTGATCACCGTCAGCACGTCGGAGGGTTGCCGGGTGGCGGTGCTGGAAGATGTGATAGTCCGCAACGGGTATCGGGACAAAGGGCTGGGGCGGCGGCTAGTTGAGCATATTCTCTGTTGGGCAAAGGCGGAGGGGATGACGCGCGTGACCTTGCTGGCAGACCGGGATAACAAGGCTGCATTGGACTTTTACCGGAAGCTGGGCTTCGATTCTTCGCATATGGTGGTGCTGCGAAAGCGGCTTCCTGCTTGAAAAGCATACTGCCGCACGCTCCCGCGCAGCACACGCATTCGTCTTTATTCTGCTTCCGCGCTTCTCTCCAGATGAACAGGTGCATTTTTGCCGCACCCGATAAGTGCAAATGTGCTTAAACCATGCATAGGAATGGTGCATGGCAACCGCAAGAAATATCGAGCCATTTTCGTAGCAGGTTGTTTTGCATAAATAAAATGAGATGGCATGGAATCTGCTGAAAGCATGTTGCGGAAAGTGGTTTCTATTTTCAATTAACCAGAAAAGGATTCACCATGAAAAAAACCCGGTTACTCGTTGCAACCATAGGATCGTTGCTCGCATTCCCGGTGCTGGCCGAAGAGACCTCGGTCACGCAGCACAAGGAAGATATTCATGTCACACCTGCGAGCGGCCACACGCTGACCGCCAATGTCAGCCTGGTCAGCGATTACCTGTATCGCGGAATTTCGCAAACTGGTACTAAGCCTGCAATACAAGGCGGATTCGACTATGCTCGTTCCGGCGGTTTCTATGCCGGTGTCTGGGGTTCCAGCATCAGTTGGATCAGCGATTCTTTAGCTGCGGGCGGTGCCGGAGCTTCCAATGCAGGCGTGGAGGTGGATACCTATCTCGGCTTCAAGAACAACTTTGCCACAGACTTCAGCTATGACGTCGGCTACCTGCGCTACAACTATCCTGCTGGAAACTACACGCTCTTGCCCAACTTTGCCAAGGCGGATACCGATGAGGTGTACGGTGCGCTTGGGTACAAATGGCTGATCCTCAAGTATTCGTACAGCCTGGGTGACACATTTATGGTATCCCAAGCCAGGGGCACCAGCTATGTTGACCTGAGCGCAAACTATCCCATCGCGGATACCGGCATTACATTGGGGGCGCACTTTGGCAGGCAATCCTACAAAGGAACTTCCGCGAGCAACTTGAAAGCGGGTGGAGCTGATCCGTCCTATTCCGATTACAAGTTGAGCGTGACCAGGGATTTCAGCGGCTTTGTGTTGGGGCTGGCCTACAGCAAAACCAATGCCTCCACCGCCCCCGGAGCTTTTTATAAGGTTCTTAACCGGGATTTGGGTCAAGGCAAAGCGGTTCTGTCCCTCAGCCGCTCGTTTTAATAACAGTTGGTGTATGGCGTGGCACGACGTATTTCGCACGTCTTCCCCCACCCCAACCCTCCCCCCAAGGGAGAGGGGGTAGAGGAGAAAAGCATAACACCTTGAAGGAGAATGAAATGAAAATGGTCACCGTCATCATCAAGCCGTTCAAGCTCGACGAAGTGCGCGAGGCCTTGTCTGCGATTGGCGTGCAGGGCATCACCGTCACAGAAGTCAAAGGCTTCGGGCGGCAGAAAGGGCATACCGAGCTGTATCGCGGCGCGGAATACGTGGTGGATTTCCTGCCCAAGATCAAGGTGGAGGCCGCAGTCCGTTCCGACATGCTGGATCAGGTCATCGAGGCCATCGAGAAATCGGCCAGGACCGGCAAGATCGGCGACGGGAAAATATTCGTCCATGACATCGAGCAGGTCATCCGCATCCGCACCGGTGAAACCGGCGTGGATGCCCTGTAAGGAGAGAGAGATGAAAACGATGAGCAACCGGATGTTCATGCTGTCTGCGCTGCTTCTTGGCTCGACAACGACGGCGTTCGCAGAGGCTGCCGCCCCATTGCCCGACAAGGGGGATACGGCGTGGATGCTGGCGGCGACCGTGCTGGTGATCTTCATGAGCCTGCCCGGCCTGGCGCTGTTCTACGGCGGCCTGGTGCGCACCAAGAACATGCTGTCGGTGCTCACCCAGGTATTTGTCATCTTCTGCACCATCGCCATTCTGTGGGTGGTGTATGGCTACAGCCTGGCTTTCACTGCGGGTGGCAGCCTGAACGACTTCATCGGCGGGCTCTCCAAGGCGTTTCTGTCCGGCGTCACGCCCGATGCCGTAACGGAAACCTTCAGCAAGGGCGTGGTCATCCCCGAGATGCTGTTCATGGTGTTTCAGCTCACTTTCGCCGCCATCACCGTAGCGCTGACCGTGGGCGGTTTTGCCGAGCGCATCAAGTTTTCCGCGCTGCTGGTGTTCGCGGTACTGTGGTTTACCTTCTCCTACCTGCCGCTGGCGCACATGGTGTGGTACTGGGGCGGCCCGAGCGCCTACGGCGACCCGGCGGGTTTTATCTTCGGCAAAGGCGCGCTGGATTTCGCGGGTGGTACCGTAGTACATATCAACGCCGCGATGGGCGCGCTGATGGGGGCCATCGTGCTGGGCAAGCGCATTGGCTATGGCAAGGAATCGCTGGCGCCGCACTCGCTCACCATGACCATGATCGGCGCCTGCATGCTGTGGGTCGGCTGGTTCGGCTTCAACGCGGGCTCCAATCTGGAAGCGACGGGCACTGCCGTACTGGCGATGGTCAATACGGTGGTCGCCGCTGCGGCAGCAACCTTGTCCTGGATGGTCGCCGAGTGGCTGCTGAAGGGCAAGCCCAGCCTGCTGGGTGCGGTTTCCGGCGCGGTGGCCGGGCTGGTGGCGGTCACTCCGGCGTGCGGTTTCGTCGGTCCGATGGGCGCAATCGTGCTGGGTCTGCTGGCGGGCGCGCTGTGCTTGTGGGGCGTGACCGGCTTGAAGAGAATGCTCGGGGTAGATGACTCGCTCGACGTGTTCGGCGTGCATGGCGTCGGCGGCATTCTGGGCGCATTGGGCACCGGCGTGCTCGCCGCGCCGGCCCTGGGCGGCACTGGCGTGTTCGATTACGCGGCCGGTAAGGTGGCGGAATATTCCATCGCCGGGCAGGTCGCCAGCCAGGCGTGGGGCGTGGGAGTCACCATCCTGTGGTCGGGCATGGTCAGTTTTGCACTGTTCAAGCTGATTGACATGGCAATGGGGCTGCGCGTAACAGAAGAGGCGGAGCGCACAGGCCTGGATACGGCGACCCACGGCGAGCGTGCGTATAACTTGTAGCCCAGGGCCGGGCGAGCGAGCTACAGGTGGCCCGGATGGAACGCAGCGCGCTCTGGGAATGCCGAATCCGTGGCTCCGTTATCACGCCCTGGTTACGAATCGTAGAAGGCTGGGTTAAGTGCGGCTCTTTGCATGGATTTGCTCACTTCACATGCCGATGGAAGGGTCGTGGGGTGGGGGTTGCCCTGGAGTGGCTCATTTCGCACAGGAATTCAGGCTCATGGTTCGACATTCTCATCACGAGCTGCTCTTGAAAGTTGACTTTCCACCTCTGGAGCCATGCTTGTCGGCATCTTTTGGCGCTGTCAGTGGCAACACTTTCTGTTTTCAACTTCCAGGCTGTTGATCTCGATTTCTTCCTGGTTGTTGATAAATGCCAATCTGAGGCGATCTATCCACCCACCTCCGAGGTCGGCTCCTATCAATGCCAATTTGTGCGCAATCTGCCCGGTGGTCACTTGTATGAGGTCATACTGGATTTCAATCTTGTCCCCTTCAATGCAAACCTCATGTATTCCCATCATCTCGAGCAATGCTTGTTTTACTTTTTCGGCCTGTATCGTATCGAGCGGCGCCGATAGCAAAAGACGGCGGCGTTTGATGACTTTCTTTCCCTCCTGCGCAGGTGCTTTATTTCCGGGAAACCCAATATATAAATGCGGGTTCGCCAGAAATCGCTCCTTGCACTGCGCCGAGCAAAATGCGTAATGGCCGCCCGCGTATTCCGTGGCAAATGAGGCAGGTGAAACTTGCATTTGGCAAACGTAGTCTTTGACGGTTTCATTCATGATGGCTCACCTTGTAATTTTGTTTCCCGTGAAATGCCCCGGAATAAACCTGGGCGTACATGCGGCATATTCGCGCCAGCGTTCACCGAACTCCACCTCGGCATCCCGCTCCTCGGCGCGCGCCAGCCGCACATACATCCATGCCAGCACCGGAAACATCAGCAGCGTCAGAATGGTTGGCCACTGCAACAGGAAGCCGAACATGATGAGCACGAAAGCGTCGTACTGGGGGTGGCGCACCCTGGCGTAAGGCCCGGAGGTTGCCAAGCCTTGCCTGCGCTGCGCCCGGTAGAGCGCTTTCCATGCTGCGGACAGCAAGATGAATCCGCCGAAGATGAAGGCGGTGCTCAACAAATGGAACGGCCCGAAATGCGGGTTGGCGCGCCAGCCGAACATCACTTCCAACAAGTGGCCCGCATCATGTGACAGAAAATCCACTCCGGGAAACTTCTCCGACAACCAGCCCGACAGGAAGTAAATCGTCAGCGGGAAGCCGTACATTTCGGTGAACAGCGCGACGATGAAAGCGGAAAACGCGCCGAACGAACGCCAGTCACGGGGCGTTTTCGGCTTGGTGAAGCTGAACGCGAAAATGATGAACACCGCAGAGTTGATGAGAACCAGTGACCACAGGCCATAAGCGTCCGTATTCATTTCGGCTCTCCTTCGGTCGGGCCATGATGATGCGAATGCTGGCCGTCATCGCCATGCCCATGGTGCATGAACAGATGCATCAGCGGGCAGGCCAGCAGAAACAGGTAAGGCAGCATTCCCAGCACATGGGCGCGGTGCTCCGTGAACAGGAAGAAACCGGCAACCGCGAGAAAACCATAGAGTACCCAGCGTGCCTTGGAAAGGTGCTGTGTTTCGTGTGGATCAGACATGGCAGCCTCCTTAAAGTGCAACGCGGCGCAGCCGCAACGCATTTGTAATCACCGACACCGAGCTGAAGCTCATTGCGGCGGCAGCAATGATGGGGGAAAGCAACAAGCCGAAGACCGGGTACAGCACGCCCGCCGCAATCGGGATGCCGAGCACGTTGTAGATGAACGCGAAGAACAGGTTCTGGCGGATATTTTTCATGGTCGTGCGGGAAAGGCGCAGCGCGCGCACGATGCCGCGCAGATCGCCCTTGACCAGCGTAATGCCCGCGCTTTCCATCGCCACGTCGGTACCGGTGCCCATGGCGATACCTACCTGCGCCTGCGCCAGGGCCGGTGCGTCGTTGATGCCGTCGCCCGCCATCGCCACGATGCGGCCCTGCGCTTGCAGTTGTTTGACGATGCTGGCCTTCTGATCCGGCAGGACTTCAGCCTCGACCCGGTCTATGTCCAACTGGCTTGCCACCGCTTCTGCCGTGATGCGGTTATCGCCGGTGAGCATGATGACCTGCACGTTTTCTTTATGCAGGGCGCGGATGGCTTCTGCCGTGGACTCCTTGATCGGGTCGGCTACGCCGATCAGCCCCGCTGGCTTACCATCGATTGCCAGCAACATTACCGTTTGGCCGGCGCGCCGCAACGTTTCGGAGCGCGCAGGCAAGCCGCCTGAGTCGAGGTGTAATTCTTCAAAAAGTTTGAGGTTGCCCAGCGCGACCGCGCGGCCCTCGACGGTTCCCGTTACACCCTTGCCGGTGTAGGAACGGAAATCGTTGACTGGCGAGAGCGTCAAGGATTTTTCCTGCGCGCCCTTCACGATTGCCGCCGCCAGCGGATGTTCGCTGGCACGCTCCAGGCTCGCGCCCAGGCGCAGCACCTCGTCTTCGTCGAATCCGGCGAGCGGAACGATCGAGGTCAGCTTCGGCCTGCCCTCGGTCAGCGTGCCGGTCTTGTCTACTACCAGCGTGTTCACCTTCTCCATGATTTCCAGCGCCTCGGCATTCTTGATCAGCACACCGGCCAGCGCGCCGCGCCCGGTGCCGACCATGATCGACATCGGCGTGGCCAGCCCCAGTGCGCAGGGGCAGGCGATGATGAGCACCGCCACCGCGTTGACCACGGCGTGCGCCAGGCGCGGCTCCGGTCCCCAGATGCCCCATATCGCCAGCGTGGCGAGTGCGACACCCACCACCGCCGGGACGAAATAACCGGCCGTGACATCGGCCAGCCGCTGGATCGGCGCACGCGAACGCTGTGCCTCGCTCACCATGTGCACGATCTGTGCGAGCAGGGTATCGGCACCGACGCGCTCGGCGCGCATCAATAGGCTGCCCGTTCCGTTCACCGTCGCGCCGATCAGTCGCGCACCCGCAATCTTTTCCACCGGTATGGATTCGCCGGTGACCATGGATTCATCCAGTGAACTTATGCCTGTCAGCACCACGCCGTCCACCGGCACCTTCTCGCCGGGGCGCACGCGCAGCACGTCATTCGGCTGTACATGCTCCAGTGGGATGTCTTCCTCATTACCGTCAGCGCGCACGATGCGCGCGGTCTTGGGCGCGAGGCCCAGCAGCAATTTGATCGCGGCGCTGGTCTGGCTGCGCGCGCGCAATTCCATCACCTGTCCGAGCAGCACAAGCGCCATGATGACTGCCGCCGCCTCGAAATAGACCGGCACCGTGTCCATCATGCTGCGCATCGCGGGCGGGAAAATGCCCGGCAGCAGCATCGCCACGACGCTGTATGTCCACGCCACGCCGACGCCGAGCGCAATCAGGGTAAACATGTTGAGGCTGCGGTTGACCACCGACGCCCAGCCGCGCTGGAAGATCGGCCAGCCGCCCCACAACACTACCGGCGTGGCCAACGCGAATTCGATCCATTGCAGCGCCGTCATCGAAACCGATTCCGGCATCGTCTGCGGCAGCAGATCGGTGACCATTGCGATTATGAATACCGGCAAGGCCAGTGCCGCGCTAATCCAGAAACGCCGTGTCATGTCGTTCAATTCGGCATTGTCTTCCGACGGAGCGTTGCGCGGCTCCAAGGCCATGCCGCACTTTGGGCAACTGCCCGGCTCGCTGCGCACCACTTCGGGATGCATCGGGCAGGTATATTCGACCGCTCCCGGAACCGAAGGGGATTCCGGCTCCAGCGCCATGCCGCATTTCGGGCAGCTTCCCGGCGCAGGCTGGCAGATTTCCGGATGCATCGGGCAGGTGTACATCGCGCCCTGTTTGGCAACAGGAGGCGCCACCGGGCGCGGCTTCAGGTAAGCCTCCGGCGATGCCTGAAATTTGGCCAGGCACTTGGCGCTGCAAAAATGATATTCGACACTGTGATATTCGAAGCGGTGCGGAGATTCCGGTTTCACTGTCATGCCACACACGGGATCGGTTGCCATTTCATGCTCCCTTCGGATGATGAACAAAGTTTTGCTGCGCAACCTCAACTGCTCATTTCAGCAACCACTTAAAGCTTCTTGGAAAAGGATCTTCTGCCAGGCGTATCTGCAACTCCATTGCCACCGGCTGTGGGGCAACCGCCTTGAAGCGCAGCTTGCCCTTGCGGTGATGTCCTCCGGGTGGCGCGCCTTCCCAACTCAGGGGCAGATTTTGCTTGCCCTCCACAATCAGCAGCGAAGATTTGACCAGGTCATCGTTCAAGGCTTTTGTATGCGTTTCCATTACCACCTCAAAGTCCCATGTTTTTGCCTTGTTCGGAATCTTTTGCAATGTGGCCGTAACTTTTATTTCCCTCTCATTGTTTACTTGCGACGCATACCCGGGTTCCGCCGCGTGGCTCGCCGCAATGATCCCGGCCACCCCGGAATCATAAATGGAGGAATAAGCGGCCATTGCCGCGAAAGCCAAACCGATCAAGAATGGTTTTCGCATTTTTTGTGCTCCTTGGTAGCGTTAATAACCTTCGACGCGACATACATGATGCCGGCGGCGTTAAAGGCCAATCCAAGCCAGAACAACCCGACCTGGTATTCTGCAACTACAGCGAGAATACCGGTGACGCCCAGGACGGGCAGAATGTTGGTCAGGTAATGGGCACAGCAGGAAACCATCGCGGCGGTAGAGGTCGTGCCGGATACCACAACCACTTTGCCTGACGCGCCATGCCGCCCGACGAGATTTTTAAGGTAGGTGTAGAGTCCGACCTGAATGCCGAAGCCCAACGCGAGGGGCACGATGAAATACCAGAATGTTGCAAACTGATCGAGTGCGAAATCCACCCCGGAAATCAGACTGACCACACCAGAATAGATGGCGAGCAAAAACACGAAGGCTCCCACCCCGAACAGGAAAGGCCTGGTGAGCGTCAATTGCGCCATCCCGGATTGATGGGGTGTCATGTTCAGTCCGCCTGTTTGTTGATTACCTGCGCTCGATTTTGACGATCATCCATACCAAATCCTCCGGTTTGGATTTTCCCAGTTCAAACCGCACTGCGTCTCCTTCCTTGAGGCCATCCAGCAGCGAGGCTTTTGCCACGCTGAAATCCATCAGCATGGCTGACC
This sequence comes from Nitrosomonadales bacterium, assembly GCA_016213335.1. GTDB lineage: Bacteria > Pseudomonadota > Gammaproteobacteria > Burkholderiales > Gallionellaceae > VIKH01. Next base: position 10,049 of record JACRAQ010000029.1, read on the forward strand.
AGCCGAGCGACTTGATCGGATCGTGCGCCAGCTTGATGCGCGATTTTGCGCGATCCACGGACACCACCTTGCCCGCGCCCTGATGGCTGGTCTGTGCGGTTTTTTTCTGCGCTTCCTTATCTGCCATCGGCTGGGCAGCCAGCGGCAGTGACGCCGCACCAACCAGCAACAGGAAAATTATTCCAATCTGTTTTTTCATCATGCTCTCCGTTCATTGCGTTCCTGGGCATTTTCAGCGACCGCTTTGGCCGCCGTCCGTTTACAGTCAAAACTTGTATTGCCTACGCGCCTCGCTTTCATCGCGCTAATCCTTGTGCGGCAGCGATCCCGGCGCATGGGTATGGCCGGCCTTTTTGGGCGCCGTGCCTGCGCCGTCCGCAACGGGAGCTTTTCGGCCTGACTCCGCATCATGTGGGTGTCCGCTGCTTGAAGTGTCTCCGTGGATATGTGCATGCGCATCCTCATGAGGCATATCTGCCCCTTGCATGGGCATGTTGCCGTGGTCATGACCTGCTCCATGTTCATTGGGGTGACCCGCCCCCTCCGGTTTGGGCAGGGACATCACACCAAGACCATGGCGGTAAACCAGTTCGCCGCCATGCCATGCGGTGGACAGCAACGTGCCAGCCGCGATGACCAGCAGCCCGGTGAACAGCCAGCCCCTGCCATTATTCCAATTCATCAGTGATACTGCGTTGGCTCGTGCACTCGCTCTTGGTCGTGCTACTTGCGCAGTTTTCGTCGCTCGTTTGTCGCCGCCTTGTCTCATTTTCGAACTGAAATTGGAATTACCCTGACGTGACAGGGAATACTCCCAACACGCGGCACCAAGAAACAGCACGAACGTGACTATCGTCCAATTGCGGTGTTCGGTCATGGCGATGTAGGAGGGTGCGTCATGACTGACCGTGTTGTAGGCATACCAGCCTGCCGCGACGGTGAACAGGGTAAACCCCACGCCGAGTCTCAGGTTCCAGCGCGACTATCGTCAGTTGCCTGGCCAGTTCGCCGCCGGGCAAGAAACGGGACAGCAGGTGGGTTATTGTGGCAATGATCAACAGGGCCACCGTGAAATGGACGAAGACCGGATGCCAATTGGGTATGATATTGATCATATCGATTCTCTGCCTCGCGGGTTCCTGCTACTTGTACACTTCATATATCTGGCCCTTGCCATCATCACATATCCCGATTTTCTCGCCGCTGGCCGACGACAAGAATTCGCACATCAGCGTTGCGCCATCCGGCGCCTTGAGGAAGCCCTTGTAATGATGAACATGGTGAATGTTGCTATGCCTCTGAGAAAGTTTCTGAAGATGCTTGCTGAATGCTTCGTAGCGCTCGCGCAGTTCGGCGCTGTTGTCCGCCTCTTTTCTATCCATATAGCCTTCATAGGCCTTCCCGTTGAGTGTAACGGTGAGCCGGTGCGGCGAACTGAAGCGAAATTCCAGCATGCCCTTGGCGTCAGTTTCATCTCCGGGTTTTCTCAACATGATCGTTTCGCTGCAAGCGGCCAGCACCAATACCGATAAAGCAATAATCAAGTAACGCATGACAACCTCCTGGGCAAGTTGGGTAACAATTTCCGGGGACTGTTCAATTTCGATTTTTTTGTTTGCGCTGGGTTCATCTCCTTTCTCCGGTTGAGGGTAAATTGGCCTGCTGGTTTTTGTTCTTCCTGGATAAAGTCATTTCCTTCACCAGCGCATAAATGGCCGGGATGACTACCAGCGTCAGGATGGTCGAGGAAATCATGCCGCCTACCATCGGTGCCGCGATGCGGCGCATGACTTCGGAGCCGGTGCCGGTTCCCCACATGATGGGCAGCAGTCCGGCCATGATCGCCACCACCGTCATCATCTTCGGGCGCACCCGCTCCACCGCGCCTTCCATGACCGCCGCGTAGAGATCGCCAGTGCTTGGATATTGCCCCTCAGTCTCACGTTTGGCCTTGACCCTTTCCCATGCGTGCTCCAGATAGATCAGCATCACTACGCCGGTTTCCGCCGCCACGCCCGCCAGCGCGATGAAGCCAACCGCGACGGCAACAGACAGGTTGTAGCCGAGCAGCCACAGCAGCCACACTCCGCCGACCAGTGCGAACGGCACAGAGAGCATCACGATCAGCGATTCCGTCACGCGCCTGAAGTTGAGATACAGCAGCAGAAAGATGATCAGCAGCGTGATCGGCACCACGATCTTCATCTTCGCTGCGGCACGTTCCATATATTCGAATTGCCCGCTCCATGTCGCGTAATAGCCAGGCGGGAATTTCACCTGCTCCGCAACCGCCCTGCGCGCCTCGGCCACATAAGAGCCGATGTCGCGGTCGCGGATGTCCACATAAATGTATGCGGACAGCAAGGCATTTTCAGTACGGATGGACGGCGCGCCCTTGCTGATGCTGATCCGGGCAAGTTGCCCGAGCGGGATCATTGCCCCATTGAGGGTAGGCACCAGTACTTCGCGCGCAATCTGTTCCGGCGTGCCGCGCAATTCGCGCGGGTAACGCACATTCACGCCAAAGCGCTCCAGCCCTTCCACCGTAGTCGTGACATTTTCGCCGCCCAGCGCGGTGGCGATCACTTCCTGCGCTTCGCCCACCGTCAGCCCATAGCGTGCCAGCGCAGTTCGATCCGGCTCGATATCGAGATAGAAACCGCCAGTGATGCGCTCGGCGAAAGCGCTGGCGGTACCCGGGACATTCTTGACCACGGCCTCGATGTCCCTGGCTACGCGCTCCATTTCCTCCAGGTTTTTGCCGAACACCTTGATGCCGATCGGCGTGCGGATACCGGTAGACAGCATGTCGATGCGCGCCTTGATCGGCATCGTCCAGGAGTTTGCCATACCGGGGAATTGCAACGCCTTGTCCATTTCGGCAATCAGCTTGCCGGTGGTCATGCCGGAACGCCACTCGCTTTCCGGCTTGAGGTTGACTACCGTCTCGAACATCTCCAGCGGCGCAGGGTCGGTGGCGGTCTGCGCGCGTCCGGCCTTGCCATACACCGAGGCGACTTCCGGGAAGCTCTTGATGATCTTGTTCTGCGTTTGCAGCAACTCTGCTGCCTTGGTGACCGACATGCCGGGCAGCGATGCGGGCATGTAGAGCAGCGTGCCTTCGTTCAGCGCCGGCATGAATTCGCTGCCCATGCGCATCGCCGGGTAAATAGACACCGCCAGCACCAACAGCGCCGCAGCGATAGTGGTTTTTTTCCAGCGCAGCACGGCGGCGATGATCGGGCGGTAGCCCCGGATTAAGAAACGGTTCAGCGGACTGCGCGCCTCCGGCATGATCCTGCCACGGATGAACAGCAGCATCAGTACCGGCACCAGCGTGACCGACAGCAACGCCGCGCCCGCCATCGCAAACGTCTTGGTGAACGCCAGCGGCGCGAACAGCCTGCCTTCCTGCGCTTCCAGCGTGAACACCGGCAGGAACGACACCGTGATGATGAGCAGCGAGAAGAACAGTGCCGGGCCGACTTCCTTGCAGGCGGCGAGGATGGCGGCGGCGCGTTCGTCAAGATTTCCCCCTCCCCAACCCCTCCCCCGGAGGGAGAGGGGCTCGTTTTCCTTACCCTCAAGGAGTTTAGCCCCTCCATCGCCGGGTGAGGGGTTGGGGAGGGGGAGCCGCTCCAGATGCTTGTGCGCGTTCTCGATCATCACGATGGCCGCATCCACCATCGCGCCGATGGCAATGGCAATCCCGCCCAGGCTCATGATGTTGGAGCTTATCCCCAGCGCGCGCATCGTGATGAAGGCGATCAGCACGCCGATGGGCAGCATCACGATGGCGACCAGTGCACTGCGGGCGTGCATCAGGAACACCACGCACACCAGCGCGACGATCAGACCTTCCTCGATCAGCGTGCGTTTCAGCGGGTCGATGGCGCGCTGGATCAG
>JACRAQ010000003.1 GCA_016213335.1 Nitrosomonadales bacterium
ATATTTTGCTTCGCTCAAAGCTGCCAAACCCGACACCACGCTTCCGTTATCACCGCAATTTTCCATAGTCCAGAAATGCAATCGTTGCCACGGTGAAAACGGCAGGAGCACCGAACCCGGAACGCCAAGCCTTGCGGGTCAATCCGAAACCTATCTGGTGCTGGCGATGAAGGAATACCAGGACGGGACGCGCAAAAACAAATCCATGAATGCCATGTCCGATGTGCTGAGCCTGGTGGAAATGAAGGCAATTGCGGCTTTCTACGCACGGCAATGACCGGAAGTAAGGCTGCGCACATTGTGCCTTCAAAAGAAGTTGCCATGCAGTTTGAGCGCGGGCAACTCCAAAACCGCTCAAACCGCCATCAGCCTTCATTGCTCAAAATCCAGCGCTATTTGCTGGGTGCAGCAGTTCGTGCATTGCATTATTGAACAATAACGATTCCATATGCTCTTCCGGGACGTGGGGTTTATTACCAAACCGTTACGATGCGCTACCACTTCATCCCATTCGCCTGATTTCTTGCAAAGGTATTTGCCGTGAATCAGGTCAGGCTTATACCGGAAAAGCTTGCGAATATCATTGCCGTAGCGCCAACAGCGCTGCCACCTGGCTGACTTCGGTTCTTCGCTGCTGTTTAGGTCAAGATACTAGAACCTGCTGGCATGGCTATTGCACTCATCAACAGTGACATTTGCTTTATCTGCTCTGGCACTGCTGGAGTATTCAATAACAACGAGGAGACGTGGAATGAATATCCTGAAGAATATCCTGGAGCTCAAAATGTCCCGGCGCCGCTTTCTGCAGGCAACCGGAACAGTTGGGGCAGCCGGTGCAGCAGGCTTGAGGGGCAAACTGGATGGTTTCTCCACTTTAACCGAAGCGCACGCCGCAGCCGAATCGTCGTCCGGAACGGTGGTAACCAAAAGTATCTGCGCCCAGTGCCCGGCGCGTTGCGGCATCGACGTTTACACCACCAACGGCAGGGTGCATGCCATTTACGGCAACAACGACCATCCCATCGCCAACGGCAAGCTGTGCCCAAAGGGGCATCTGGGCACCTACATGCTCTATGACCCGGATCGCTTCAAAGGCCCGATGAAACGCACCAACCCGAACAAGGGGCGCAATGAAGACCCCAAGTTCGTTCCCATCGCCTGGGACGAAGCCTTCAAGATGGTCGCCGACCGCCTGAACGCGCTACGCGACAAGGGCGAATCCCACCGGTTCGGCCTGTTCTTCGGTCGCGGCTGGGGGGCTTCCGATGTCGGAGTGAACATCGCGGCCTTCGGCAAACTCTACGGCTCCCCCAATGCGCCCATCGGCCACTCTTCGATCTGCTCGGACGGATCGGTGCTGGCCAAGCAATGCACGGACGGCAACGCCTCGTACAGTTCCTATGATTACGCCCACACCAACTGCCTGTTCATATTCGGTGCAAACTACCTGGAAGCGTTCCGCCCCTATAACAACAACATGCAGCAATGGGGCTACATGCGCGGGGTCAAAACACCCAAGACGCGAATTATCGCTGTTGATGTACACATGAACCAGACGCTGGCCGCCTCGGATCGCGCCATGATCATCAAGCCGGGAACCGATGGCGCATTGGCGCTGGCCGTGGCCCATGTGATCCTGGCCGAAGGTTTATGGGAAAAATCTTTCGTAGGCGACTTCAAGGACGGGGTGAATCATTTCAGGGCCGGCGAAAGACTGGAAGAGTCTTCCTTCAACGAAAAGTGGGTGAAGGGGCTCATCCAGTGGTGGAACACGGAACTCAAGGATCGCACTCCCAAGTGGGCGGAAAGCGTGACCACCCTGTCCGCCGATTCCATCACGGCGGCGGCGCGCGAGTTCGGCTCCACCCGTCCGGCCATCGCCCTGTTCGAGCGCGGCGCCCACACCCATAGCAACGGCGTGCTGAACGGCATGGCGATTCACTCGCTGAACGCGCTGGTCGGCTCGCTGTTCGCCGAAGGCGGCCTGGCTTATCAGATGGGGCCTGCCTATGGCCCGGCTCCGGCCAAGGATGACGATTTTCTGGACGACTATGCCAAGAACGGCCCGCACAAGCAGCTGCCGCGCATAGACCTGAAAGGCCACGAAGACGGCTACCTGATGGCCAAGAACATGATTCAGGAAGTCGGCAGGAATCATCTGGCAGGCAAGCCCTACAAACTGGATACCGCGCTGTTCTACATGACCAACCCGATATTTTCCACCGCGAACTGCGGCAAGGAGTGGGAAGAAGCGGTAAAGAGCATGTTCGTCATTGATACCTCGCCGTTCCCAAGCGAGGTCGCCATGCTGGCGGACCTGGTTCTACCCGACAACACTTATCTCGAACGCTATCAGGATGCCCCCACCTATCCGTTCCAGGGCTGGCCGCTGGCCCAGTTGCGCGTTCCTGCGGTGAAACCGGTTTATGACACCAAAACCTTCGCCGACGTGCTGATTCAGATCGGCAGCCGCATCAAGGGGCCAACCGGCGAGTATTACAAGAAACTGGAGAGCGCCGAAAACATCGTGCGCCACCTGGCCAAGGGTTTCGCGGACAACCCCGGCGACAATGGCGTCAAGGATTTTGATACCTGGAAAGCCAAGGGCTGCTGGTTCAAGAAGCCGTACCACTGGCGCCAGGTGCGCGGCGAATTCTTCGAGTGGGACGGCAATGGCTGGAACAAGCCCATGAAGCCCCAGGATGTAAAGGACAAGCTGCTCAAGACCGATTCGGGCAAATTCGAGTTCGTGTCTTCCTACATGGAGCACAAGAAGGACTGGATTCTCAAGGCCACCGGCCGTTCGGAAGTGAACTACAACATGCCGCACTGGGAGGAGCCGAAATATACCGGCGGCGGCGATCTGCACTTCGTGACGCCGAAGACCGCGATGCACGCGGAGGGTCGCACGGCCAACATCCCGCACGCCATTGCCCTCTTCCAGCCAGCGGCTGGCGGCAACCGACAGGCGGTGGCCGAGGTGCACCCCAGCGTGGCCAGCGCCAAGGGTTTCAAGAACGGAGACCGCATCAGGATCAAGTCCGCGATGGGCGAACTTGTCGCCATCGCCCGCGTGACCGAACTTGCCCGCCCCGACACGATCGTGCTGCCGTTCGAGCACGGTCACTGGGCGTGGGGGCGCTGGGCCAAGGGGCGCGGCTCCCACGTGGACGAGATTCTGGTTCAGCAATCCGACCGCATTTCCGGCATGCAGAACTTCTACACCGGGAAAGTTACGGTCGAGCGCGCCTAACAAATAAGGAGACACTGAAATGGCTAGATGGGGAATGGTGATTGACCTGGACAAATGCACCGGATGCCAGGCATGCAGCACCGCCTGCCAGATGGAGAACAACCGCCTGCCCGGCGAGAACTATCAGGATGTCCTGTATTACACCGAGGGCAAGCAGCCAACTCCGGTATTGAAGTGGTTCCCACGACCCTGCATGCACTGTGAAGAACCTTCCTGCATGCATGTATGCCCGACCAAGGCGACCTTCAAGACCGAGGACGGCGTGGTGCTGATAGACTGGAACAAGTGCATTGGCTGCAAGTACTGCATGATCGCCTGCCCATACGGCGTGCGTTTCTATACGGACGAAAAACCGCTGGTCGAACCCGACATCAAGAGTGTATTTCCGGGCGAGGGCGACCTGTCGTGGAATCCGCCCTACAAGGGGCCGCAACAGGACAATGCCCACGGCGTCGGCATCCAGCCACACGGCGTGGTGTCCAAATGCACCTTCTGCTACCACAAGATCAGCAAGGCGCCCAAGGGAATTGCCGACTTGTCCAACGACGATGCGGCCAACCGCGAATATGTGCCGGCGTGTGTCCGCACCTGTGCGCCTACCGCCCGTTACTTCGGTGACCTGGACAACCCCAATTCCAACGTCAGCCGGCTGATTTCGGACAAGCGCGGCGTCCGCCTGCTGGATCACACCGGCAACAAACCGCAGGTGTACTACCTGTCTGGCGGTGCGGGCCCGGCTGTGCCGAGCGGTCGCGGCGGCGCCAACAAAGCTTAAGGAGGAAATACCCATGAGTGCACAACAAGTGAAAGGGCCGGTCAATGCGGCCATGATGGCGGGGGTGGCGGCATTGGTCATCGGCGGCGGCCTGGCGCTTGCCAGCCTGATGAGCAACGGCCATGCTGCTTTCAATACCGGCAGCAGCGGCATTACCTGGGGGTTGCCGGTAGTCGGCTACGTTTTTTTCGTGCTGACTTCGACGGGACTCACGTTTGTCGCGTCGCTGGCTATGGTGTTCGGGATCAAGGAGTTTTATCCGGTCGCCAAGCGCTGCATCTGGCTGGCGCTGGTGACCCTGATTGCAGGTTTTACCTGCTTGGCGCTGGAACTGGGTCATCCGTTCCGCATGCTCTGGGCGATCCCCACGTCATTCCAGTACCTGTCGCCGCTCAACTGGATGGGCCTGTTCTACGCGGCCTATATGGTGTTGCTGCTGCTCAAGTTCCAGAAAATCAATGGCGGAGACTGGAATAGTTCCGGCAGCAGGATGCTGGGTATCGCATCCTTCGCCTCCGTGGTCGTCGCTCACGGCACCTTGGGCGGCGTGTTCGGCGCCATGGCCATGCGACCGATGTGGTACGGCCCGATTATTCCGCTATACTTCCTGCTCACGGCTGCGGTGTCCGGTGCCGCTTTCGCGGTACTGATAACCTATCTCACCTACGGCAACGAAAGCTTCATGCCCGCCAAAGTAAAAAATCTGATGACCGGCGCCATGCCCAAGGTGTTTGCGGCCGCTCTGGGCATCGTCATCCTAGCGGTGGTTTCACGCACGATCATCGGCCTCTGGAGCAATGCCGACGGCTTGCAGGTATGGGATCACGTCGTGGCCTCGCCTTGGTACTGGATAGAATTGATCCTGATGATCGCCGCCTTCGTGATGCTGGCAAAAGGCGGGGCGCCTTTCTTCCCTTCCATCATGGTCATCGTTTCGCTGTTCATCGGACGCTACGAGTTCCTCATCAGCGGTCAGGCAGTCCCCCTGTTCAAGGGCTCCTGGGTAACGGGCCTGATTGACTACGTGCCCTCGATGACCGAGTGGATGATAATACTCCTGGCGGTGGGCATCGTTCTGGCCGGATGGGCTTTCGGAGAGAAGTCGCTCAATCTTGCTGCCGAGCCAGCCGAGAAGTAATAGGCAAAACCATTTTGCCGCTTCACGCCGCTCAAATCGCCGGAGAGAGCAAACTCTCTCCGGCGATTTAATTTCCTGTCTTCGGTTGCTAAAATGACAAACATGACGGAATCCTTGATACCCTCACTTCAGATAGAACGTAGCGAGTTCTACCTGATCCTGGCCAGGTCTTTTCTCACGCCGCAGACCGAAGAACATTACCGGGCCATGGCCGATTATCTGGCGGATGACCTGGCAGATATCGATCTCACTCTGGCATACGGGATTGGAGCACAACTGGATGTGTTGCGCGCTGCCATGTCGAGACTATCCAGCCACGAAGAATTGCTGGTGGAATACAGCCGCATGTTCCTGCAGCCACCTCGCGAGGCGAACCTCAACACCTGTTTTCCACTGGATGGCGCCATGATGGGGGGAACCGTATCCGAAATCGAGGTGTTTTACCGCAATCACGGCATCGAGCGGGGAGAGCATTTCAAGGACTTGCCGGACCATGTGTCCGTGCAAATGGAATTTGTTTCCTGCCTGTACGGACGCGCGGCAGAAAAACAGGACAATGGATCCGGAAAGGCCGCCAGCCATTTTCTGTACCAGTATGTCAGGCGATGGATTCCCCATTTTGAGGCAGGGATCGAAAAGGCGGGGAGGACGCTCAAGCTGAAAGCCAACCCTTATCTGCCGCTGGCGCGCATTCTTTCCGTTGCCACGGAGCGCGATGCGGCAATCAATCCGGATTGGGTCAAGGCCAAGAAGCGCGTCGAGGTGGCAATCGAGGAAGCCCGCCGGGAATATGCCAACAAGGGAATTACGCCGGAAGACTTGGCGGAAATGGAACGCAAACTGCAAGAGAGGGGGCTGAGCACCGATCACTTGCGCGTAGACTTGGGTAAACGGAACGAAGCGCTTGGCCTGAGCGCCAAGTCGCCACCTGATCCGCGGCGGAAGTAGTTCTGTCACCCAAGAATGTGTTTCAGGAAGCCGTTCATGCTGTTATGTCTGACGGGCTGGCTGGCACCTCAATTGGGGCTTGCTGACATTGACCCGGCAGAGTACGGGCTGAAATCTTCTGTGCGTTCAGAGAAGGAGCGCCAGCGGTTGCAAGCAGAATTTCATACGGACAAGAAAAGGGAAGCGGAACTACAAAGACAGGAAGAGGAAATCGAAGCCCGGCGCCTCGCCGCAGAAAAGGCAGCCTGGGATGCTCTTCCGTATCCGGTGCGACTGACCAAGTCACGCTGCACAACATGCCATATTGCAGACTATTACACCAGGCAGCGGCATAACCGGATCGGGTGGGGGCTGGTTAACTTGCGTATGCAGTACTGGAATGGCGTGGCGCTGACTGCCGAAGAGCGCGTTGCAATCGCAGACTACCTGGCAGAATCCTACCCGGCGGCAGGTGCCGCCGCCATGCTGGAGGCGTTGCTGCAGCTTGCAGTGCCCCTGTTGCCTTTGTGGCTCTGGCTCGCCTGGAAGATCACGCGCTCACGGTTCGGCAAGAGGCTGAATGAATAAAAAGCGATACAACGTACTAGTGCTGTGCACCGGCAATTCCGCGCGCAGCATCTTGGGCGAGGTGCTGTTCAATGTGCTGGGCAAAGGCAGGTTCAAGGCATATAGCGCGGGCAGCAAGCCTGTCGGCCGGGTCAATCCGGGGGCCTTGGAGTGGCTGCAGCAGCAG
>JACRAQ010000031.1 GCA_016213335.1 Nitrosomonadales bacterium
ATGAGTTGCGCGCGACCGGCAATGCCGAAAGCGAGAAGATTCGCGCCGATGCCGACCGTCAGCGCGAAGTGACGCTCGCCAATGCCTACCGCGATGCGCAGAAAATCAAGGGCGATGGAGACGCCAAGGCAGCCTCGATTTATGCCGCAGCCTTTGGGCGCAATTCCGAGTTTTACTCCTTCTACCGCAGCCTGGAAGCCTACAAGCAAAGCTTCAGGAACAAGAGCGATGTCATGGTGGTTGACCCCAGCTCCGCCTTTTTCAAGTACCTGAAAAGCTCGGGGAAATCGGGCAAGTAGGGGATGCTGGATTACTGGCTGATCGGGTTGGCGCTGATGCTGGTCATCGAAGGCATTATCCCGTTTCTGTTTCCGGCCATGTGGCGCGAGATGTTCGGCAAAATGGTGCGGCTCTCTGACGGCCAACTGCGTTTCGTGGGCATCAGCGCCATGCTGGCAGGGCTGCTGCTGCTGTATTTGGTGAAATAGCATGGCGAATTGGCTGTTGCCGGAATTTATACAGGACATGCTGCCGGATGAGGCTTGGCGCATTGAACGCATGCGCGCCAGCATACTCGAGTTGCTGCGCCTGTCCGGTTATCAGATGGTGGTGCCGCCGCTGCTGGAATATGCCGAGTCGCTGCTGGCGAACGGTAGCCACGACATGGATTTGCGCACCTTCAAGCTGGTTGACCAGCTGGGCGGGCGCACGCTGGCGTTGCGCGCTGACATTACCCCGCAGGTGGCGCGCATTGACGCGCATTTGCTCAACCGCCAGGGCGTCACCCGCCTGTGTTATGCCGGCAGCGTGCTGCACACCCGGCCTGCCGGCCTGATGCGCACCCGCGAGCCGCTGCAGATCGGCGCGGAGCTGTACGGTCACGCCGGGCTGGAGAGCGACCTGGAAGTCCAGCGCCTGATGCTTCAGGCGCTGGCTTCGCTCGGCATATCGGGCGTGCATCTCGATCTCGGCCACGTCGCGCTGTTCCGCGCGCTGGCAAGGCGCGGGGAGATCGGCGGTGCGCTGGAAGCGGAACTGTTCGAGGTGTTGCAGAGCAAGGATGTTGCCGCCTTGAGCGCGCGGGTGAGCGGCTTGCGGCCGGAAGTGAGAAGTGCGTTGCTGGCGCTGCCGCAACTGTATGGCGGCGTGGAGGTTTTTGCGCGCGCTCGCGCGGTGCTGCCGGCTTACCCGGAAGTGGCTGCGGCGCTGGATGATCTGGAGCGGGCGGCAGCGCACTTGCAGCCGCTCGCGCACAGCATCGGCATAGATCTCGCCGAGTTGCGCGGCTACCATTACCACAGCGGTATGGTGTTCGCGGCGTACCATCCGGGCAGCCACGACGCCATTGCGTTGGGTGGGCGCTACGACGATGTGGGCAAGAGCTTCGGGCGCGCGCGCCCAGCCACCGGCTTCAGCATGGATTTGCGCCAGCTGCATGGCTTGCTGGCGCAACAGGCGCTGCCGGGAGGCATACTTGCGCCGCACCGCGACGCCCCGGCCTTGCAGGAAAAGATTGCGCAACTGCGCGCGCAGGGATGTGTGGTGGTGGTGGATTTGCTCGGCGACCAGTCGATGCGCGGCGAATTTGGCTGCGACCGCGAGCTGGTGCTGTGCGATGGCGCGTGGGTTGTGGTTGAAATGAAATCTTGAACCGGGAATCGGCGATGTCGAAAAATGTAGTGGTAATCGGTACGCAGTGGGGTGATGAAGGCAAGGGCAAGATCGTGGACTGGCTCACCGACCAAGCGCAAGGCGTGGTGCGTTTCCAGGGCGGGCACAACGCAGGCCATACGCTGGTCATTGGCGGCAAAAAGACGGTGCTGCACCTTATTCCTTCAGGCATTCTGCGCGATAACGTGATGTGTTACATCGGCAACGGCGTGGTGCTGTCGCCGCAGGCGCTGCTCAAGGAAATGGATCGCCTGACCGATGCCGGAGTGGACGTTTATGGCCGCCTGCGCATTTCCGAGGCCTGCCCCCTGATCCTGCCGCACCACGAGGCACTGGACAAGGCGCGCGAGATTGCCAAGGGCGCGGCCAAGATCGGCACCACCGGGCGCGGCATCGGCCCGGCATATGAAGACAAGGTTGCGCGCCGCGCGATCCGCTTGCAGGACCTGTTCCATCGCGAGCGATTTGCCGCCAAACTGGGCGAGCTGCTGGATTACCACAATTTTGTGCTGAAGAATTATTTCCGCGCCGAGACGGTGGATTTCCAGAAGACCATGGATGATGTGTTGCAACTGGCCGGGCGCATCAAACCACTGGTTCTGGATGTGCCGCGCGCGCTGTACGAGGCCAGCAAGGCCGGGCAAAACCTGCTGTTCGAAGGCGCGCAGGGCACCTTGCTGGATATTGACCACGGCACCTACCCCTTCGTGACTTCCAGCAACTGCATTTCCGGTGCGGTCTGCGCCGGCAGCGGGGTCGGCCCGCAGATGCTGCATTATGTATTGGGCATCACCAAGGCATATACCACGCGCGTCGGCTCCGGCCCATTCCCGACCGAGCTGTACGATGCGGAAGAGAAGCAGGATCCGATCGGCAAGCAGTTGGCGGACAGGGGCTGTGAGTTCGGCGCCACTACCGGGCGCGCGCGCCGCTGCGGCTGGTTCGATGCTGCCGCACTCAAGCGCTCCATCCAGATCAATGGGGTATCGGGTCTGTGTGTGACCAAGCTGGATGTGATGGATGGCATGGAAACCGTGCGCATCGGTGTTGGCTACCGCATTGACGGCCAATACAGCGACATCCTGCCAGCCGGCGCAGATGCCTTGGCAGGCTGCGAGCCGGTGTACGAGGATATGCCGGGGTGGAGCGGCAGCACGGTGGGGGCGAAGCGCTACGAGGACCTGCCGCTGGAAGCGCGCAATTATTTGCAGCGCATGGCGGAAATTTGCGGGGTGCCGGTGGACATGGTTTCTACCGGCCCGGATCGCGATGAAACTATCGTGTTGCGGCACCCGTTTGAAAGTTGAGTGCGATTTCACCCGGATTTCGCGCATTTCGGGTATCAGCCCGGTAGCGGTAACTCCAAATCCTGCTATCCAGCAGAAATAATTGGCGCCTCCTGAAACCGCAGGGTAACAAGCCCTGTCTGGCATTTTATTTTAAATCAGCCGGTTGAATGCTGGCTGCCCCTGCGCTTCGGGCGGAATGCCAGATATGACAGGAGGGGCTTCCCTGCTTGTGTTGCGGCGCAACTGTACTTCAGTACACCTGTACTTCAGTACAATAGTATTTGCAATCGAAGTGGCGTACAGTCTCCCGCAAGTCAGCAAGAATCGGGAGTTTAAAATGGACAGAAAACTTGCAGAACCTAAAGCCATCGCATCAGTTCTTACCTGGTTTTCTACTGTATCAACTTCCTCTCTGGGAAGTAAAGTGCATAAGGCGTTGGCGTTTTGTGTGGGGCTATTGTTAAGCTTGCAGGCATATTCGCTTCACCCGCAGACGCGCCTTCTCGTCATCGCAATATCGGTTTTCGCGATCATATTTGCTTTCATGGTGCTGTTTTGGCTAGTCCGTTCGATGAAGTCGGTTGGCCATGGCGGCATTCAGTCAGTCAAGCGGGATACGATATCTGATCTCAGGGTATAGCGAACCCGCAACCATTTGATATTTGCGGCATCCTCACCACCAATCGAGTCGAGTGAGTGCGGGCTCGTTCGGGCCTGTAAGTTGCCCCGCCTTCCCGTACTCCAGCTTTTTTCGCCTGGACCCGCTCATCGGTTTCCGTCGTTCTTGCAGCTAACCGCCTGTTCCAGCAGAGACAAACTCTGCCACTTGCAGTTTCGTCGTGTTATATCGACGCCCTTGCTGCCACTATGCCGAGAGCAACGATAAGCGGGATAGTAACCCAATGGTTCTGGCCATGGTTGCGAATATGGATCTTCATCACCAGCACAAAGGGGATAGACAGCAAGCAGGCGTGCTGAACGGCCAGCAACGTGCTGGAAGATGCTTGCAGATCTTCCAGGGCCACAAACGGAATAAACCATGAAATAAAAAGTATCAACAACTCGAAGCCGGATGCAAAAATAATTTCGCTATGTTTGGCGAAAATCAGCTTCAGCACTACCCACATCAGGGCGATAACAGACAGCGCGTCGATATATTCACCGAGCCAGGAAGGGCGGGACTGTACAGAGAGGTTATAGATCAACAGCAGCGCGAATATCACCAGGTACAGCGTACCATGCAAAATGCCTTGGTCTGCCGCGCGCCGGGTGCGAAAGGAAAAAAACACCAGCAACGCCGCCGTGCAATATAGCGCCAGTACCTTGTTGCTGCTCAAAGAGAGCAGCGGCGCAAATAAGGCCGGGAGCAGCAAAGCCGCCAGGATTGCTATCCCGGCCGGTTTTGCGGTCACTCTGAGCCAGTGGGCCACGCGTTTAAATATCTGGGTTTGCCTGACCGATTCCAGCCTTTCATTGGTTCTCGTCTTGTAACGGAAGCCGGTTTGCTGCGCCAGCGTGACCCCGGAAAATATCAGCAGCCCGGCACCCACCAGGTTCGAAAAAATCACCCAGTCCGGCCAGTGATGCAGCGCAACCGCCAGTAAGCCAAAACCGAGCATTACGGAATAAATTGCCGCCACCACCGCAGGATGGGGAAAACCCAGGTCAAGCAAGCGATGGTGCAAATGCGTCCGATCCGGATGAAACGGGTTGTGCCCGTAACGCACCCGCCGCGCCATCACCAGCAACGTATCCATCAGCGGCAATGCCACCACCATGGCCAGGGCGGGAACCGGTATGCCCGGCGCGGTATGGTTTAATGCGATCAGCAGCACCGCCACGACATACCCCAGCATCATGCTGCCGCTGTCACCCATGAAAACCCTCGCCGGGTAGCTGTTGTAGCGCAAGAAACCGACGATCGCGCCTATCAGGGAAACAGCGACAACCAGTAATTCATTACCCTGCACGCTCCATGCAAAATAAGCGAAAAATACCAACGCGATCACTGAGATTCCGCCTGCCAGGCCGTCCAGGCCATCTGCGAGGTTGAGCGCATTGACAGCACCCACCAGGCAAAACACGGTAAAAGCAAACGATGCTCCGCCCAGCCTGATATCGCCGAAGCCCAGAATATCGCCGATATGATCAATCTCCATGCCGCTCAGATAGACAAACAATGTTGCTGCCAGGATTTGCCCCAGGAATTTCCAGCGCGGTGAAATTTCGACCATGTCGTCAACCACACCCGTCATGACGATCACGATCAACCCCGACAAGAACGCCAGAATAAAAGAATTCTGCGGCAGAAAGGCGAGACAGGCTATTACCAGGCTCAGCGACATCGCCAGGCCGCCCATGCGCGGTTTGGGTGTCGTATGAGCGCTCCGGCTTTTGGGGATGTCTATGGCTCCGACTTTATGCGCCAGGCTGGAGGCGATGGGCATCAGCAGCATGGACAAAAAAATTGTCGTGCATAAAATCAGGCCGAGAGATTCGAGAGAGATTTCGATCATGCGCGGCACCAGCCATTCATAAAGCGCATTACGGGTTCAGGTGTATTCATGTCAGGAGCGTGCGCATTTCTACCAGCGGTGCAGAATCCCAGTCAACAAGCTGGTCCGCCGTTTCGATGTCAATGAACTTGTTTTCGCTTAACCATTGATCCAGTTTCCTGTGCGCGCCGCGCAGGCCCACATAGGATTTGAACCGCCGATGGAGCGGCAAATCCAGCACCGGTTGATCCGCGTCGAAATCGCGTGGATGGAAGTACGTCATTACATAATCGGCCCGGTTGGTCAAACTCCGGATCATCCAGTAAGGCAGCAGCCTGAAATAGCCCCCCCCGGAAAAAACTATGTTTTTCCCCAGCACTCGCCCGAGGCTGATCGGGAATTCTTTCAGCTTTCCTCCCGCGCAATCCAGAACGGAAGGCTGCGCCCGCCCAAAGTTTTCGTAGCCGCCGTGTCCCCTCTCGGCGGGGAAAATAGAGCTATCCCTTTCTATGCCATATTCGAGAAGCGCCTCGGCCGCCCAGGAATTGCCTCTGACAAAAGAGAACCCCGGAGCCCGGTACGTTTTGATTTTTTTGCCGGTAATGTCCTCGAGGACATGGATAGAACGCTTCAAGTCCTCCCGGAATTGCTGCGGGGTTTGCTGATAAACCAGCTGGTGCCTGTGCGAGTGGGACGCGACTTCAAAACCAAGCTCATCTATCTGGCGGATAATTTCCGGGTAGTGTTCGGCCACCCACCCCAGGCAGAAGAACGTTGCCTTGTGGCCGTGCCGCAAGGTTGTTTCCAGCAAGCGTTCGACATTGGCGTGAATTCGCGGCTTGAAATTACACCATTCTGCTTCGGTCGCGGTGCATTCAATATCCAGCAGGTGAAACCAGTCTTCAATATCGAAAGTCAGGATGTTCATTTAATCAAACTGTTTCCCGGCATACGGGAAGTCCGGGCGTCCCCATTTCCGGATGCGGGGAAGCGGGTCGTCTCAGCCGGGTAAGGAGGGTGCACATTCTAGCAGAAACGCGCCGCAGGGCCTTTTGCTTGTCGTTTGTGCGCCCTGTGCATACTGCGGGCGGATGCCCTGCCAGCTCTCGTCAGGATTCGGATTTTGTGCGCTGCGACACTTCCTTGTTCAGTTTGGGTGCGGCTGGCAGCAGCTTGCCTACCAATCCCTCGCTCCATTGCGGTTTGATCAGGCGCATGCCCGGTACGCGCTTGATCGCTTGCAAAAAGTAAACTCCGCCGCATACCGCCCACCAGCGGTCGCCAGCCGGCTCCAGAAAGCGGAGGCGGTGGGCCAGCCAGCCCGGGTTGGTGAGCGGCGGCGCATAACATGCGAAGCGGCCCGCCACCACCTCGAATCCCAGCAGCGCCAGCCAATCCTTGAGGCGTGGCAGTGCGATGAAATTGCCGCGCCACGGATAGCCCGTTTTTGCGCCCAGCGCGCGCCTCATGCCCCACAGGCTGCGCGGGTTGAAGCCGCTGATGACGAGATGGCCTTCCGGCCTCAGCACACGCTCGACTTCACGCAGGATCTGGTGCGGGCGCTCGTTAAATTCCAGCACATGCGGCAGCAGAACAAGATCCAGGCTGCCGCATTCGAAGGCCAGTTCATCCAGATTCAATTTCACCTGAATTCCCGCTTCCTGGCCGGCCACGACACGCAAAGGCATGCGGCTGGTGCGCAGAAACTCGTGCTCGGGCAAGCCGAGCTGCAACGCGTTGAAGCCGAAAATATCGGTTACACTGTGGTCGAAAAACGCCAGTTCACGCTCCAGCAGATACTGCCCTTGCGTTGTGGCAAACCAGTCGTTTAGCGTGTTGGCAGTCGGCATATAATCAACTCAGCCCGGAAATATTCCCGCAAAACGGATACTCATGCCAGCCATCGTTCCTATCCCCGCATTCAGCGACAACTACATCTGGATGCTGCATAACCGGCAATACGCCGCCGTGGTTGACCCCGGCGATGCCGGGCAGGTGCTCGCCTCGCTCCAGAAACACCAGCTCGAACTCGCCGCCATTCTATGCACCCACCACCACGGCGACCACGTGGCCGGTATCTGCAAGCTGGCGCAAGTATACAACGTGCCGGTGTATGGGCCACAGCATGAGGATATTCCCTGCGTCAGCCGGGCTGTCGGCGAAGGCGATACCGTTGAAATACCGGAGATCGGCATCGAGCTGGGTGTGCTCGATATCCCGGGGCACACTATCGGTCATGTCGCCTATCTGGGAGACGGAAACCTGTTCTGCGGTGACACTTTATTTGGTTGCGGTTGCGGCAGGCTGTTTGAAGGAACTGCCGAGCAACTGTTCCGCTCATTGCAGCGGCTGGCGGGCCTGCCCGGAGAAACCAAAGTGTATTGTGCGCACGAATACACCGAAGCCAATATCCGCTTCGCCCTGGCCTGCGAACCGCGCAACGCGCAACTCGAAAGGCGCCGGGCTGATTCGCGCGCGCTGCGCGCTGCCGGGCTGCCCACCCTGCCTTCGACCATCGCGCTGGAAAAAGCCACCAACCCGTTCCTGCGCTGCTCCATGCCGGAAATACTCCACAACGTGGAACAACAGCTTGCCATCAAACTCCCGGCGGGCAGCGAGTTGGCAGTATTTGCCGCGTTGCGCGAGTGGAGAAACAATTTCAGCTAAGCTGCGGTGAAATGGTGCGGTGATATTTGACGGACAGAAGCAATGCACCGGTTGTAAACTGTTCATGCGGCATCACCGGGCGGAAAACAAATGAGGCACTGTCCAAGCAGAGGAGCAGTCAATCTGGCGCTGGCCTTTGTGCTGGCGGCTGTGCTGTCCGGTGTCGCGGGGCTGCTTCTCAGCCGCCTGGAAAGTCAGCCCAACATAAAAATCGGCGTGCTGCATTCGCTGACCGGCACGCTGGCGGCCAGCGAGACCCCGCTGGTGGATGCGCTACGGCTGGCGGTGGAGGAGGCGAACCAGTCGGGCGGAGTGAACGGCGCGCTGATCGAAATGGTCGTGGCAGACTGCCGTTCCGATGCCGCCTATTGCGCACAGCAGGCGGAGAAACTGATCGCCCGGGATGGTGTGAGGGCACTGTTTGGCTGCTGGACCTCCTCATGCCGCAAGGCAGTCAAAACCATAGTCGAGAAGCATCATCACCTGCTGTTCTACCCGCTGCAATACGAGGGCCTGGAGCAGTCGCCCGATATATTCTACACCGGTGCAACACCCGGCCAGCAGATCATTCCGATGGTGCTGTGGGCGTTGCAGAACAAAGGCAATCGTTTTTACCAGATCGGTTCGGATTACCTGTTTCCGCGCGCTGCGAACCTGATCGCACGGGATGTGTTGTTTGCGCGAGGCGCGCAGCTGCTGGGCGAACGGTATCTGCCGCTGGGCGCCAGTGACATGGCGGCAGCCGTGAAGGAGATTGCCGCGCTACGACCGGATTTTGTCCTGAACACCCTCAACGGCGACAGCAATCTTCACTTCTTTCGCGCCCTGCAACAGGCGGGCGTGCGCGCCGAGGATATCCCGGTGTTCTCCACCAGCATTGCCGAGGCGGAACTGGCGGCGATGGGGCCGGAACTGGGGGCGGGGCATTATGCCGCATGGAATTATTTCCAGAGCCTGGGCGGTGCGGAAAACAGGGCCTTTGTGGAGCGTTTCAAGCAGCGCTTTGGCAAGGATCGCGTGCTGGATGACCCGATGATGTCTTCCTATATTGCCGCGAAGCTGTGGGTGGAGGCTGCACGTGTCCAGGACTCAACCGACCTGGCGTTGATAAAAACCACGCTGGCGCAGCTGACCCTGCATGCCCCGCAAGGGATAGTGGCAGCGGACTACCGCACACGCCATATATGGAAAATGGCGTATATCGGCAGGGCGCGCGCCGATGGGCAATTTGAGATTGCCTGGCAATCCCCGCAGCCGCTACGCCCGGCGCCTTTTCCGTTTTATCGCAGCCGGGAGGAATGGCAGGCCGTGAGTAAGGCGCTGGCGGGAGCGCAACCATGAGCCAGCCTGAGCACAAAGGTATCCCGCTCGCCTGGCGCTTTGTGATCTGGTTTGTCGTTATTGGACTGCTGCCGCTGGCGGTGTCCGGCTATCTGAGCGTGCGGCAGAACGAAGAGGCCTTGCGCAAGGAGGCGCTGGGCCGGATGTCGCGGCTGGCGGACAAGAAGACGCTGCAAATCAGGGAGTATCTGGCTGAGCGGATCCAGCATGCAGAGCTGCTGGCGCGCAGCACGCTGGGGGAGCAGTCATTGTCGGATCTGTCGCATGCCTACGCGCGGCATGGCGCCGGCTCTGCGGAATACCGCAGGGCGGTTAAGCCATTCGAGAAGAGTTTCGCTGCTTATATTGGAAGAGGGGTTGTTTTACGATGTGTTCCTGATCACGCCACAGGGCGAAATCGTTTACACATACAAGCGCGAGCCGGATTTTGCGACCAACCTGGGCAACTATCCCATGCGCGGCACCCAGCTGGCACTGGTATTTCGCGAGTCGCGCATGACCCTGGAAAGCAGTATTTCCGATTTAGAGCATTATGCGCCTTCCAATGAACCGGCTACATTTGTCAGCGCGCCAGTTATCCGGGACGGCCGGCTGCTGGGAGTCGTCGCGTTTCAGCTCGATAGCCAGCGCATCTATCAAATCTCGATGGATGTCATCGGTCTCGGAACGACGGGCGAAACGACGCTGGCCAAACTGGTGGGGCCGGACGAGGCCATTTATATTGCGCCACTCAGGCGTGATCCGCTGGCCGCCATGCAGCGCAAGATAGACTTGAAAGCGGGCGCTGCCCCGATACTCAAGGCCCTGGCCGGGCAGTATGGTGGTGGCGTGGAGCTGGACTATGCCGGCAAGCGGGTGGTCGCCGCATGGCGCTACCTGCCGGAATTGCGCTGGGGAGTGGTTGTCAAGATGGATGCGGATGAGGTTTTTGCGCCCTTATACCGGCAACAGGAAATTCTTGTGAAATCGTTGCTGGCATTAATGCTGTTCGCCGGCGCCCTGGCTTTCTATTTTGGCCGGCGGCTGGTCCTGCCGCTCAAGAACTTCGCGCTCTCTGCGGGTGAGATTGCCGCAGGCAATCTGGACAAGCGCGTTGACGAATCCCGCAGCGATGAAATTGGCGTGCTGGGGCGCGCCTTCAACCGCATGACCGAAAACCTGCAAGTGCTGACCCGTTCGCTGGAGGACCGCATCGAGGAACGCACCCGCGACTTGAACGCCGCCAATGAGCAATTGCGCGTCGCGGCGGTCACCTTCGAAACGCACGAGGCCATCCTGATCACCGATGCCAGCGCCAATATCATTCGCGTCAACCGGGCATTCACCGGCATTACCGGCTATAGCCAGGAAGAGGTGTTGGGCAAGAACCCGCGCATCCTCAGTTCGGGCCGTCAGGACAAGGCCTTTTATGCGGCAATGTGGCAACAGTTGCTGGCTACCGATTCGTGGTCCGGTGAAGTGTGGGACAAGCGCAAGAGCGGCCAGATTTATCCGAAATGGCTGACCATTACTGCCGTCAAGGATAAGCAGGGGAAAACGACCGAGTATGTCGCCATTTTCAGCGATATCACTGCGCGCAAGAAAGCCGAGGATGAAATCCGCAATCTGGCGTTCTATGACGCGCTGACCGGGCTGCCCAACCGGCGCCTGATGCTGGACCGTTTCCGCCTGGCGCTCTCGGTGTCGGCGCGCAGCCACCAGTACGGCGCGGTGCTGTTCCTCGACATGGACAAGTTCAAGATCCTCAACGATACGCTGGGGCACGATCATGGCGATTTGCTGCTGATCGAGGTGGCGCGCCGCATCCAGGCATGCGTGCGCGAGATGGATACGGTGGCGCGCCTGGGTGGCGACGAGTTCGTGATGCTGGTCGAGGAAATCAGCGCGAATGCAAATGAAGCGTCGCAAAAAGTCGCGCTGATCGCCGAGAAGATACGCATGTCCCTGTCCGCCCCTTATCAACTCAAGGATCACAGGTATCACAGTTCCCCGAGCATAGGGGTGTGCCTGTACCGGGGCAGCGGGGAATCGGTGGATGACTTGCTCAAACACGCCGATCTGGCGATGTACCAAGCCAAGGATTCCGGGCGGAATGCGGTGCGGTTCTTCGACCCCGCCATGCAGCAAGCGGTAGAGGCGCATGCAGCGATTGAATCGGATTTGCGCCATGCCATTCCTGGAGAACAATTGCGCCTGCATTACCAGATTCAGATAGACAGCGATCACCGCCCGCTGGGCGCGGAAGCGCTGCTGCGCTGGGTGCATCCAATACGCGGCATGATTTCGCCGGCGCAATTCATTCCCATTGCCGAAGAAAGCTCGCTGATTCTGGATATCGGGGTGTGGGTGCTGAACACGGCCTGCCAGCAGCTTGTGCTGTGGGGCAGGAGTGAGGAGACGCGTGACCTGGAACTTGCCATCAACGTCAGCGCGCAGCAATTCGGGCTGGCCGATTTTGTGCGGCAGGTGGAAGAAGCGGTCGAACGGCATGGCATCAACCCTGAGCGCCTGAAGCTGGAATTGACCGAGAGTGTGGTGCTGAAAGATGTGGCCGACGTGGTGGCCAAGATGCATGCCCTGAAGGCGATTGGCGTCAAGCTGTCGCTGGATGATTTCGGTACCGGGTACTCATCCCTGGCCTACCTGAAAAAACTGCCGCTTGACCAGATCAAGATAGACCAGAGTTTCGTGCGCGACGCCACCACCGATCCCAATGATGCCGTGATGGTGAAGACCATCATAGACATGGCGCAGAACTTCCGCCTGAACGTGATCGCGGAGGGCGTGGAAACCGATGCGCAACTGGCCTTCCTCAGGAAAAACGGCTGCATGGCTTTCCAGGGTTACCTGTTCAGCAAGCCGGTTTCCGCTATGGAATTTGAAGTGCTGTTGCAGCGTTTGAGTGAATAGGGGGAGCAATGAAACAGCGATTTGCTGCATACCGGATTTTCAGCGAGGGCGGGAAAACGGCGGGCCGCTTCGTGGACATGGCGCTGGACGAACTCGATCCCGGCGAGGTGGTGATCCGTGTTGCCTGCTCCAGCGTCAACTACAAGGATGCGCTGGCGGCAACCGGTACGGGCAAGATCATCCGGCGCTTTCCCTGCGTGGGCGGGGTGGATGCGGCAGGGGTGGTGGAGAGTTCGCTGGATGCGCGCTTTCAGCCGGGGGACGAGGTCATCGTCACCGGTTACGAGATGGGCGTGGCGCACGACGGCGGGTATGCGGAATATGTGCGTGTCCCTGCTGGCTGGGTGGTGCCTTTGCCGCGCGGCCTGTCGCTGTTTGACGCGATGGCGCTGGGTACGGCAGGATTCACGGCCGCCCTGGCCATATACCGTTTGGAGCAACACGACCTCGAGCCGGCCAGCGGGAAGGTTCTGGTGACGGGAGCGACGGGCGGGGTGGGCAGCCTCGCTATCCAGATGCTGGCACAACTGGGTTATCACGTGGTGGCGCTGACGGGCAAGGAGAGCGAGCACCCGTACCTGAAGTCGCTGGGCGCGCGGGAAGTGTTGCCGCGCAGCGCGATAGACGTGAGCAGCAATCGTCCGCTGGAGCCGGCGCAATGGGCGGGGGCGCTGGATGCGGTGGGCGGGGAAACACTTTCCTGGCTGACGCGCAGCATGCAGCAGAACGGGGTGATCGCCAGCTTCGGTAATGCCGGCGGAGTGGAACTGCACACCTCGGTGTATCCCTTCATCCTGCGCGGCGTGCGATTGATCGGGGTGGATTCCGCCGCCACGCGCATGCCGTTGCGCGAAAAAGTCTGGCAGCGGCTGGCGGGAGAATTGCGTCCGGCGCAGTTGGCAGCGATCGCTCGCACCATTCCGTTTACCCGGCTGCCGGAAGTGTTCCAGGGCATGATTCATGGCCAGTCTCGCGGGCGGGTGGTGGTGGGGATAGGCTGAGCGCCGCCTGAGTGAAGGCTGGAGCGTGATATAATCCGCCCCTTCGTTGCGGAGAGGCGAAAGTGGCGGAATTGGTAGACGCACTGGATTTAGGTTCCAGCGCCGCAAGGCGTGAGAGTTCGAGTCTCTCCTTTCGCACCAGCAAGTTTGTTTACCCATACCATCAAGGAAAGTGAGCATGTCGAGCGTAGAAAATCTGGGCGCACTGGAGCGCCGCCTGAATGCGTTTATTCCCCAGCAGCAGATTCGCGGCGAGGTCGAGGTGCGGCTGAAGCGTTTGGGGCGTACTGCCAAGATTCACGGCTTCAGGCCGGGCAAGGCACCGCTCGGTATTCTGCAGCAACAATACGGCGCGCAAGTGCACCGGGAAGTTCTGGGCGACGCCTTGCAGCGTTCCTTTGATGAGGCGGCGCTGGCCAACAGCCTGAAAGTGGCAGGCTATCCCAGCTTCGTGGTCAAGGAAGCCGACCCCGCTGCCGAGCAGATCGAGTACAGCGCAACGTTCGAGGTCTATCCCGAGGTGACCGTGGGAGACATCGCCTCGGAAACCGTGGAGCGCGCGGTTTGCGCGCTGAGCGATGCCGACGTTGACAGCACCATCACCACTTTGCGCAAGCAGCGTGCGGTATTCGAGGCTGCCGGCCGCCCCGCGCAAAATGAGGATCAGGTGCGCGTGGATTTTTGCGGCAAGCTGGACGGCGCGGTGTTCGAAGGCGGCGAGGCCAGTGATTTTGTGACGGTGCTGGGCGCCAGCCGCTTGCTTCCGGATTTCGAGAACGCCATCATCGGCATGAAGGCTGGCGAGAGCAAAACGTTCGACATGACTTTCCCGCAGGATTATCACGGCAAGGACGTGGCGGGGAAGCGGGTGACGTTCACCATAAGCCTGCACGCGGTGGAAGCGCCGCGCCTGCCGGAACTGGATGCCGAGTTCGCCAAATCGCTCGGGGTCGCGGATGGCGATACCGGCAAGCTGAAGGCTGAAATCCGCGAAAATCTGGAGCGCGAGATCAAGCGCCGCCTGAAGGCGCGCAACAAAAGTAACGCGATGGAGCTGCTGCTGAAGATGTGCAGTCTCGATGCGCCCAAGGCGCTGGTGGAAGCGGAAGTGCAGAATCTGGTGCAGCTGACCGCGCACGATATGCGCGAACGCGGTGTCAAAATCCCGCAAGGCATGTCGCTGCCGCCCGAACTGTTTGCCGAGCGCGCGCAAAAACGCGTCAAGCTGGGGCTGGTCCTGGCGGAACTGGCTAACTGGCACGACCTGAAGGCCAAGCCGGAGCAGGTCAAGGCGCTGGTGCGGGAGTACGCGCAAAACTACGAACAGCCGGAGGAAGTGGTAAAGTGGCACTACAGCGACCCGTCCCGCCTGCAGGAAGCGAACAATCTGGCGCTCGAAGATAATGTGACGGCGTGGGTGATGGGGGTGGCCAGGGTGGCAGACAAGCCGGTGGAGTTCGGTGAACTGATGGGGAGAGAAGGATGATGCGCAGCGATAACTCTCCGGCATGCGAGGAGCCGCAAGCCATCGGCCTGATCCCGATGGTGATCGAAACCAGCGGACGCGGGGAGCGCGCCTACGATATTTATTCGCGCCTGCTCAAAGAGCGCGTGATATTCCTGGTGGGGGAGATCAACGATCACGTCGCCAATCTGGTGGTGGCGCAATTGCTGTTTCTCGAGTCGGAAAACCCCGACAAGGAGATTCATCTCTATATCAACTCGCCCGGCGGCTCGATTTCTGCCGGGATGGCGATTTATGACACCATGCAGTTCATCAAGCCGGACGTGTCCACGCTGTGCACCGGCATCGCGGCCTCGATGGGCGCGTTCCTGCTGCAGGCTGGCGCCAAAGGCAAGCGCTTCGCATTGCCCAATTCAACCGTGATGATCCACCAGCCGCTGGGCGGTTTCCGGGGGCAGGCGACGGATATCGAGATTCACGCCAAATATATCCTGAGCCTGCGCGAGCGCCTGTATGTCCTGATGGCGCAGCATACCGGCAGGAGCGTCGAGGACATCGCCCGCGACAGCGAGCGCGACAAGTTCCTGAGCGCGGCTGAGGCGGTCGAGTACGGCCTGGTGGACAAGGTGCTGGACAAGCGGGCGTAATTTGGCGATTCCGGGTATTGCAATGTGAGGGGCACGCATGTCATTGGATAAAAGCAAGGGTGACAAATTGTTGTACTGCTCGTTCTGCGGCAAAAGCCAGCACGAGGTGCGCAAGCTGATTGCCGGCCCGTCCGTGTTCATCTGTGATGAATGCGTCGATCTTTGCAACGACATCATCGCGGAGGAGTGGGAGGAGCCCCGCGATCAGGAACTCTTCGGTCTTCCGAAGCCCCAGGAAATCAAAAAGATCCTCGATCAGTACGTCATCGGCCAGGAGA
>JACRAQ010000030.1 GCA_016213335.1 Nitrosomonadales bacterium
GCAGCCGCGCCTGCCAGTTCGATCAGCTTGGGTGTGTAGCCGCCATCGCCCATCATGAATTTTGCGTTCAGCCCCAGCGCCCTGAGCTGCTTGACCAGCGGCACACCCTGCGGGTCCATGCCGCCGAAGAACACCAGGTCCGGCTGCTTGCCCTTGACGGAAGTCAGCACGGCGGTAAAGTCCACCGCCTTGTCGGTGGTGTACTCGTGCGCCACGATTTGCGCGCCGTTCCCCTGCGCGGACTTGACAAACTCGTCCGCCAGTCCCTGGCCGTAAGCGGTCCGGTCGTCTATTACCGCGATTTTTTTTGCGGCCAGATTTTTTGCGGCGAACTCCCCCAGCGCCTTGCCCTGCTGCCCGTCGTTGGCCATCACCCGGAATGCGGTTCTGAATCCTTGCGCGGTATAGGCGACGGCGGTGGCGGAAGGGGAAATCTGCGGGATGCCGTTATCGCTGTAGATGCGGGAGGCGGGGATGGTGGTGCCGGAATTCAGGTGACCGATGATGCCGTTCACTTTTGCGTCCACCAGCTTCTGCGCTACGACGGTGGCGGTTCTCGGGTCGGTCTGGTCATCTTCGCTCAGCAGTTCGAAGCGCACCTTCTTGCCGCCGATGGTCACGTTCCTGGCGTTGGCATCCTCAATCGCCATGCGCGTGCCGTTTTCATTGTCCTTGCCGATATGCGCCTGCGGCCCCGTGAGGGGGGCGGAAGCGCCGATTTTTACCACCATTTCACCGGCTGCGGGAGAGGCGGCAACCGGGGCTTCCTGCTTGTTGCAGGAAGCCAGCGCAACTGCGCACAAAACAGCAAAGGGCAAGGGGCGCAGGTTGGGCGGCATGGAAGTGGATGGCGGGAAAAAGTTGGCCGAATTATCCGTAGCGCCCCGGAGCTTGTCAATTTTCCGAAGAGCGGTTTGCTACTTGGCCAGCTCCAGCACAAACTTGATCAGCTCTTTCATCTCGGCCTGCTTGGCGCCGCTCGGATCGTTGGCGGGCATGGGCATGTCGCCCCAGTTGCCGGAGCTGCCCTTGGATACGGCATGTACCAGCCCCTCTTCCAGGCCATATTCCAGACCCCCCCACTTGTATTTGGTGACGCCCTTGTATTTTTTTGCTACATCTCTCCATGCCGGGCCAACCAGCCTTTTTTCGATGTCATGGCAGATATCGCAATCGTGCTTCTTGGTCAGTGCGGGCATGTCGGCTGCCCGGACGCCGCCCGCGATCAGCAGGCTTGCCGCAACCGCGCCCGCAATTATGGAAAATCTCATGTTCTTTCGCTCCTTCTCAAGACCCGCTTTTTCACGAGCATTCATGCATTGCCTGCCGAATGCAGCCCAGAATGCCCCCGCCGCATTCTATCCAACTAGTGCGGCACCCCGCAAATGGCTCGGAGGGAGTAACGCAGCTTGACGGAAAAAGATGACAGGAGCCGATATTTTTGGGCTGGCCCTGCTTGCCATTTTGCGCCTGCTGGCGCCAGTTTCCGGAACTTTTGAGGGGGCCATCGGACAAACCTTGCGCTTGCTTAAAATCCCTTTCGTTTTTTGGCGGCAGTGGCGCTCGACGTGAAGATTTAAGCTAAGTATAATGTTGCGGTTTTACCACATAAACCATTTTTAGGAGCTTCCCATGCGATTTGCCCCCGCCCTTCTTGTACTGTCCATTCTTTCCGCACCCGTCATGGCTGCGCCTTCCGCCGGAATGGCCGTAGGCAAGGCACCAGCCGCCAGCGAGCAACTTCCCCACAAGGGCAAGGTGCTCAACAGCATAGATGCCAGCATCTACACCTACATAGAAGTATCAGAGAACGGAAAAAATCTGTGGCTCGCCGCTCCGACGGTGGCCGTGAAGAAAGGTGACACGGTCCGCTTCAGCGACGGCGCGGTGATGTCCAATTTTCACAGCAAGAGCCTGAACCGCACTTTCGAGTCCATCGTGTTTGTAGGAAAAGCGGTCGTCGAGAAATAACGGCAGGGCAATGACCGTATGCGGCCATTGCGGCCAACGCTGACGCTTCGGTGAGACAAGGTAGGGACGGGTGGCCAGAATACTCACCGGCGTATCGCAATACCGGAGGCGCTTGAACAGCGCCTCCGTTTCTTTGGCGGCTTCCGCTGCATTTCCCGGCGTATTCCTGCTGCGGCTCGCCTGCGCCGCGCTGGCATGCGCGCTGTCCGTTGCCGTGCTTGCCGCGCCCCCGGAGATAGACCACAAGCTGGGCGGCAGCGCTTTCATCGAGGCGCGCGGCTTGCCGTCCGGCGCGCAGTTGGCGCTGGCCCCCGGCGGATCTTACGTGCAGTATGGCACCGCGCTGGGCGGTGCGGCACAGGCCATAATGGTAAAAGATCGCCTCGCCTATATTGCCTCCGGAAGCAGTTTGCTGATATTCGGCTTGGCCGAAGATTCGCCTCCAAATTTGCTGGCGCAATTGCGCGGACAAGGCAAAATTACCCACGTGGCGCTGCAAGGCGGGTACGCCTACCTGGCAGATAGTGCGGGGACGTTGCGGATTGTGGACGTGCACGACCCGCAACGGCCGCAGCCGGTTGCAGCACAACCGCTGCCCCAACCCCTCAGCGCATTGCACGTCGAACCGGGCCGCGCCTATCTGGTAAGCGGCAAACAGCTCGACATCCTGGATATCAGCCAGCCGCAAACGCCGCAGCGGATAGCCGGTTTTACCTTGCCGGGCGAAGCGATTGCGGTGCAGGTTGCCGAGGGCTACGCTTACCTCGCGTTGCCCGATGCGGGCCTGAAGGTGCTCGATGTGCGCGATCCGCACAACGTCCGCGAAGCGGGCAGTTTTCGCGGCGAAGCGCGCGATGTGGCGGTGGTACAGGGACGCGCCTATCTCGCCAACGGTGCAACCGGGCTCACCATCCTGGACGTATCCGAGCCGCAGGCGCCGCGCTGGCTGGGCAGTGTCAACCGCATCGGGGCCAGTCTTGCGCTCAGCTACGACGAAGGCCACATCGCCTTGCGCAACGACCGCTCGGAAATCACACTGATTGATGTGCGCAATCCGGGGTTGCCGAAAATTGTTGCGGTACACCGCCCGGACTGTCCGGTTGATGCCGTTGTGCTGGTGCAAAAACAAGTGCTGGCTATAGCCGGTGCAAGCCTGGAAACCGTAAACTTTTCCGCGCCTTCGCCGGGCGCCGTTGATGTCGGCGCCAATTTTGGCGGCAGCCGGCGCGCGGTGCTGCGCGACAACATCCTTTATGTGGCGGACTGGTTTTCCGGCTTGCACCTGTATGACATCAGCGAGCCTGCGGCGCCGCGCCATCTTGCCGCTTTCCACACCCCTGGCTCATCCAAGGGGGTAGCGGTGCGGGGCGATTACGCCTATGTCGGCGACGACGACCACGGTGTGCAAATCATAGATATTTCCAGCCCAAGACGCCCGCGCAAGGTTTCAGAAATTGCCACGCCGGGCCTTGCCTATACCATGAAGCTCGTTGGCGATTATCTGTACCTGGCAGATCATCGTGGCGGTTTCCACATCATCGGCGTGGCCGATGCCGCGCATCCCGCCATTGTGGGCAGCGCGCAGACCGCAGACAAGGCATGGGCAGTGGAGGTGGTGGATGGCATCGCCTATGTCGCCGCCGATAACGCGGGATTGCTGGTGTTTGATGTCAGCGACCCGCAACAGCCCAAACAGATCGCCGCTCACAGCCTTGGCGGGGCGGCAGAAGATGTGGTGATACGCGATCACCTGGCTTACGTGGCCAGCTTCGAAAACGGGATGCACATACTGGACGTTTCCAACCCGTCGCAACCCCGAGCAATCGGCCATCTTCCTACTCCGGGCAACGCGCGCGGCATCGAGCTGGACGGCCACGTCGCTTATATTGCGGACTGGGTTTCCGGTATTCAGGTCGCGGACATTTCCGACCCCGCGCAACCCCGCCTGATCGGCTCACACGATACCGCCGGCTGGTCGTGGGGGGTGCTGGTACAAGGCCGCTACGCTTATGTGCTCGACTGGTGGGGCGGTATTGCGGTACTCGATGTTTCCAAGCCTGCCGCACCGGCGCCGGCGGGCACTTACCACTTGCGCGGCACGGCCCGTGATGTTGTGGCACGGGGGGGCTACGCCTATGTTGCGGGCGGCAGCAACGGCCTGCAAATATTTGATGTCAAGACACCGCAAAACCCGATCTGGATGGCGGGGGTGGATATGGCGGGAGACGTGCAGAGCATATGGCTGGAAAACCGGACGGCTTATCTTGCGGCCGGCGAGGGCGGCCTGCTTGCGGTAGACATCAGCAATCCGTTCGAGCCGCAGAAAATCAGGCGCTACGCCGTGCAAGCCGATGGGGCGAGAGTGGAACTGGTGCGGGCGCGTGGCAAGCTGGTTTTTGCCGCCGACAGGCAGCACGGTGTCGTTATCATCAATGCGGCTACAGGCCAGCAAACGGCAATGTTTGCCGCCAAAATAAATGATATGTGGCCCGCTGCCGATGGCCGGCTGTTGCTCGCCACGCAAGGCGGTGTCGAAATTGTGGGGGTGAGCGACCCCGCGCGACCGAGGCGTGTGCAACGTTTGCCGCAACGTGCGGAGCTGGTGCGGGCGCAGGGCAATTTGCTGGCGATTTATGACAAAACGACAGGCATTACTTTGTACGATTACCCCAGGCTCAGGCGGCTGGGGCGGTTCAACCCCGCAGAAGAGATTTTTGATCTGCAGCTTTCCGGGAACCGCCTCTATGCCAGCGGGAGCTTATCCGGCTTGCTGGTGCTGGACATTTCAGACGCGCGTCATCCGGCGCTTAAAGCGGCCTATCCAGCCGCAAGCGGCACGACAAGGTTGAGTGAGTTTTCAGGCGCCGTTTTCATGGCGGGCCGCGAAACGCTCACCACCGTGCGACTGCTGCCCGATGTTGCGTTCAGCTCAAAGGGGAATGGCGGTATCACGGTAAGCGCGCCGCCGCAACTTCCCCCCGGCAGCTACCACTTGCTTGCGCTCGATGCCGTTAGCGGCAAGCGCGTGGTGCAATACGATGCTTTGCGAGTGGTGATGCCTGCGCCGAAATCTCGGCCGTTCAGTTTGCAGGATTTTGACCGGGCAATGCGGGAGCGCGGCCTGACTCCGATGCCGCGACAGTGATCCACCCGGAGCCGCCGGCACCCGGACGGCTCGTGTCGGCGCGGATACCGATCCACATCTGGCGGCAAACGCCGCAATTGGCAAAACCGGCCATAATTATAAGAATTTTGCTTATTTTATTGCCGCAAATACTTTAGCGCCCCATTTCTGCTGCGAGTTGGTAGCGGTCTGATAGATAGGGCTTTTTCCTGTCGAGTGCGCGCGGTATATTAACAAGAGCTAATATGGCCTATATATATCTATGTACTCAGGCTCTTTGAAAATTACGTTAATACGTGAGAAACTAACACTCCAAAGAGTAAATTGGCAAAGGTAATGAATTCGTGAACCAACCGGTCGAAACCCAGAGCGCAATAGTAGATGCGCTGGTACTCGCCAGTTCATGCCGGGACAGGCTTGCCAGTTGGGAGCAGGGTTTATGCGGCTTGGTCCGCACATTTCAGGTGGCCAAAGAGTTTGATGCGCTCGTAAGCGTTTTTTCCCGGACAAACCCGCAGCTTCTGCTGTTAGATCACGAGTTGAGCGGGCTGGATGGCGCGAACGGAACCGCCCATTTGAAAAGATTGCATCCGGAAACCAAAATTATTGTTTCGGGAAATTCTCTTTCCGACGATGCGGAATGGGAGTTATTCAAAATTGGCGTGCGCGGTTGCTGCCGGAGCGACATTGACCCGCAGTTTCTGAAGGGTATTATTGTGGCGGTTCAGCAAGGCGAGCTCTGGATACGGCGAACACTTACTTACCGCCTGCTGGACGAGCTGAAGACAGTGGCGACCGGGAAGCACAGGGTGTATCGGGCAGAGCTTGGGTTGCTCGACAGCCTCACCCAGCGTGAATATGAAATTGCCGTGCGCGCGGGAAACGGGGAGAATAACAAACAGATAGCCGAGGGCCTGGAAATTACCGAGCGCACGGTCAAGGCGCACTTGACGGAGATTTTCCGCAAACTCGGTATTACCGACCGCCTCAAGCTGGTGCTCATCTTGTCGGGTGACCAGCGCCAAGCTCGCAGACCTGCTTCCTCAAATCAATGAGCCGAAACCCGCCGGTTGTGCCTATGCTGCCAAGACTGTCTGGTTTGCCCTCTTTCAGCCGGGGGTTCGCGTACCCGTGAACTGCGCTTGCACCTCACCTGCACCTGTACTTCAGTACAATAGTAATGGCGCCGCAGCCAGTATATTCTTTGCACGTCTTGGGATTGGGTGCGTTACCATACCCCCCAAGAAGAGTCCTGTTTATGGCGTCAGTGAAAGAACCAGAACAAACGTTGTGCGAACGGTTCGCCTGTTTGAAGATCGCATTGCAGGCTAATCGGCAGGAGTAACTGGAAAAAAGAGGACGGAAGAGGGTTTCGGCTATGCGGCCTGTCACGGTGGCAATTGCGGATTCTGATTGCAAGCGGCGAGCGGAATATGAAAATTCCCTGCGAAGCGAGCTGGGTGCTGCGTTGCTGACGAGCGTTAAGTCAAGCGGCGAGGCCAGCAATGATTCCCTGTTTGCGGACCGTCGCCGCAAGACGCGCGCCACCGTAACGGCAGGCGAAGATGAGGTGTTCCGGATCAGGCGGCTCAAGCCGCGCGTCCTGCTGATCAACATGGATCTGGGCGCCGACGAGGACTGCGCCATGCTGGTGTCCATGCGCCGCGCTTGCCCCGAGGCGCTCATGGTGTTGCTGGCCGATGATTCAGCCCAGGAGGATCAGATTTTGCAGGCCCTGGAAATTGGCATCCGCGGCTACCTGAGCCGAAAGGCGGCAAAATCCCAGATACTGAAGGCCATTCAGGTTGTTGATGACGGGGAGGCCTGGGTGCCGCGCAAAATGCTCGATAAAATCATGCGCCGTGTAGTGCATTAGCCCGGCGGATGAACCTGCAACTTGCTGCCAGTGCAGCGCGCTGCTGCAATACCAGAAACGGAACTTCCAAGGCGGGCTAGTGCTGGTGATGCCCGTCCTCGCCATGCGCGTGACCGTGTTCTAGCTCCCCGGCGGTAGCCAGGCGCACACCGGTGATCGTTCCCGTGAAATTGAGCGTCTTGCCGGCCAGCGGGTGGTTGCCGTCAACGGTCACCTCGCTGTCAGTGATGTCCACCACGGTATAGAGCGCGTAATCGTCCTCGTCCGCCCCCTCTGCGCCGCCCTCGAACTGCATGCCTATGGAAATTTCTGCGGGAAACAGGCTGCGCGGTTCCACGCGCACCAGATCATGCTCGTACTCGCCGAAAGCATCGTCCGGCTCCATGGTAACCGCAAATTTTTCCCCCACGTCTTTGCCGTGCAACGCTTCCTCTACCGTCGGGAAAATGCCATCGTAGCCGCCATGCAGGTAGCTGATCGGATCGTCGGTCCTCTCCAGCAGGGTGCCGTTTATGTCCGACAATTCGTAGCGCAACGATACAACGGTGTCTTTGGCAATCTTCATTTCATTTCCCTTATCAGCTTGAGGATTTCATCGGCGTGGCCGTGCGCGTGGGTACCGTACAGGGCATGGCGCAACTTGCCACATTTGTCTATCACAAAAGTGGAGCGCTGTACCGCAACTTTTTTTTGCCCATCCGCGTCCTTGTCGTAAAGTACGCCGTATTGCTCGCATACCGCAGACTCCGTGTCGGACAACAACAGCACGGAGAGGCCATACTTGTCTCGGAAGGCAGCATGGCTGAGGCACTCGTCGCGGCTGACCCCGACGACCAGGGTATCGAGCTTCGCAAAACGGTCATCGAGGTTGCTGAATTCGTTTGCTTCCATGGTGCAGCCTGGCGTGCCGTCTTTGGGATAAAAATACAGGACGATATTTTTTTTACCGCGATGTTCGGCCAGCGCGAACATGTTCATATCAGCGTCGGGCAATTCGAACTGGGGCGCATCCATACCGGCTTGCAGTTGCATGTCTATTCACTCCTTTTCTGCGCGGGGAATTCTAACTGATTTCACTTGGCGCGAAAGCATTTTTATTGCGGGCAACAGCATTCCGTAACACTTTACCGCTATCCGGCAAACGACTATATTGCCCGCATCGGAGTCAAGCGAAAGGCGATGCCATGAGTGGCGGCGCGCAACACACGCAACTGAACGGAGTGGCTGAGTACATCGTGGCGCTGGATACGCTGTGCGGCACGGCGCAGCGCACCCTGTTTGTTTTCGAAAAGAATTTCGAGGGGATCGGTTTCAACTCCGAGGCGCGTTACCTCTCGCTGCGCCGCCTGCTGCTCTCCAGCCCGGCCAACCGCCTGCATTTGCTCGCGCATGACGCGAGCATGATCGCGCTGCACTGTCCCCGCCTGATACTGCTGCTGCGCCAGTTCAGCCACAATATGCACGTTTACCAGACACCCCCGCACCTCCTGCATTTGACGGAACCATTCGCGGTGGCGGACGAATCGCATTACGCGCGGCGCTTCCATTTTGATGACCCGCGCGGCATTTTGGCGCAAGACGATGCGGAGGGCGCACGCGTCCTGAAATCCCGCTTTGGCGAGATGTGGGCCGCTTCCCGCCCGGCGCTCTCGGCTGCCACCACCGGTTTGTAGCTCCGCAAATCAAGGGGCACGCTAAGGGAGGTTGTGGAACAAGGTTGCCTTTGGTAGAATCGCGCCCTCATTTTTTATAAGGGGTGGTTTGTTCATGACAACAGTACGTGTTAAGGAAAACGAGCCGTTCGAGGTGGCCATGCGCCGTTTCAAGCGCTCGGTGGAGAAAACCGGTTTGCTGACCGAGTTGCGCGCCCGCGAGTTCTATGAAAAACCCACCGCAGAACGCAAGCGCAAGCTGGCCGCTGCCGTGAAGCGCCATTACAAGCGCCTGCGCAGCCAGGTTTTGCCTCCCAAGCTGTACTGAATCCGCCCGCCCCGCGCCGCCTGTTTGCGTGGGGCTCTCATCGCGCCATGAGCCTGAAGCAGCAAATCAGCGAAGACATGAAGACGGCGATGCGCGCCAGGGATACGGCGCGCCTCGGCGCCATCCGGCTTTTGCTCGCCGCCATCAAGCAGCGCGAAGTAGATGAACGCATTGAGCTGTCCGACGCCGACGTGATCGTGATCATCGAAAAGATGATCAAACAGCGGCGCGATTCCATCAGCCAGTTCGAGGCTGCGGGCAGGCAGGAACTGGCCGATGCCGAGAAGTTTGAAATCTCCGTGCTGCAATCGTACATGCCGCAGCCGATGAGCGAGGCAGAGGTGGCCACTGCCATAGCCGAGGCCATTGCCAGCAGTGGCGCCAAATCGCCACAGGAAATGGGCAAGGTGATCGCGCTGCTCAAGCCCAAACTGGCCGGGCGCGCCGACATGGGCAAGGTTTCTGCGCAGGTCAAGGCGAGTTTGTCGTAGCAGGCCGGGTTAGCGGTTTTTAATCGCGTACCCACAACATCATGCCGAGCGGGGGCGCAGGGCCGGAGTGATTCCAAAAAGCTTCATTCAGGATTTGCTCAACCGCCTCGATATCGTGGACGTCGTCGAGCGCTATGTCCCGCTGAAAAAAGCAGGCGCAAACTATGTCGCCTGCTGCCCGTTCCACAACGAAAAATCCCCTTCTTTCACGGTCAGCCAGAGCAAGCAGTTTTATCACTGCTTCGGGTGTGGCGCGCATGGCACGGCCATTGGTTTTGTCATGGAACACGCCGGGATGGGCTTCGTCGAGGCGGTAGAGGAACTGGCGCGCAACATTGGCGTGGCCGTGCCGCGCGAAACGCGGGCACCAGAGCAGGCGCAGCACAAAATTGCGCCAGACCTGTACGAGATGATGCAGATCACCACACGTTACTACCGCGAGCAGCTCAAGCAGTCGCCGCGCGCCATTGATTACCTCAAGCGGCGCGGACTTTCGGGAGAAATTGCAGCGCGTTTCGGTATCGGCTACGCGCCGGAGGGCTGGCAGAACCTGGAGGCCGTGTTCCCCGATTACCGGCATGCCAGCCTGCTGGAGACCGGCCTGGTGGTTGAAAGCCAGCCGAAGGCGGCTTCGGCGGAGGCTAACTTGCCAGAAGGGCAAGTTAAGGCGCGAAGCGCTGGCCGGAACCAGAACGACGAGGGTAAGCGCTACGACCGCTTCCGCGACCGCATCATGTTCCCCATCGCGAATGCGCGCGGCCAGATCATCGGTTTTGGCGGACGGGTACTGGATAAGGGTGAGCCGAAATATTTGAACTCCCCGGAAACGCCACTGTTCGAGAAGGGGCGCGAACTGTACGGGTTGTACCAGGCGCAGAAGGCGATCCGTGCTGCCAGGGCGGTGCTGGTGGTGGAGGGGTATATGGATGTGGTGGCGCTGGCGCAGCACGGCATCGAATATGCGGTCGCCACGCTGGGCACGGCGACCACTCCCTACCATGTGCAGAAGCTGCTGCGCTTGAGCGACCGGGTAGTGTTCTGCTTCGATGGTGATGCGGCGGGGAGAAAAGCGGCATGGCGCGCACTGGAGAACGCGCTGCCGCAACTGGTGGACGGCAAGTTTGTCGGCTTTTTGTTCCTGCCGCCGGAACATGATCCCGATAGTTTCGTGCGCGAGCATGGCAAGGAGGCGTTCGAGCGGCTATTGCGCGAGGCGCTGCCGCTATCCGGCTATTTGTTGCGCGAATTGTCTGCGCAAGTGGACCTCGGCACGCAAGAGGGCCGTAGTGCCATGTTGCAGCGCGCAAAGCCGTTGTTGACGGCAATTGCCGCGCCGATGGCCGGGCTGTTGTTGCGCAAGGAGCTGGCGGCATTGGCAGGCATCACCCAGGCGGAACTGGAAGCGCTGTACGGGGTCAACCCGACGGGCGCGCCACCACGGCGTGCGGTGCAAAAGGCAGCGCGCCCGGCGGCATCCAGCCTGCGCGTGTTGCTGCGCTGCCTGCTGTTTCAGCCGGAGCTGGCGCGCCAGTTGCCGCCGGATTTTGCAGTGGCTGGCGCCGAGGCGGCAGCGGTTGCCGCGCTGGTCGAGTGGCTGCGTGCGCAGGCTGGCGAGGCGACGACCGCTGCCGTTATCCAGGGCTTTCAGGGGACGGCGCACGAGACTTTGTTTGCGGCGGAGCAAGCCGAGATCATGCAATGGGGCGACGCTTTCGATGCGGCGGCGGAATTCCAGGGCGTGCTGGCCAGATTGCGCCAGGCGGAGCACAAGCAGCAACTGCGGGCGCTGGAGGCAAAACCGGGCGGGTGGCAGGCGCTGGACGAGCAGGAAAAGGAACGTTACCGGCAACTGTTGCAGCGTGGTTAGCCTGCTGAAAATTTTGAAAAATCGGGTATAATCCGCTACTTTTTTTCGGCAATACCTCCCCGACAAACTTACGGGAACTGGAATCACACCACATGGCAACCAAACAAGACACCAAGCAAGACAAGAAAAAAGCGGCCAGCGCCAAGCAGGTGGCCGCCAAGGCCAGCAAGCCGGCCACCGCCCCGGTGGAGCCATTGCAGGATATCGAGGCGCGGCGCACCCGCCTGAAAAGCCTGATTGTTCTCGGCAAGGAGCGCGGTTACCTGACCTTCGGAGAAATCAACGACCATCTGCCGGAGATGCTGGAAGTCGAGCAGATTGAAGGCGTGGTCAGCATGATCAACGACATGGGCATCACCGTGTGCGACGAAGCGCCCGATGCCGAGAACATGATCATGTCCGAAACGACTCCGGTAGTGGCGGATGAGGATGCGGCTGAAGCTGCCGAGGCAGCAATTTCCACGGTGGACTCCGAGTTTGGCCGCACCACCGATCCGGTGCGCATGTATATGCGCGAGATGGGTACCGTCGGCCTGCTGACGCGCGAGGACGAAATTGTCATCGCCAAGCGTATCGAGGAAGGCCTCAAGCATATGATTCAGGCCATTTCTGCCTGCCCGGCCACCATTTCGGAAATCCTGGCGCTGGCTGGCAAGGTGGCGCGGGACGAGCTGCGTGTGGACGAAGTGATTGACGGTTTCATTGATGTTGAAAGCGACGAGCTGGCAGAAGCTGAGCAGGCCACAGAAGAAATGCACGGCGGCGACGAGGAGGATGAAGAGGACGATGGCGATGCCATTGCAGCAGCCAATCTCGCCCAGCTCAAGGAAGATGCGCTGGTGCGTTTTGCCGTCATTGCCGACCTGTTCAACAAGATCGGCAAGGCCTACGAGAAGCACGGCTACCGCAGCAAACAGTACAACAAGCTGCAAGAGCAAATCTCTGCCGAGCTGATGCAATTCCGCTTCTCCGCCAAGCAGGTGGATGCCCTGTGCGACACCATGCGCAACCTGGTGGAAGAAGTGCGCGGCTACGAGCGCAACATTCAGGATCTCTGCGTCGTCAAGGCGCGCATGCCGAGGGCTCACTTCATCAAGACCTTTCCCGGCAACGAGGAAAGCCTTGACTGGACGGCGCGCGAGATAGCTGCCAGGAAACCCTACAGCGAAGCGCTATCGCGTTTCGAGGCTGCAA
Organism: Nitrosomonadales bacterium; assembly: GCA_016213335.1. GTDB lineage: Bacteria > Pseudomonadota > Gammaproteobacteria > Burkholderiales > Gallionellaceae > VIKH01. Next base: position 12,504 of record JACRAQ010000030.1, read on the forward strand.
TTGTCGAGCAGCAGCAGAAACTGCTCGACTTGCAGCGGCGCGTGGGAATGCCGATCAGGGACCTGAAGGATATCAACAAACAGATGACCAACGGCGAAGCCAAGGCGCGCCGTGCCAAGCGCGACATGATCGAGGCCAACTTGCGCCTGGTGATTTCCATCGCCAAAAAATATACCAACCGCGGCCTGCAATTCCTCGACCTGATCCAGGAAGGCAACATCGGCCTGATGAAAGCGGTGGACAAGTTCGAATATCGCCGCGGCTACAAGTTCTCGACATACGCCACGTGGTGGATACGCCAGGCGATCACGCGCTCCATCGCGGACCAGGCTCGCACCATCCGCATTCCGGTGCACATGATCGAGACCATCAACAAGATGAACCGCATCTCGCGCCAGATCTTGCAGGAAACCGGGCTGGAAGCCGACGCCGCGACGCTGGCGATCAAGATGGAAATGCCGGAAGACAAGATCCGCAAGATACTCAAGATCGCCAAGGAGCCGATCTCGATGGAAACGCCGGTAGGCGACGACGACGATTCGCACTTGGGCGACTTTATCGAGGATTCCAATACCCTGGCGCCGATAGATGCGGCGCTTTACGACAGCTTGCGCTATGTCACCAAGGATATTCTCGACAGCCTGACGCCGCGCGAAGCCAAGGTATTGCGCATGCGCTTCGGCATCGAGATGAACACCGATCACACGCTGGAAGAGGTCGGCAAACAGTTTGACGTCACGCGCGAGCGCATCCGGCAAATCGAGGCCAAGGCGTTGCGCAAGCTGCGCCATCCATCCCGCTCGGAAAAGCTGAAGAGTTTCCTGGACGGCGAGAGCTGATTTGCAGGGTCGTTAGCTCAGTTGGTTAGAGCAGAGGACTCATAATCCTTTGGTCGCTGGTTCGAGTCCAGCACGACCCACCATAAAAACAAAGGCTTGCGTAAATGTGAGCCTTTTGTTTTTTGGTTAGTAGATCATTAGTAGACAGCTGGCAAGGATCGGTATCGGCTCTAATTTATATTTAGCGAGAATTATAATTCTTGATGAGATGCGGAAATTCATGTCACTATCGCGCACGGCTTCAAGGTTCTTGCTTATTGTGCTAGCGAACAATGTGGTAAACGCGACGTTATGTTACGCAGGAGAAGGCGAATAAATAAAAGAATTGCCTTTGATGCCATTAAGAATGCCTCGAGGTTTTATGCCTGCCACCTTAGAAATGTTTGATACAACGATCGTTGCCATCGGGGCATTTAATCCGGCTATTTTTTCACCGGAATGGCTTATGCGTACTAATCTAATTGGCAATGGTGATGCAGCATCGGCAAATGAAAATAAGTCGCTAATTATTTCTCGTCAGGTCGCCGTCATTGAATCAGACTGGTTTGTATTGCAAGTCTTAGAGGATAGATTTTCTCTAACAAGCAAAGGTGCGGTGACACCATCGATAAAAGATTTAGCTGCCGGGATTATGTCATTAATTCCGCAAACCCCAATTCAGGCGCTGGGATTGAATTTTTCCGGGCATTACAAGTTTGCAAATTTAGGTGAATTCCACAAAGTCGGCGATGTGCTAGCCCCAAAAGAAATTTGGGGGAAAGTGTTTCCAGATGGTTCAGCAGGTATGGCAAGCCTCACAATTAAAATACAACCCTGCAAGCGAGATGAGCCTCCGGAAACAGGCGATGAGATCAACGTTACCGTTCAACGATCTACAAAAATTCGTGCGACCGCTATCCACTTTTCCTTCAATGATCATAAAAACATAAGCGAGCGAGTAGATGAATCTATAACCTCAGCTGAATGTGTGGCGTCACTTATTGATAAAGAATGGGATACTTCAAGGGAAAGATCAATCTCAACGTTTGAGAATTTAATAAAATTATCTCTGGAATAAATGAGTAACTTATTAAAATGAATACCGATATCGTTATAAGTGGGGATGTAACACCCAATATCTATGATGGCATGCGGTGTTCCATGGCTGATTGGAGGGATTGCGTGCTTGCCAATGTACCGCCCCTAGGCACACCAACTACGAAGGCAAGTTCTTCAATTCCTACTGCACTTGGCAGTGAAAAACAAAGTTTGTCGAATGGGTTAATGCAAGAACCGGAAATACGTATACCTCAAAATAGCTTAAACGTTAAATCTACTTCCGCTGTATCTTGCGAAAATCAAAGTTTGACGCGTGTGCTAGATCAAAGGCCGGAAGTATTGTTACCACAGAATGTAGTTGCACAAATTCACTCGGTAAATGTGATCGACTCTAATGCCGTACCTATTCAAGTATGGGAAGGTTGCGTTCAGAGTGTAAATATAGAAAAAGGGACAATGAAGGCATTGCTTCATGCGAAGATTGGAGTAATTCCAGAACACGTAGGTGAGATTGATTTGCAATGGGTGTCAGATCAAGATGTAGATTTGATAAGACCTGGAGCCATTTTTTATTTAACCCTTTTTAAACGTGTTAAAAGGGGCGGTTCGATAGAAAACTCTCAAGCCATCCAGTTCCGACGTCGCCCGAGTTGGTCTAAAAGCCAGGTTGATAAAGTCAACGAACGAGCCAACATGTTTTTATCCAAAATAAAAAGTAAACCAATGGCTGATTGATGAATTACGGTTTATCTCCTGCGGATAATGAAATCGAATTGGCGGTTTTTGGCCCTGGACATGGTGAGGCAATAGCTGTTCACATGGGGGAAGGTAATTGGCTGCTGGTGGATTCTTGCATTGATCCAAACAACGGTATTCCGGCATCAGCTAATTATCTCGAGCAGCTTGGAGTTGCTCCTAACAAAGTCAAAGCCATTGTGGCCTCTCATTGGCACGATGATCATGTTCGAGGCATTGCCTACCTTGCAGAAAAATATTCTGAAGCGGACTTCTTTCTTTCAGCAACATTAAGAAATGATGAGGCGGCCGCATTTGTCGCTGCATATTCAGGAAGAGATGCTCCTAATTTAACTCGCGGAACATGTGAGCTATACAGCGTGGTTGACCAAAGGGCACATGTTTACGATGCGTTGCACAGAACTATTGTGCATGAATTGCACGCCAATCAACTATATGTGCGCGTAATCGCATGGTCACCTACCAGTAGTGCATTTGCACAATCAATCGCGAACTTTGCTCAGTACTTACCAAATAAGACTGGGCAAGTTCCAATTATGCATGCTCCAGAACCTAAGGAAAATCTGGAGGCCGTGGTAATCCATATTAATTTCGGCGGAGAGGATGCAATTCTTCTTGGATCTGATCTTGAGAACCGTAAGATTGGTTGGGGTGAGCTTGTATCAAATGTGTGGTGTCAAAACCAAAAAAAGGCGTCAGCATATAAAGTATCTCATCATGGTTCGCAAAATGGAGATCACGAGAAGATATGGACGACCTTTCTGCAAACAAACAGAATTGCCTGCATGACACCTTTTAATAAATCTGGATTGCCGACATCGTCAGATAAAGAACGCATTAAATTACGTGCCACAAGAGCCTATATAAGCTCAGGCGCTTCTCGAAAGGCTGATATGCCTAGAGACCAGATCAAACGGCTTAGTGATATATGCTCTCATATCGAATTAGCTGATTCTGGTTTCGGAATTGTTCGATTGCGCAAGAAAATTGGTGAACAAAATTGGAACGTCGAGCTTTTTGGTAATGCACAAGCACTGTAGTGCCCTGACGTAGCAAGCTGTGTAATCAAGGCTTGCAGCGATGCACAGGCCGTTTTACATCCAGGCTGTGGGCCGCTGGCGGTTAGCAAACAGACCGGCGCGAGCCGTCCAGCAATAAGTGCCGGTTGTTCCGTTCGAAGCAGCGCCTGCGAGCCGGTGGGCGCCATTCTCCGCTGCCCGGGCTTTCTCTGCCAGGCTGCCAACCGTCCGGCCCGTCCTCAAGCAGGCGTGGCCTTATAACACCATTAGGCTGGGTCAACCCCCCCATTCGGGTTATTTAATATGTTGGCCGGATACGTCACCATACGCGCAGGTTTTCGCTGATTCCAAACGAGTGAGTGACGCCAATGAGTGCCGAGATCACCGCCCCGCCTTACCGCACGATCCCCATCATCCCCGCCTTGAAGCCCGGAGCAATGGCGGAAACGAAGTCTTTTGTCGCCAATGAGAAAATCCAGGAGGCTATCGGCTTTCCCGGCAAGCTCGTGGATGATTGGCACGACCGGGCTATCGCCCGGATGAGCGAGCTTCTGACCCAATACCGCTCGCTCAAGGTGTTTCTCGACGCCTGTGTGCATTGCGGCGCCTGCTCCGACAAGTGCCATTATTTCATCGGCACCCAGGATCCGAAGAACATGCCGGTGGCGCGCCAGGATCTGATGCGCAGCGTTTACCGCCGCTACTTTACCCTGCCGGGAAAATTGTTTCCCAAGCTGGTCGGTGCGCGCGATCTGACCCGTGAAGTGCTGGACGAATGGCACAGCTATTTCTACCAGTGCTCGGAATGCCGGCGCTGTTCGGTCTTTTGCCCCTACGGCATTGATACCGCAGAAATCACCATGGCTGCCAGGGAAATCCTCAACAGCGTCGGGTATGGCCAGAAATATTCGAACGAGATCATCGGCAAAGTCCACAAGATCGGCAACAACCTCGGCCTGCCCGGCCCCGCGCTGGCCGATACGCTGGAAGGGCTGGAGGAAGATGTCAAGGATGCATGCGGCCATGAGGTGCGTTTCCCGCTCGATGTGCAGGGCGCGGAAGTCCTGCTCGTCACTCCTTCCGCCGACTTTTTCGCCGAGCCGCACATTGACAGCCTGATCGGCTACGCCAAGGTGTTTCACGCGGCAGGCATAAGCTGGACGCTTTCGTCGAAGGCGTCGGAAGCGGGCAACTTCGGCATGTTCATAGGCAATTACGCCCAGATGCGCAAGATTGCCATGCGTGTGCGCGAGGCAGCGCTGGAGCTCGGCATCAAGCGTATCGTCGTGGGCGAATGCGGCCATGCCTGGCGCGTGGCCCATAGTTTCTGGAATACGCTGACCGGCATCGGCGCCGGCGCAAACGATCCTTTTGCGCTGCAATTGCAGAAACAGCTGGATCACAGCTACAAACA
>JACRAQ010000033.1 GCA_016213335.1 Nitrosomonadales bacterium
GACATTCTCGGGACGCTCACCAGGCAGTTCGAAAGCACGCTCATCACCCAGGCGCTGCAACACACCGGGGGCAGGCGCATAGAAGCCGCCACGCTGCTTGGCATGGGGCGCAACACCCTCACGCGCAAGATTCAGGAACTGGGGTTGGATGGGGAAGACGGGTAGGGCGGAAGCCCCCTTGCGGGGCGTTCCGTCCGTAGGCTGCAACTTGAATCAGGTGGAGCGCTTTACCGCACCCCGCCTGGATACCGTGGCAGGCCTGGCAATCAACGGAAATTGGCTGGGGTTGCGGATGGAATCTACAGCCAGATCAACATCAAGCAAAGGCCAGTAGAGATGATTGGGAGTAGGCCATTCAACAGTAGTAATCTGCTCCAGCGTGGCCTGCCTGAACCAGGGAAACTCTACGTAGGGAACAAAAAGCTCCTCACATTTCAAGAGCAGCCAGAACCCTTTGTTTGACGCCAGTGAAACTTCGACATCAGAAGTAGCTACGCCAGGCATGGGTGATCTCCTCATAATGATCCTGCACCAACGACAAAGCCTCATTAAGTTGTTTGCTTGAAAGCCCTTGATCCATTGCCAGCTCGATCTGCGGTTCCAGCCAGAATTTCGCTTCCCCATCCGTATGTGCCACATGAACATGCATACGCGGTTCTTCGCGCGAGAAGAAGAAAAAACGGAATGCGCCTCGACGAAATATGGTGGGAGCCATGAGCAAATCATAGCAGTTTTGATGCCAGCAAATCTTGCTTCGGGTGCAAAAAATTTGAGGGCACGCTCATCACCCAAGCGCTGCAACACCCCGGCGGCAGGCGCATAGAAGCCGCTACGTTGCCGTGCATGGGACGCAACACCCCCCGCGCAAGATTCAGGAACTGGGGCTGGACGGGGAGAACAAGTAGGCGCAAGCCTGATGGTTATTGCCCTGCAGCGCTGGATGCGTGATTGCAAGACCTGACCCTGTGCTTTTCCCAAGACCTGACCCTGTGCTTTTCCTCTTTCCTAGGTGTGGCACCTATTGGATGCTGGCGAAGCACATACTGTGGCTTTCTTTTATAATTCTTCCTGTTGTTTCTTCCGAACTGCTTGCGTCAACCCCCCTCGCTGCCTGATGATCCATCATGCATTGGCAATACCCCTTAATCTGAGCCTCGCTGAACGGCGAAGGAGATTTTCTCTGCTTGGCGAGGCAGCCACCATACATGCCTTGCAGGAATTTGTTCCAATAAGGGTGAGTTTGTTTGGTGTTAAGTGGGAGTGGTAACGTGGATAGCCCGAAGGCTTTATCACATTGAAAAACACGTGGCATGGCTGCCTTCAAGTTTACGGGGTTTTCCGCAAGAATGGCATTAGTCGCCTGCATGACGAATCTATCTTTAATTTCATTTTCAAGGCGGTTCGCTGTTTCCCCTAACTTCTCTTTTGCTCTTGGATTATCCTTGTTTTCCTGAATATAAGGCAAAACAGTTTGTACGCGAGGCTTCGAATACGAAAGCATACCATCATGCTGTGCATTTTTAGCCGCTTGGAGAAGCGCGCTATAAACTAAAAAGCATGTCACATAATCGTCCATTGTTGCGGCGTGAGAAACCGAACACATCGAAAATGCAAAAATAATTAGCCTTGCGGCATTGGTTAGATATTTCATTCTAGGGGGTCTTTGGGTTCGGGTTTAACGTTGCTAGAAAAAGCAGAGGTCGAAATCGTGTCAGACCATTTGGCTTCTCGCCCTAGCACAGTAGTAACCTCGGCATAGAATGAGTCAGTACGGGGTTTCCGAAACATTAAACGAACTTCATTGCCGGGTTTGAGGGAGAGTTTGTAAAAGTAAGTGTGGCTTCGTTCATTCTCCCATTTTGTTCTTCCCTCAGAATCAATGGATACACCGCCCCACTTCGCTTCTTTGTAGTCAAAATAATCGCCATCTTTTATGCTTAAGGCTACATAGGTAATTGACTTGAACGAACTCTTATTCTTGAGTACCTGTGAAAGATAACTGTCTTCGTGAGTTTGGACAGAATCCTTGCCGGACACGTAGGCAAACTCATCTTCGCTGAGCGTTGAGCCGAAAGCCGTCACCTTCGCTTTCCTGGTTTCGGCAATTTTATTTCTGCAAGATTGAGCAACGAGGCGGGCAGCGACATCGCTTGACACTCCCTTCATCCCATTAAGCACGCAATCATCATAGGTTTCAGCTAGTGCGATCCTCGAAAAGAGGATTAATGCGGTTCCAGTTATCAGTGCCGCTTGAAATCTCATTTGGAACTCCTTATGGAAATGCCTAACGAGGCTGTAGAAAAACTACTTGAGGGGTTGAGCAAACCAGCTTTCGGGGGTCACTTGAACCTTCCCGATGTGACGAAAGTCGAATGCTTCGATTGAAGAGGTCGATTTTTATTCATTACGATTTCGTTTTTCCGGAAAGAGTCTTTCTACAGCCTCAACGAATGGAGTTAAGCCGCTGCGCTTCGCGCGATCGGCCTTGAACGGAGCGTTATGCATAGACACTACAGATGGGGCGGAGCTTTCGCCCCGCCCCACTATAGCTAGGTGAGTAACTTTATGATTGCAACAACGAGGTGTGCAATGACAACAAGCTGTGCAACAGAAAGTCTCACCGACAGCGAAAGCTTGAACATGGATAACTCCGTGTTTTTGCGACCGCTGTGGCCACGAGCGACCGCCATTTACGGTGGCCGTTCTTTGGTGGTTACGAAGAGCCGTCGGCCACTTGGCGGGCGGATTCTTAGCCACCTGACGACGTGGATGCCTCCACGCCGGGGATTGTCTAGCGGTCGAGGAGACTTCCCCTAGGCAGCTCGACTCCCAATTCGGTTGATTAGCGAAATGCATAACGTAAAGTAGCTGGCAATATGGCCGGATATTCTGGAGCAGCTTGCCATATAAGCTGGAACAACACTTTTACCCCATTGACTTCAAATACTGCGGGTATCCTAACATGGCAGCCACCCCGAAGTAAGATGGCAAAGACAGAGGCAATAATCCAGCTTCAGCTCTCCGGCAATATCTCTCGCAGCACCTGAAAAATCTCCCGGTAGCTCTTCGGCGGCTTGCCCAGTTCCTTTTCCTTGTGCGCATTGCGGATCAGCGCACGCAGCCGTTGCGCGTCAGCATCCGGGTGGTCGGCCAGCAGTTCGGTTAGTGCCACTTCATCTTCCAGCAGGCGATCGCGCCAGCGTTCAACCTGATGCAGCCAGGCGGTATGCTGGCGCGATTTGCCGCTCCATGTTTCCAGTTTGGCGATGATGGGCGCGGGGTCAACCTCGCGCATCAGCCTGCCGATGAATTGCATCTGCCGCTTCTGCGCGCCGAATTTGTGGATTCGCTTCACCTCGCTGAGGGCGTCGCGCAGGCGCTCCGGCAAATCCAGTTCGCCCAGTTTGTCGGCGCTGAGAGCCGCCAACTGCTCCCCGATGTCCTGCAAATCGTGCATCTGCTGCTTGATCTTGGTCTTGCTTGGCGGCAAGTCCTCTTCTTCATCGTGGCTTTCTTGTTGGCGCATGGCAGGGAAATAATAAATGGATGTTGTTATGATAGCGCCTTCCGTTAAAGCCGTTAGCCTAATCCGTTCCATGAATAACGCCATCCAACCCGAGTCCCGCTTCTCCCATTCCGCCGATACCCTGCGCCAGATTGTCCGTGACGCGCTCCAGTATGCGGGCCGCCAGGGCGCGACCGCCTGCTCTGCAGAGGTGTCGGACGGTTTCGGGCAGACCGTCACGGTGCGCAAGGGGGAAGTGGAAACCATAGAATATAACCGCGACAAGGGCCTCAGCGTCAGCGCGTATATCGGCCAGCAGCGCGGCAACGCCAGCACTTCCGATTTCTCGCCGCAGGCGGTGCGTGACACGGTGGAGGCCGCGCTTTCCATCGCGCGCCACACCGCGCAGGACGACTGCGCCGGGCTGCCCGAGCCGGAATCGCTCGCCACCGAATTTCCCGATCTGGATCTCTACCATCCCTGGCTGCTGAACGTGGAGCAGGCCATCGGACTGGCCGGGGAATGCGAGCGAGCCGCGTTTGCGCGCGACAAACGCATCAGGAATTCGGAGGGTGCCACGGTCGGCGTGCATGAATCGCAGTTCGTGTACGCCAACAGCCTGGGTTTCATCGGCGGTTATCCTGCCTCGCGCCACAGCGTCAGTTGCGCCGTCATCGCCGGCAATGGCAGCGCCATGCAGCGCGATTACTGGTACACCGAGGCGCGCGAGGCAAGCGATATGCTGAAGGTGGAAGAGGTCGGGCGTATCGCGGCAGAGCGCGCCCTCAGGCGGCTCAAGGCGCGCAAGCTCGGCACCATGCAGGTGCCGGTGCTGTTCGAGGCGCCGGTCGCTGCCAGCCTGCTGGGGCATTTCGTCGGTGCGGTGAGCGGCGGCAGCCTGTACCGCAAGTCTTCCTTTCTGCTCGACCAGCTCGGCAAGCCGGTATTCTCGCCCAATATCCAGATTGACGACATTCCGGACACCCCCAGGGGGTTGGCCAGCAGCGCCTTTGACGATGAAGGGGTGAAGACGCAGCGCCGCGCCATCGTCGAGCAAGGCGTGCTGCAAGGCTACTTCCTCGGCAGCTATTCCGCGCGCAAACTCGGCATGAAAACCACCGGC
>JACRAQ010000032.1 GCA_016213335.1 Nitrosomonadales bacterium
CCCTAGCGTGGGTTGTAGCTCCCTCTCTCACCCCGGATGAGCTACCATGGAAGCTCAACTCCCATCTGTTGCGCCATGGTTGTAGCTCCCTCTCTCACCCCGGATGAGCTACCATGGATGCGCTGGCCGCAGAGCGCGACCGAGCGTTGTAGCTCCCTCTCTCACCCCGGATGAGCTACCATAAGATGCATTGGCGGCAAGCAAGGGTGAACGTTGTAGCTCCCTCTCTCACCCCGGATGAGCTACCATTTTTAGGGAATGGAAGCCAGATCGGTTGCTGTTGTAGCTCCCTCTCTCACCCCGGATGAGCTACCATTGAGTGGCTGGGCGACGCCTACACCGCAGGGTTGTAGCTCCCTCTCTCACCCCGGATGAGCTACCATCGAATCAGGCATAATGCCCCCTTTGATAAAGTTGTAGCTCCCTCTCTCACCCCGGATGAGCTACCATGCAGCGCGCGGATGCGAGGCCGGGATTGTAGTTGTAGCTCCCTCTCTCACCCCGGATGAGCTACCATGTCGCACAACTTCATTGTGTTGCCGTTGTCGTTGTAGCTCCCTCTCTCACCCCGGATGAGCTACCATAGGCCGCAAGCAAATGCCCGCCCAGCTTATACTGTGCGGGCATTCTGCTTTCCGGAAATGTCTTAGAACAACAACAGTTGATTGGTCTTGACAGCCTTTTCCTGAAAAAGCGGCATGCCGACCAATAGCTTCATGCTGGCGAATTGTTTTTCCGTGACGGATAAGCAGCGCACCGAGCCTTCAGGCGGGAGGTTGTCCACCAGGCGTTTGTAATGCTTTTCCAGAGCATCATTGCCGTTCAGGATGCGCCCGTACACTGAGAACTGGATCATGTCGTAGCCGTCGTTGACGAGGAAGCGGCGGAATACGGTATAGGCGCGGCGTTCCGCCTTGGTGACTACCGGGAGATCGAAGAAAACAAGCAAGCGCATAAATCGTCTTGTCTCCGTGCTCATGTCAGCACTCCAAACGGTGCTGTTCCAGTCCGATGAGGGTGGGTAATTCCAGCAGCGATTCGCTGCCGCCGTCATAGATGCGCGCGAGGCTTTCCACCATCTGCTCGATGGCGGCAAGCACAGACATCCTCCCGCGCGGCATTCCCACGTCAATGTTGAGCATGCCCACCAGCGCAGCCTTGTCCTCCGGATGCAGCTCATCGTCCGGTTGCGGCGCCATCTTGTACACGAACAAATCCACCAGCGGGCGGAAAGGCTCGATCACATCATCGGCGAGGTTGAATGCATTCTGTTCGCTGGCGTGGAACAGTCCAATGGAAGGCATCAGGCCATGCGCCACCAGCCCGCGTGCGATAGTGCCGCGCAGTACGGCATAGCCATAATCCAGTGCGGCATTGGTGAAGCGTGCTTGGTCGCGGCGGAAGTCCTTGCCAAAGAGTTGCGTGAAATGGAAGAAGGCGGCCTGCCCTTCTAGGTTGTCGGCATCGCCGGAGCGCACCCGCCGCACATAGGAATCCAGCCGGTCCGCGCCGTCGTGTCCCGCCATGCGCAGGCAGGCGGCCTGGTTGGAAATCTTCTTGCGCACGATGGCAGCCCATGCCTGCTTGGCGACGGGGCGCGGCAAATCGAGTTGCAGGCGCAGCCAGCGCGTGGCGCGCGAATGCGGCAGGAAGGGCAGGAACACGCCACTCGGATGATGCGTGTCGCCCGTGGCGAAGAGGCTGATGCCGTACTCGCCGCAAGCGGAAAGCACGGGGTGGGTGAGCGTGATCTCGCGGTGGTTGAGCACGATCACCGCGATGTCTTCAAACGGCACGCAGGCGATCTGCTCCTGCTCGATGGCAAGCGAGTAATGATCCCGCTTGAGCCGAGCTGGGCGGGAGATAACGACGCTACGCCAAGTCACGACGAGTCTCCGGCGGGGCGGGGTAGAGGTTGCCGAGGACATCCACGTTAAATTTTTCTAATTGAGCGGCCATTTTCACACCGATGCCCTCGATTAAGCCGCGTTTGTCATTTGGAATGGGTTTGGTTGGATCTTTCCTGTATAGCGCCAAACTAGTTGTTTTTTCTCCGAGTACATAACGATCATGCAAGGCAATGTTTATGCAGCCTGTTCCGCTGTGTGCGCTACGGTAATATCCCCAAGTAGATTCTCCATTTCTTTGTGTGATGCGTACTAGGTCGTTTGGGTATAGCGAGAAGCCAAACTCAAATTTGTCATCCATTACCGTCCATTCCTCTTCATCCTTGAATGCCACAATGGCGCAGTTCGGTAAACCCTTCACGCGGTGATGCACATACACCGGCACCAGATGGAATTTGCCGTCTTTTTTGCTCTTGACTACGTCCACGCGCAGCATCGTGTCGTTTTTGGCGACGCCGCCGCGTATCGGGATGCCGGAGAGCTTATCTATCACCATAGTCACGGTGCGCACGATGGGGCCGGTCGGGTTGCCGTCCTTGTCCGGCTTGTGCGGCAGGGTGCGCAGGCGTTCGATCTCTGATTTCTCGTCCGGGGTCAGTTCGCGCTTGTCTGCTTTCGCAGTCTTCACGATTTCCTTGGCCCGCTTTTCCCGCTCATCGCGCTTCTCCACCCATTCGCGGAGTGCGGTGTAAAGCTTCTCATTGCGGTGCGGGTCTATCAGTTTGTCCACATCGGCAGGGTTGAGATTGGTCACGGCTATCTTTTGCGTAACGCTACCGGAGGCTTTGAGTTCTTCCGGTTGCGCGTAGATGGTTTCCTTATGCGCTGCGCCGCTGTTGCGCCGTTGTGGCGCGCGCGAAACGAACAGCGGGCGCAGCGTTTCCAGCGCCTCGTCCGGGTAGGTGCCGAAGCGCAACATCTCATCGCGCAGCTTTACAGGGTCGTTAATCGAAAGCCGTGCCATCAATTCATCGCGGAAATGCGGCCAAGGGGATGGGAAGTGCTGTTCGAGTTTTTCGAACATGGCGGAGTTCACGATCTCGCCGGTTTCCACATCCACGAAACCTTCGCGCACTTTATCCAGCTCCCTGCGGCGTGAATAATCAGATAAACGCTTGACCATGCCATGACTGGATGCGGCGACTACCGCGGCATCCAGCGCGTGGTGGCGGTCGGAGTCGGAGCGCACCTTCACTAGCCCCCAGCGGGCGCGCAGAAAAGAGGTCATTTGCCCGCTTAACACCACGCAGCGTTTCGCATTGCTTTCATCGTGCAACTTCAGATAGCGCTCGACATAGTTCTTGAAGAAGCGGCAGATGTAGCGAGTATCGTTCAGATTGCGCTCGCGGAAGGCTTCAGCTTCCTTTTCGCCGAAATCCTTCTTGAGCAGGCGGTTGCGCTTGGCTTGCCGATAGGTCTTGGTAGTGTTGACGAAGCCGACGAAGTTTTGCCAGTTCGGGCTGTTCTCCGCACCGCCGAGATATTCGTAGGGCGTCATGTTCCCCTTGTTGCGATTTTCCCGCGCTAGCACCAGAACGCGGTTGTTCTTGCTGTCATCGAAGCTGCGCGAATAGGGCAGGGCATGATCTATCTCGACATAGCCTTGTTCCCAAAGGCGGTTGATGTCCATAGCCTCCAGCGAGTAGGCGCATTTGCCTTGCTGTTCGCGGTAGAGTTGGTATTTTTCGAAGTCTTTGCCTTTGACTGCGCCGACGATGCTGAACTCGCTGGCGAATGCGGCCTTGGCATCCTCATTGCGTTTGCGATATTCGTCTTGCTCTTTCTTGATGTCCCTGCGCTCGTCGAAGTTGCGCGACAGGTCGCGCGCCATTTCGATATGCACCTCGTATGGCGAATCGTATTTGCGAATGAGCGCATTGACCACTTTGCGCGCCTGATTGAGCGCGCGCAGCACGACCGGGTTGCGCGGGATATCCATGTCCTCATTGAATTTCAGGCGTCCATCTTTGTCACGCCCGGAGTAGAGCGGCGGCAAGTAGGTGTGTTCGCCTTCGCCGACCTTGTGCAATTGGCTGTGATGGTAACCCGCCTTGATGCAGGCTTCGTCATAACGCAGTCCTGCCTCCATGTGCGGCAGGATGTTGTATAGCGCCTTGAGCGAGAGGTTGCTGAATTTGTCGAAGCGGATGTCGAGCAGGGCGTCCACCATCTTGTCCTTGTTGGGCAAGTCCAGTTTGCGCAACTCGGTTTCAACCTCTGCATCTTCCTTGTAAACAGATAGCACCTCGGCGATCTTATCGAGCAACTCCGGCTTGCCAACGATTGCGGCGACCGAGATTTGTTGCCACTCATCTTCCAGCTCGGCATCCTTCAGCGTCTTGCGCAGCTCTTGCCAAGCGGGCAGTTTGATAAGTTTTTCGTCTTCCGGGTCTTTGGCCTTTTCTTCTGACTTCTGCTTCTCGCTCGGATAGGAAAGGCCAGCGAAGCGGAAGTCGTCTGACAGCCCGGTTTTTGTCAGTGCCTTGCGTAGCTGCTTGTAACTGAAATCGCTTGCCTGGTGATAAGGGAGCGGCAAAGCGATTTGCCGTTCCGCTTCGGTGAGCGAGCGCATTTTTCCATCCACCACGATGCGCAGATTGTTGAGGCGCGTCAGCCAGACATGGCGTTCGGCGGTGAAGCTGGCTTTGGGGGCGCGGTACTCCGCTTTCTCGAAGGTGCAGTGCCCAAGCATTTTCAACAAGTCCTTGCTTGCCAGAGCGGGCTTTTGCGCCCAGAACAATCCGCTCTTTTTGTCACCGTTGCCGAGGGTGGCAGCTTCCAGTTTTTCACTTGCGTGAGGGTTGCCGAAACCGTGTTGGCGCTGGAACAGCGTTTTCAATTCATCAGCAAGTAGTTCGCGCGAGAGCGCCTTGCTGTAATCACCCTGTTTGTTGCGCTGGGCGTCGGGGAATTCATGGATGACCATCTCCGCAGCGGTGCGGTAATTTTTTTCTTGCATTAGCTTCTTGGTGCCAGCCAGCCCTTTCTTAACCTTTCCACCTTCGCTGTCGCTATCCGCAGCTTTGGCTTCTGCGCGGCTGATCCAGTGGAAGCCGCGATGTTTGCCTAGGTGATAAATCACACGCCCCCATTCCTCAGTGTCGAGCTTGCGGTCGAGCGCTTCCACGCGCAGTTTCCACAGGTTGGGCGTTTTGAATCCTTTTGCTGGCTGCTGCTTGAGGATGTTTACATCAGAGATCAACCCTTCGCGTTTGAGTAGTCGCGCCAACTTGGTAAGTCGCCATGCGCGGCGGCGCAAGCGGCGGCGCATGAGCCGCGCGGTGCGGCGCGCGAGATTGAGCGATTCGCCTTCTTTTGCGGTTTCTGCCTTGTCGAAACACCGAACCCCAAGATCAACGATGCGGTTTTCGCCCAGCACCGCCCAGCCGACAGAGGCGATGCCGATGTCCAATCCAAAAGTCAGCGGGCCGAGATTTTTCTGCTTGCTTGTCATTTTGTTCTCCCTGATAATGCAACCGTTGTAGCTCATCCGGGGTGAGAGCCGTTGCTACAATAAAGAATCGAAAGATTCTGTATCCGAAAGCCCAGCGGCGAACCCGCTGGGCTTTCTCTTTTTCGAACGTATTTCTGGATTCAAACCGCAGAAGCCAAGCATCTGGCGTGAACAGTCGCGGGCGTTTGCCCGTTCATCACGAATAAAGTGGGTGGAGGCTGGCATAGCTATCCCCTTTAATAACAAATCCGCTGTGTGCGGGAAGCTTCCTTCTCCCTAGTCACACCCGCAAGGGGTACGCCGGTGGGAGCCCCGCCGCTTAGCGACGACCCTTCCGCAGTCCCTTGGTGGGAGGGGGAATTGAGGAAAGGGTAATTGCGCCAGTCTCCTGTCTGATTATCCGCTGCGCCTATGCCGTACTTTGCGGCACAGTTATGTGTGGCGGTTACGCAAGTGGCTTGAACTCTATGGGATAGCCATGGGGCGTGTCAATAAAGCCGGTTACATTCGATCCTGCCCGGATCGAGCGGTTCTCTTTATTGTGTATTCCCGGTAATTCGCAAGATGGAGCATTGCCGTCGCCGGGCCGACCACTCGCGGGCGCTCCCATCCCGCAAGCAGGAGTCCTGCTCGCTGCCTGGAACGGCTATTCGCTTTCCAGTTTGTCGGACTGGGTGAAGGTCCAGGTGCGGGTGATGCTGAGGATGTCGGTATCGCGGCGGATGTCGGGCGGGAGCGGGGCGAAGGGTGAGGCGAGCTTGACGATGCGCAGCGCCGCCGCGTCCAGGATGCGCTGGCCGGAAGGGCGGTTCACTTCGACGCTTTCCACGCTGCCGTCGGCGCGGATGGAAACGGTGAGTTGCAGGCTGCCGTAGATTTTCTGCTGGCGCGCGGCTTCGGGGTAGTTCAGGTTGCCGATGCGCTCCACCTTGATGCGCCAGTCTTCGACGTATTGCGCGAAGCGGTATTCCTGCACGCGCGCGCCGATGAATTTGCGCCGGGGCATTTTCTGGTAGGTGCTGAAATCCTTGCTGATCTGCGCTTCCAGGCGCGCGATTTCCAGGCTGCGCCGCACCAGGTCTTCGCCTGTCACGCGCTCGCTTTCCTGCTGTTGCGGCTTTTCTTCTTTTTGTTCCTGCGGCACGCTATGCGTGCTCTTGATCTGGGTCAGCAGGCGTTTCTGCTCCTGTTCCAGTCGCTGTACGCGCCTTGCGTTCTGCTCCGGGGTGAATTGTTTGTCATCGCTCAGGGCGGGCAGCGGGGTTTTTGCGCGGTGTTCCTCGAGCGTGTTCCCGCCGCCATCGAGGTTGCTTTGCGCGAGCGCGTCGGCGCGGAGCGGGCGGGTCTGCGATTTGCTGTTGACCAGCACCACTTGCAGCGGTTGCAGGAAATCGGCGGCCTTGCGCGGGTCGGGCAGGGCGAAGCCGATGCCGAACAGCACGAAGGCGTGCAGTGCCAGGGAAAACGCCAGGGCAGCCGAGAGCGGCTGTTTGAGCAGGGTCAGCAAGCCTCTGCCTCTTCGATCGCGGCGAGGAAGCGCGCGTCAAAATTCATGTCGAGCAGGTCAATCGCGCCGATTTCCAGCATGACGCGGGTGCCGGGGGGCAGTTCCGGCAGCGAGGAAATGCGGCTGACGAGGGGGATGCGCGCGAGCTTGACGAGGTTTTCGCGCAGCACCAGCGCTTCAACGGTAAGCCCGCGTAGCGGTTCGTTTGCTCCCTCGCCCGCAGTGCGGGAGATAACCAGCGACTTGGCTGCGGTCGTTTGCGGCCTAGTCGAATGGCTAGTTGTTTCACCCAGGGTTGGGGTGAGGGCTTCCTTGGCAGCTTGTTCCTGCAACAGCCAGCGCAGGCACCAGTAGCGCTCCATGCCGCGCTGGAATTCGTTGTAGGCGGTGTAGGCGGCGTCGAAATCGCGCATCGCGGCAAACAGCGCGGTGTCGTTCCTGGCATAGACCGGCGGCTCGCCGCGCAGCAGGCTGATGATCTGGCGCTGGTTGATGAAGTCGACGTAGCGGCGCAGCGGGGAGCTGGACCATAAATACTGCGCCACGCCCAGCCCCTGGTGCGGCGCGGGCACGGTACTCATCTTGACCTTGCCGTTGCTCTGCGTGCGGTAGATGCCCGCCACGTCATGTGCCGCAAGCAGCTTGCCCCATTCGGCGTTGACGAAGATCATCAGTTCGGCCACCACCTTGTCTATGGGCGAACCGCGCCGCCGCACGGTGATGGAAACGCGGTCGTTTTCCACGTGAAAGTTGTATTCGTCCTGCTGCGTGCTGTTGTCGGCGGGCTTGCCGCGCGCCGCTTCCAGTTTCTGCGCGAACTGCCACAGCAGGGCCAGCTCCGGCGCAAAAGGGTAATCCTGTTTGCCCGCCGCCAGGGTGCTTTCGTTAAACAAGGGCTCCAGCGTGTCGTGGCGCAGGTTGGCGGCGATGTGGATGCGTTCGATGCGGCTTTCGCTGTGGAGCACGGCGAGTGTGCCGGCCTCCACTTCGAGATACATGGAGAGCGACGGGCAGACGGTGTCCGCGCACAGCGTATAGGCCTGCACTATGCTGTCCGGCAGCATGGTGATCTTGCCGCCCGGCATGTATACCGTGGACATGCGCTGCCTGGCTATCTCGTCAACCGGCGAGCCGGGCGGGATGGTCAAGGCGGGCGCGGCAATGTGCACGCCGATGCGCCAGTTGCCGTTGTCGAGCTGCCGGACCGAAAAGGCGTCGTCAATTTCGGTGGTGGCCGCATCGTCTATGCTGAAGGCGGTATCTTCGGCCAGCGGCAATTCGGGGTGGGGATCCACGGCACCTTCCGGGAAGCCGGTGCCGCGCGGAAAGTGCTCGAACAGGAAGCGCTGCAAGTGGTAATCTTGGGTGGAGGGGAGCGCGCCGCAACGGTGCAGCAACTGTGCGGCAGTCAGATGCGCGGCAGCGCAGGCCGCTTCCAGCGCCTTGGTTTCCGGCAGGTTGCGATCCGGCTTGTACAACAGTTGCGGCAGCCTGGCAGCGAATTCCGGCGGCAATCTGAAGCCAGCCAGCTCATCGGTGTAGCGCGCTTGCAGCTCGGCCAGCAGGCGTTTTTTCTCGGCGCCCGCCAGCGCCGCCTTGAGCGCCTCGGGCGGCGCGGCCTTGAATTTCCCCTTGCCCTTTTTGTAGAAGTGCATCGGCGAGGAGTGCAGCCGGATCAGGGTGCCCGCCGCCTCGACGGGGCCGGGCGCATGGCCGAAATACTCGCCGGCCAGGGCGCTGAAGCCGAATTCGTCCTGCGGGCAGCATTCCCACAGGAACTCCACGTCCATGCCCGCTGCCACGCTTTCCGCCTGCGCCATGAATTCCGCCAGCCCCGGCTGGGCAAAGCGCAGCAGCACGTTCGCTTCCTTGATCTTGCTGCGCTTGCCGTGCGAGTTTTCCACCTGCAAGGATGTGGTGTTGTCGGTGAGGATAGAGCCGGTTTTGAGGGCGCCGTCTTCTTCGTAGAGAATGTTCATGGGGGCAGCAGAAAATATGGCGCGAGATTATACCCCACCGCCATTGCCGGTTTTGAACTTCGGCCCGCATTTGAACTTAACGGCGGCGGGGCGGTCTTTTTCTCGTTAGCCGCCAGGGCGCGCGCTTGTGCCCTGGTTGCAGGCGAACCCTTTTCCACTCCGTTTAAAACTCTTGACAAGGATCAACCCATGAAAAAATCGTTCAGCTTTTTTGCAGTCCTGTCCCTTGCATTGGGGGCAGCATCGGCGCACGCAGAGCCGGGTGCGTGCCGCGAGCCAGCGCAAGGCCAGGGCCGGGTGCAAATGGATGATGCAATGTTCAAGAGGATGGATGCCAACAGTGACGGGGCGGTTTCCAAAGCCGAGTTCCAGGCTTTTAACGCAAAGCGCTTCAAGGAGATGGATGCCGACAAGGATGGCAAAGTGACGCGCGAGGAAATGGATGTCAGGGTCAACCAGGCAATGAAAAATGGCCTGCAACACCTCAATGACCGCTTTGCCGCCGCCGATGCCAACCAGGATGGGGGATTGGACCGCGAGGAAGCACAGGCGATGCCGGTGATGCAGGTGTATTTCGAGCAAGTGGACACCAACAAGGACGGCAAGGTGACGCGCGAAGAATACCTGGCGGCGATGCCGCTGCTGCACCGCGTCAAGAACATCGGCCCGAAAGGCAAGGACGACGCGCTTTGATGGGGCGCCGGGCGGGGGAAAACCAGCCTGCTACATGCGGTTGTAGATGGCTATGTAGTGGGTGGTTTCTTTCTGCTCGTTTTTGACGGCGGTGATGGTCAGGCGGCACGGGTTGACATGGCCCTCTTTGCTCTTGTTGCGGATCTCGCCGCTCCAGAAGCCCGTGCGCAGCAACTGCTGCCACATTTTTTCGTAGAAGGCCTTGCTCTGCCGCCCGGAATTGAGGATGCGGGGATTTTGCCCGATCAGTTCTTCCAGGCTGTAGCCGGTGACGTGCGAGAACATCTTGTTGGCGCGGATGATCTTGGCATTGGCGTCGGTGATCAGGATGGGGTCCTTGATCTCGAAGGCCACGGCGGCAACGCGCAATTCATCTTCTGCCTGCCTGCGCTCGGTGATGTTCTGCAACAGGGGGCGGAAAACGAGAAAATAAAATATGGGAAACAGCAGGGCGGACAGCAAGGCTGCGTCCAGCAGCACGCTGGCCAGCTTCGGCATGGGGGGAAGTGCGGCCAGGAGAAACATCACCAGCACTTCCGTGAAGAATACCGATCCGGTCAATACAATCAGCAGCCGCACCACTGACTGGTGCGGTTCTTTCTTGCGATCCGTAGTTAAGGAATCCTCAGGCATAACCAGCTCCCCCATTCATTGCAAGTAGGCCTCATGGCCGCCGATACTTTGCTGGCCGCCCGGCGCAGTTTGCCACAAATAGCACGCTGCTACATCTCGTATCTTGGGTTGGGGAATTGCGCTGATTGTAATGAGCCATATAATTTGTGCAAGCCGGGCTTCCGGCGGTGTGCGCAGCGCGAGATCGTGTGGCCCGGATGGCTGTTCTTGCTATACTCACCGCCACCGGTTTTTAAAAATAACTTGAGGAAGACTTCTCTGAATTCCATGTGGCGGAATTTCGCGGGGCTGGTAGCCGCACTATGCGGGTGCGCGCTGTTCGGCTGGCCGTTGCATGCGGCTGGCAGCCACGACCTGTTCGGTACCGAGCAACAGATAGCCAGAGGGCGGTTTGCCGAAAGTAGCGATGCTGCGGCTTGCCAGAAAGACAGGATAAAGAACCCGCTTGCCCTGGTGGATGTCGTCGAGCTGGCGTTATGCAACAACCCGCAAACCCGTTCCGCGTGGGCGAATGCGCGCGCCCAGGCCGCGCAGCTCGGCTCCAGCATGTCGCCTTACCTTCCCACCTTGTCCGGGCCGATTTCGGTTTCGAGCAGCCGGAGCCAGATCGGGGCATCAGCCACCGACAGCACCCAGCAAAGCATAGGCGTGACAGCCAGCTATCTGTTGTACGATTTCGGCGGGCGCGCGGCGGGGGTGGAAAACGCCAAGCAGGTGCTGGTTGCCGCCAATGCCTCGCGGGACGGGACGCTCCAGAACGCTTTCTTGGGTGCGGTGCAGTCTTATTATGCGTTGTTATCGGCGCGCGCCAGCGTGCAGTCCTATCTTGCGGCAGAGGTGGCGGCCAGCAAAAGCATGGATGCCGCGCAGGCCCGCTACAAGGCGGGCACCGCGACGCAGGCCGACCGTTTGCAGGCACAAACCGCCTTGTCGCAGGCGGTGCTGAACCGCATCCGCGCCGAGGGGGAGGCTGCCAACGCGCAAGGCGCGTTGGCCAACGCCATGGGCTTTGACGCGAGCCAGCCGTTCGAGCTGGCCCAGGTGCCCGAGTCCAGCCCGGATCCGGTGGCGGAGCAGGGCCTGGGCGATTTGCTGGCAAGCGCGCGGCATAGCCGCCCCGACTTGCTGGCCGCCGAAGCGCAAATCAAGGCTGCCGAGGCGAATCTTGCCGCCATCAAGGCTGGCGGCTTGCCGGTATTCACCTTGAACGGGACGGTCTCCCGAACCAAGTCCCAAGTCGCCGGCGTGACCAGCACCAGTTTCGGCAACACTGTCGGGGTTTCGGTCAGCGTGCCGTGGTTCAGCGGTTTCAGGGATACTTACCGGAACCGGGCGGCGCGGGCGCAGATCGAAGGCACGGTGGCGGAGCGCGACCGGATTGCAAACCAGATCGCGCTGGAAGTGTGGCAGGCTTACCAGGCGCTGCTGACCAACAGCCAGGCGTTGCGAGCGGCGGATGACCTGGTGGCTTCGGCTGCCGAGTCCGAAAAAATGGCGCTGGGCCGCTACAAGGCCGGGATCGGCAGTATCCTCGACACGCTGACGGCGCAAAGCACGCTGGCCGGCGCGAACCAGCAGCGCGTTGCCGCGCTATACAACTTTCTGGCGAGCAAGTTCGCGCTCGCGCAAGCCATCGGGCAACTGGATCTGACCATGCTGGAACCAAGGGATGAGCATCATTAAAAAAGGCGCGCTGGCGCTGCTGCTGTTGGGTGTGCTCGGGGCGGGGGCCTGGTGGGGTATGCCGCAGAAAGTTGCGCCGGAGAACCGCTACGTGACGGCTGCGCTGGAACGCGGTCCGATTACCCAGCTCGTATCGGCGAACGGCACCCTGAACCCGGTGAAGCTGGTGAGTGTCGGCAGCCAGGTTTCCGGCATCGTAAAAAAAATATACGCCGATTTCAACGACCAGGTGCAGGCCGGCCAGGTGCTGCTGGAACTCGATCCCGCATTGACGCAGGCACAGTTGCAGCAAAGCACGGCCAATGTATCGAACGCGAAAGCCTCGCTGGAACTGGCGCTTGCCAACGAACTGCGCATGAACACGCTCTATGCGCAGGAGTATGTATCGCGCCAGGAACTGGATCAGGCGATCCAGGCGCTCAAGTCGGCGCAGGCACAGCTTGCCGTGGCTGAGGCCCAGGCCGAACGCGACCGCACCAACCTCGCCTATACCGTGATCCGTTCCCCGGTGTCGGGCGTGGTGGTATCGCGCGAGGTGGACATCGGCCAGACCGTGGCGGCGAGCTTCCAGACGCCGACGCTGTTCAAGATTGCGCAGGACTTGCGCAAGATGCAGATTGATTCGAACTATGCAGAAGCGGATGTGGGCAGCATCCGCGTGGGACAGCCCACCACCTTCCGCGTGGACGCCTTTCCCGACCGCACCTTCAGCGGCGAGGTGCGGCAGGTGCGGCTCAACCCCACCACGCAGCAGAATGTGGTGACTTACAATGTGGTCATTGCCGTGGACAATGCGGACCAGGTGCTGATGCCGGGCATGACGGCTTACGTGAGCATCATCGTGGCGCAGCGCAAGGAGGCTTTGCTGGTGCCGAATGCGGCCTTGCGCTTCCGCCCCAGCGAAGTCAAGCCGGGCACGGGCAAACCGCGCGCGGACGGCAGGGCGCCGGGGGGAGGCAAGGAAAGGGGCGGTGCCGATCCTGGCCGCACGGGCAGCGTGTACGTGATAGAGAACGGCGCGCTCAAGCCGGTGCGCATTGGCATCGGCATCACCGACAACCGTTTTACCGAAGTGCTGGGCGGCGAGCTCAAGGAAGGTGCCAAGGTCGTCGTCGAAGATACCCAGCCTGCCGCCAGGAATTCCGGCGGAGCTCCTGGAATGCGGTTGTTCTGATCATCTTGGAACAGCAATTGTTTTCAGCTGGATGAGGGATAAGCCATGACTTCCGGGCCGGTTATCCACATCGAGCGCCTGTGCAAGGAATACCAGACCGATGCCGGGCCGGTGCCGGTGCTGCACGATGTGGATGCAACGGTCATGCCGGGCGAATTCATCGCCATCATGGGACCGTCCGGCTCCGGCAAATCCACCTTCATGAATATTCTCGGGTGCCTCGACGCAGCCACCAGCGGCTTCTATTTGCTGAATGGCCGCGATGTCAACGCGCAGAGCCGGGATGAGCTGGCGCACCTGCGCAACCAGGTGATCGGCTTCGTGTTCCAGGGCTTCAACCTGCTGCCCCGCGCGAGCCTGGAAGACAACGTCGCGCTGCCCCTGATCTACAGCGGCGTCAAGCGTGCCGAGCGACTGAAACGGGCAGGGGAGATGCTGGAGAAGGTGGGGTTGGGGCAATACCGGCGCTCGCGGCCCAACCAGATTTCCGGCGGCCAGCAGCAGCGCGTCGCCATCGCCCGCGCGCTGGTCAACCGTCCCAGGCTGATACTGGCAGACGAACCGACGGGAAACCTCGATACGCACACCAGCCAGGAAATCATGGCGCTGTTCGGCGAACTCAACGAACGCGACGGCATTACCATCGTACTGGTCACGCACGAATCGGACATCGCTGCCCACGCGCGGCGGTTATTGCGCCTGTCCGACGGGCGAATCGTGTATGACGGGCTGGTGAAGCATGCTGCGCCAGCACACCTTGAGGCGACCCGATGATCGGCGCCATGCTCGGCGAGGCGTGGATGGCGATGGGCGCCAACCGCCTGCGCACCGTCCTCACCATGCTCGGCATGGTGATCGGCGTAGGCGCCGTGATCCTGATGCTGGCCATAGGGCAGGGCGCGCAACAGCAGGTGCAGGCCTCCATCGCTTCGATGGGCAGCAACCTGTTCATCGTCCTTTCCGGTTCCACCACGTCCGGCGGCGCGCGCATGGGCGGCGGGGCGGCGCCGACGCTGACCATCACGGACGCGCAGGCCATCGAAGAGTTGCCTTCCGTTCTGGCGGTTGCTCCGTCGTCGCCCGGCACGGCACAGCTGGTGTATGGCCCCAGCAACTGGAGCACGCAGATCATTGGCACCACGCCGAACTACCTCGCGGTGCGCGACTGGCGGCTTGCCTCCGGGTCTACGTTCACCGACTCGGATGTCCGCTCAGCAACGCGCGTGGCACTGCTGGGCCAGACCGTGGTGCGCAGCCTGTTTGGCGAGGAAGACCCGTTGGGCAAGACCATACGCATCAAGAACAGCCCCTACGTCGTGCTCGGCGTGCTGGCGGCGAAGGGCCAGAGCCTCGATGGCCGCGACCAGGACGATACCGTGCTGGTGCCGGTGACCACTGCCCAGCGCAAGCTGT
Organism: Nitrosomonadales bacterium; assembly: GCA_016213335.1. GTDB lineage: Bacteria > Pseudomonadota > Gammaproteobacteria > Burkholderiales > Gallionellaceae > VIKH01. The sequence goes on from JACRAQ010000032.1 coordinate 14,444, forward strand.
TCGGCACCCAGTTTGCAGGAACGGTCCGGTTCATTTCTGTGCAGGCCGCCTCTTCCGAGGCGATGCCGGCGGTGGAAAGATCCATCAACGAACTGTTGCGGCAGCGCCACCGCATCCGCGAAGGCGCGGATAACGACTTTACCGTGCGCAACCTCACCGCCATGGCGAACACCGCCGCCGAGACAGCGCAGGTCATGTCCCTGATGCTCGGCGCCATCGCTTCGATTTCACTGCTGGTCGGCGGCATCGGCATCATGAACATCATGCTGGTATCGGTGACCGAGCGCACGCGCGAGATCGGCATCCGCATGGCGATAGGCGCGCGCGGCAAGGACATCCTGCTGCAAGTCCTGCTGGAAGCCATCATCATTTCCGTCATCGGCTGCCTGGTCGGTGTCGGCCTCGGTGTCGGGGGGGCGTTTGCAGTGAACAAGATCGGCGGCATGGCGGTGCTGGTGACCGCGAGCTCCATTGCCACCGCCTTCGTTGTCGCCGCCACGGTGGGAATATTTTTTGGCTGGTACCCGGCGCGCAAGGCATCGTTGCTCAGGCCGATAGATGCGTTGCGGTTCCAGTAGGTTTGCAGGGCGTTTCACCGAATGAGAAGTCCCTTCGCAGTCCCGTTGAAGCTGTAGAAAAACCCCTTTTCACCCGAAGCACGGACATAAAAAATGTGCGGCCTTCCGCGCATTTTCTTTTCCAGAATTTTTCAGCCGCTCATCGCATTTCACGCGCTGGCGCAAACACTCTTCTGCCTTTCATCTTCTCACTGCCCATACCCGTGATGCACCAGTTTCTCGATGTTGTGCACCAGGCAGAATAGCTTCCATTGCCCATCCACTTTCTTCCGTCCGCGTAGCGTGAAACGGTTCAGCCGTTTATTGTGCCGCAGGTTGGCGAACACCGGCTCCACCACGGCAAAGCGCTGGCCGTATCGTTTCCTGCCTTCCTCGCTATCCAGCTTGCGTTTCATCCGGTCGGTATAGCTTTCCCCATCTCTCTTTCCTTGAAAGAACGATACCTGCCGCGCCTTGGTCTTCTCCGGGGTAAGTAAACAGCGTTCCCGATGCGTGCACGGCAAGCAGTCGCGTTGCGCGCCCTGGAACTTTGCCGCCGCATAGCCGTTGATCGTGCAGCCGCTGCCGTTGCTGTAGAGCTGCTTCCCGGCAGGGCAGATACACGTTCCCGCCTGCGGGTCGTAGTCTCGTAGGCTGGGGTAAGCTTGCGAACCCCAGCACCAAAAATCATCGCAACCTGAAATGCTGGGGTTCGTTCCTCACCCCACAACGGCTGCAACACTTGCAGGGTACAAGAGCGGCGGCAAGCCGCCGCACTCCAGGGCATTGCGGCGGAATGCTCCATGAGGAGGCTTCCGCAACAGATTTTCTCTACTTCTGCATTTCCTCGAGAATCTTGAAGCAGTCCGCCCCCTGTTCCTGGCGGCACTTCATGTGTTTTGCCATTACGGCATCGTTGTGCGCTTTTTTGTCGGCGGGTGGTTGCGTTGCCGCAGCTGCCGCAGCCGCTTCCCCTTTGATCTCATCGAGAATCTTGAAGCAGTCGGTTCCTTTTTCTTCGCGGCATTTCATGTGCCTGGCGAGCACCGCCTCCTTGCTTTCCGCTCCCCCGGCTGGCGGCTGTGCGGAACCCGGGCCCGCAGCTTCCGGCTGCCTGGCTGGCTCGGCGGCCTTGGGGGGGGATGCGGCTTGATTGCTTTTATCGCCACAACCGGAAACAACCAGCAACACCGCAAATCCCGCCAAAAGTATTCTCTTCATCATTATTGCCCTCATGTTAACGATTCGCGATTTTACAACAATAATTGGCCCGGCAAGCCCGCATGCGGGCTGTAAACTTCGTCCGGCCGGAGCAATAAGCCGAGTTCCGCCAGTGTAGAATGCCGCTGTGCGCGCCAGTCGGCGCGCGGAATGCCCGGCCCGAGTTTCGCATGTTCTCCGCCCAAAAAAATTACCACTGGCGCATCGCCGGCTTCTATTTCTTCTACTTCGCCTTCGTGGGCATGTTCGCACCCTACTGGGGCCTGTACCTGCAATCCATCCAGTTCGATGCGATGCAGATCGCCATCCTGATGTCGGTGCAGCCGGTGATGCGCATGCTCGCACCCGCGCTGTGGGGTTGGCTGGCCGACCGCACCGGCAACCGCCAGCAGGTGGTGCGGGTGGCGGCGCTGGGCGCGGCGCTGAGTTTTCTGGGCGTGTTTTTCACCACGCAGTTTTATGGCCTGCTGCTGGTGATCGGGGTGATGGGTTTTTTCTGGAGCGCTTCCATGCCGCTGGTGGAGGCGACCACGCTGACCTATCTGGGCAAGCATAGCGCGCACTACGGGCGCATCCGCTCCTGGGGCTCGGTCGGCTTCATCGTCACCGTGATCGGGCTGGGCTACGCCTTCGATTACATCGCCATCGCCTGGATCTTGTGGGCGGGAGTGGTGATCAAGTTCGGCATCCTGATATATGCGCGCCAGATTCCGCCCACCGAGGAGCTGGCGCATCACACCGACAGCCAGCCGATCACCCGCATCGTGTTGCAGCCGCAGGTGCTGGCGCTGTTCGGGGCCTGTTTTTTGATGGCGCTGGCGCACGGGCCTTATTACACGTTTTACTCCATTTACGTGGTGGAGCACGGCTACGCCAAGAGCGCGGTGGGCTGGCTATGGGCACTGGGTGTAATTTGCGAAATCGGCGTGTTCTTCCTGATGCCCTGGCTGATGCGGCGCTTCAGTTTGGCGCAGATGCTGACGGCAAGCCTGATGCTGGCCGTGTTGCGATTCCTGCTGATCGGCTGGTTTGTGGATTCGCTTCCGCTGCTGCTGCTGGCACAGGTGCTGCACGCGGCAACCTTCGGCGCATTCCACGCCTCGGGCGTGGCGCTGGTGCACCAGTTTTTTCAGGGGCGGCACCAGTCCAAGGGGCAGGCGCTGTTCGGCAGCATCACCTACGGTGCGGGCGGGGTAGCGGGCGGGCTGATGAGCGGCCCGCTGTGGCAGCACTGGGGCGCCAGCGCGATGTTCACGGTCAGCGCGCTGGCGGCGCTGCTGGGCGTGCTGCTGATGCTGTGGAAATACGGGGTGTCAAAACAGGAGGGGCTTTAATCCCTGCCAGACCGTGTTCAGGATGTGCGGTTGCGCCTGTGCGGTTGGATGCAGGTTGTCGGCCTGGAACTGCTCGGGCGCGACATCTTGCAGGAAAAATGGAACCAGGGCGATGTGGTATCGTTGCGCCAGCTTCGCGTACATCGCCTCGAAGCGCGCGGTGTAGTCGCCGCCGTAATTGGGCGGCAACCGCATGCCCAGCAGCAGCACCCGGGCGCGCGCCTTGCGCGCCTGCCCGATGAGCGCGGCGAGGCTGGCTTCGATATCCGCGACCGGCGTGCCGCGCAGGCCGTCGTTGGCGCCGAGCTCGAGGATGACGATGCCGGGCCGGTGCTGGCGCCGCGCCGCCGGGATGCGCTGAAGACCGCCCGCAGCCGTCTCGCCGCTGATGCTGGCGTTGACCACCCGGTAGTGCGGATGGCTGCGTTGCAACTCCTGCTGCAACAGGCTCACCCAGCCCGCTTCGCGCGGAATGCCGTATGCCGCCGACAGGCTGTCGCCGAATACCAGGATGGTTTCTGCATGGCTGATTGCGGACAACAGGCAGAGCGCAAGCAACAGAATCAATCGGGAGAAAACGGAAGATTTCATGGCGTCCATTGTGCAGGCAGCCCATCTTAGCAAGCAAGTGATGAGCGGCGATCAGCCGCTGCTCATCCTGAGCGAAGTCAATTTTACCGTCGAGCAGGGCGACAGCCTCGCCATTTCCGGCGCTTCCGGTTCCGGCAAGTCCACCTTGCTGGGGTTGCTGGCCGGGCTGGATGCGCCCAGCAGCGGCACGGTATTTCTCGATGGCGCCGACCTTTTTTCTTTTGACGAAGACGGTCGCGCGCGCCTGCGCGGCGCGACGGCGGGTTTTGTGTTCCAGTCGTTCCAGTTATTGCCCGCGCTGAACGCGCTGGAGAACGTCATGCTGCCGCTGGAACTGCGCGGTGTGGCCGATGCGCGCGAACATGCCAGGCTGACGCTAGCCCAGGTCGGCCTGAGCGCACGCGCCCACCACCTGCCCAAACACCTCTCCGGCGGCGAGCAGCAGCGCGTTGCACTGGCGCGCGCCTTCGTCACCCGGCCCAAAATCCTGTTTGCTGACGAACCCACCGGCAATCTCGACGCCGCCACCGGCGCGCAGGTCATCGAACTGATGCTGGAGCTCAACCGCGCGCAGGGCACGACGCTGATCCTCGTCACCCACGACGAAGCGCTGGCGCGGCGTTGCGGCAGGCAGTTAAGGCTGGAGGCGGGGAGGGTGGCGTAGTGATTTTCCTTCTACGTCATTCCGGCGCAGGCCGGAATCCAGTGTTTGTATCAAATGGGCAGTCAGGCTTTGTCCCGCGCGTTGCGCGGGAGATATTTTATTGGCTGGATTCCGGCCTGCGCCGGAATGACGGGGTGCGTGGGGCTGCAAGGTGAGCAAACACCCCTGCGTCTATCTGCTGGCCAGCAAACGTAACGGCACTTTGTATGTTGGCGTAACGTCAGACTTGGTCAAGCGTATATGGGAGCACAAAAATCACGTTGTTGATGGCTTCACCAAGCAGTACGGTGTGGGGCAGTTGGTTTGGTACGAAATGCATGAAACGATGGAGTCGGCCATTCAGCGAGAGAAGGCAATCAAGGAATGGCAGCGCGCATGGAAACTAAAATTGATCGAGGAATTCAATCCGGACTGGAAGGATTTGTATGACACCGTGTGTTAGCCATACTCGAAGAAGCACGCGTGCAATCTTCGCTTGGCACGTCATTCCGGCGCAGGCCGGAATCCAGCGTTTTTTATAATATGCCGTTAGCATTGTTCGTGCGTTGCACGGGATATTTAACTGACTGGATACCGGCCTGCGCCGGTATGACGAACACAGTACGATGCAATCTGAATGATTGATCTCCAAATGCCCGCCCAATTCTCCGATTTCTACAACAGCCTCGACCCTGACCCGCTCAAGCGCGGCAAGCAGTTCGAACACTTCGTTCTGTGGTTCCTCAAGGCCGATCCTGAATGGGCGACGCAGGTTGACCAGGTGTGGCTGTGGAATGATTGGCCGGGACGCTGGGGTGCAGACTGCGGCATTGACCTGGTGTTTCGCCACAAGAATGGCGGAAATTGGGCGGTGCAGGCCAAGTGCTACGCGCCCGATTACCACATCACCAAACACGATGTGGACAAGTTCCTCAGCGAATCGAACCGGCCAAGCATCCAGCACCGCCTGCTGATCGCCACCACTGATCTCATTGGCGGCAATGCCCGGCAAGTCTGCGAAGCGCAGGATAAACCCGTTGTCCGTTTCCTGCTTTCCGACTTCGAGAAGTCTGCGCTGGAGTATCCCGCTAACTTCGCCGCGCTCCCGCAAGCAAAGCGCAAGCCCCGCCCCACACCCCGCGATCACCAAGTTGAGGCCAGAACCGCCGTAGTACTTGGGCTGCAAACCGCCAACCGTGGCCAGCTCATCATGGCTTGCGGCACGGGCAAGACTTACGTCACGCTGTGGATCAAGGAAGCGCTGAACGCGCAACGTACCATGGTGCTGGTTCCGTCCTTGGGACTGCTGTCCCAACTGCTGCGCGAATGGACCTTCGCCGCCACCACCCCGTTTGAAGTGCTGTGCGTCTGTTCGGATCAAACCGTCGGCGCGAAGGGGCACGACGAAGTCATCCACAGCGTGGCCGATCTCGCCTTTCCTGTCACCTCAGATGCAGGTGAGGTAAAGAGTTTTCTTGGCGGCGCAGGGAACCGCGTGGTTTTCGCCACCTACCAATCTTCCGCCGTTATCGCCGCCGCCCAGGCCGACGCGGCCACGCCTGCGTTTGATCTGGCCGTGGCGGACGAAGCCCACCGTTGCGCAGGCAAGGTTGGCAGCGACTTCACCGCCATCCTCGACAACGGTCAGATACGCAGCGCCAAGCGGCTATTCGCCACCGCAACCCCGCGCACCTACTCCAGCACCGTCCATAAAGCTGCCGAGGATCGCGGCGTCGAAGTGGTCGGCATGGATAACGCCGCCCTGTTCGGCGAAGTGCTGTATGCCCTGCCGTTCGGCAAGGCCATCGAGCGCAAACTGCTCACCGATTACCGCGTCGTCATCATCGGCGTGGACGACCCCACCATCGCGCAGTGGATCGCCAACCGCGAACTGGTCAGCCTTTCGCTCCCTCGCCCTCTGGGAGAGGGTGGGGGTGAGGACGCTTTTCATGATCAAAAAAATCAACCCAGCCATACCCGTGAAACCGACAGCGAATCGCTCGCCGCCCAGATCGGCCTGCTCAAGGCCATCAAGGACTACGACCTCAAGCGCATCATCAGCTTTCACAGCCGCGTCAACCGCGCCGAAGCCTTCACCACCGACATTCAGCAAACGATGGCCTGGCTCAGCGACGAACACCGCCCGGCAGGAACCCTGCGCGCCGACTTCGTTTCCGGCAACATGCCCGCCAACAAACGCAAGATCAAGCTCGATCAACTTAAAGCGTTGAGCACAGACGAACGCGGCGAAAATTCAAAATTGTCTCCCTCGTTTGCCTCCTCTCCCGCAGGCGGGAGGGGAGAGCGTAGCGAGGGGCCGAGGAGGGGGCTACTGAGCAACGCGCGCTGCCTCTCCGAAGGTGTGGATGTACCCTCGCTCGATGGTGTGGCATTCATAGACCCGCGCAGCAGCCAGGTGGACATCATCCAGGCCGTGGGCCGCGCCATCCGCATGAGCCCGGACAAGAAGGCGGGCACCATTGTATTGCCGGTGTTCATCAAGGCGGGCGAGGATGCCGCAAGCACGATAGAAGCCAGCAACTTCAAACCAGTCTGGGAAGTGCTGAATGCGTTGAAGGCGCATGATGATGTGCTGGCTTGTGAGTTGGATCAAATCAGAACCGAACTGGGCAGGAAACCCGGTACAGGCATCAGTGCCGACGGGCTGCGCAAAATCAGCATTGATCTACCCGCCACGGTGGATGCGAATTTCGGCAGCGCACTGCGCACTTATCTGGTTGAGCAAGTCACAGCATCGTGGAACTTCTGGTTTGGGTTATTGGAGGCGTTCGTGGAGCGAGAGGGGCATTCCAAGGTTCCACTGCGCTACAAGACGAGAGATGGATATGCAGTTGGTAATTGGGTAACTGCTCAACGAGTAAAACAAGACAGCCTTCCACAAGACCGTAAATCACGATTGGAGTCCTTGCCCGGTTGGGTTTGGGATGCAATAGCAGAGCAGTGGGAAGATGGATTTCGCTATCTCAAAGAATTCGCAGATCGTGAGGGGCAAGCCAAAGTACCAAGCAATTACAAGACGGCAGATGGATACCGCCTTGGTCAGTGGGTTAGTGTTCAGCGAAAAACAAAAGATATCCTGTCAGCGGAGCGCAAAGTACGGTTGGAGGCAGTACCCGGTTGGAGTTGGGATGCTTTGTCAGATAAGTGGGAGGAAGGGTTTCGTTATCTCAAGGAATTCGCAGATCGAGAGGGGCATTGTTCGCCTCCTCAGCGATATAAAACAGATGATGGATACCGCCTTGGTGGTTGGGTAAGCACCCAACGAATAAAAAAAGACAACTTGTCTGATGCGCGCAAAGCACGGCTGGAAGCATTACCCGGTTGGGTTTGGGATGAGATGGCTGAGCAATGGGAAGAGGGATTTCGCTATCTCAAGGAATTCGCAGATCGAGAGGGGCATGCCAATGTGCCAGGCAATTACAAAACGGCAGATGGATACCGCCTTGGTGGCTGGGTAAGTGAACGGCGAAAAACACAAGACAACTTGTCACCTGAGCGCAAAGCAAAGCTGGGGGCATTACCCGGTTGGGTTTGGGCTGAACGACTTTCGTTTGAGCGTAAACAATGGGATGAATGGTTCAACTACCTTAAAGAATTCGCAGATCGAGAGGGGCATGCCAAGGTTCCTAGCAATTACAAAACGACAGATGGATACAGTCTTGGGCGCTTTGTACTTAGCCAACGAGCAACAAAAGACGACTTATCATCGGCGCGCAAAGCATTGCTGGAAGCATTACCCGAATGGAGTTGGGATATTTTGTCAGGCAAGTGGGAAGAAGGGTTTTGCTACCTCAAAGAATTTGCTGATCGGGAGGGGCATGCCAATGTACCAGGTAATTACAAAACGGCAGATAGATACCCCCTTGGCGGTTGGGTTAGCCACCAACGAGCAACAAAAGACAGCATGACACCAGAGCGCAAAGCACGGCTGGAAGCATTATTCGGTTGGATTTGGGATGCCTTGCCAGCTAAGTGGGAAGAAGGGTTTCGTTATCTCAAGGAATTCGCTGAACGAGAGGGGCATGCCAAGGTTCCTAGCAATTACAAAACGGCAGATGGATACCCACTTGGTCAGTGGGTTAGTGTTCAGCGAAAAAGAAAGGTCAACCCATCACTGGAACGCAAAGTACGGCTTGAAGCATTGCCTGGTTGGGCTTGGGATGCAATTTCGAAGCAGTGGGAAGAAGGCTTTCGTTATCTCAAAGAATTCGCAGATCGTGAGGGACATTGTTTGGTTCCGGGGATATACAGAACAGATAATGGATACCGTCTTGGTCAATGGGTTAGTGTTCAGCGAAAAAGAAAAGACAATCCATCACTGGAACGAAAAGCACGGCTGGAAGCATTGCCCGGATGGAGGTGGGATGCTTTGTCAGATTTGTGGGAAGAAGGGTTTCGCTATCTCAAGGAATTCACAGATCGAGAGGGGCATGCCAAGGTTCCTCAGCGATATAAAACAGATGATGGATACCGTCTTGGTGGTTGGGTAAGTACCCAACGAATAAAAAAAGACAACTTGTCTGATGTGCGCAAAGCACGGCTGGAAGCATTACCCGGTTGGGTTTGGCGAGTTGAGTAACGAATTTTGCCTGACCGACTGATGAGGCTCACGCATGTGCCAGCAAATGCACCTCATTGAGCAGCTTGCCCAAGCTGGCCTCCGCCGTTTTCAAATCGTAAGCTGCTTGCAGATTAAGCCAGTATTGCGGCGATTGGTCGAAGGCTCGCCCGAACAGCAGCGCCAGTTCAGCCGTTACCGGGCGCGTTCCTTTGATGACATGCGAAATTCGCATGGGCGAGACGCCGACGGCGCGCGCGAATTCAGCTTGCGAGATATTTAGTTCGCTCAATGTTTCGATCAGATATTCTCCCGGATGGATCGCGGGCAGCCCTTTTTTTGCCATGATGGCTCTCCTTAATGGTAATCAACAATCTCAACGTCGTAAGCATCGCCGCTTTCAAAACGAAAACACACGCGCCATTGGTCATTGATGCGTATGCTCCATTGTCCGGCGCGGTCATGAGCCAGAGCCTCCAGCCTGTTTGAAGGCGGCAACCGCAAGTCTTCAATGCGCGTGGCGGCGTCCAGTTGCGTCAAGCGCATCGCCGCGCGTTTGATGATCTCCGGAGGAAATCGCCGCGATTTGCCAGAGGCAAAGAACTGCTCCGTTTCCGTGCTGGCAAAGTTGCGTATCATGCCGGAACAATAAACAAATAGTTTATGCCGGTCAAGCGCTATTTGTGGTGCGTATAATCAACCAGCAACAGATCGTGATTTTTCTGTGTATAGAAAATGAACCTCCTCCACCTCTCCCTCAACCTGCTGCGCCGCGACTGGCGTGCCGGGGAGTGGCGCGTGCTATTGCTGGCGCTGGTACTGGCGGTGGGCAGCCTCGCCACCGTCGGGTTGTTTGCCGACCGGGTGCGGCTGGCGTTGCAGCAGGAGGCGGCCAGCCTGCTCGGAGCGGATTTGCGCATTGTTTCGACACGCCCGCTGCCGCCTGCTTATCGCCAAGCCGCACAGGAACGCGGGCTGGAAGCGGTAGCGAGCCGCACATTTCCGAGCATGGTGGTGCATGGCGAACAGACATTGTTGAGCGAGATTCAGGCGGTTGAGGTTGATTATCCGTTGCGCGGCAAAATCGAGATCGACGATGGTGCCGTAGGTCGGGTTAGCCCGTCAGGGCGTAACCCGACAAGTACTGCCATGACGCACGGTGATGTTGGGTTACGCGATGAAGCTGCTAACCCAACCTACATCCCTCCACAAGTGAGCAATGGCCACATTCCCGCACGCGGCACGGTATGGGTGGATGGGCGTTTGCTGCGCCGCCTCGACTTGCATATCGGCGACGAGGTCGGCATCGGCAAGCTGCGCTTTAAAGTGGCGGCGCGCATCGTGCGCGATATTGACCGGTCAGTCGGCTTTGCCAGTTTCGCGCCGCGCGTGCTGATGAATGAGGGCGATCTAGCCGCGACAGGTTTGCTTCAGGAAGGCAGCCGCATCATTTTCCGCCTGATGATTGCAGGGGATATGCGGCAGATTGATGCGCTCCGCGATGCGCTGAAATCACGATTGGCTGGACATGAAAAGCTCGAAGACGTGCGCGATGCGCGGCCGGAAATACGCACCGCGCTGGAGCGTGCCGAACATTTTCTCGGGCTCGCCGCGCTGACGGCGGCGATCCTCGCGGGTGCGGCGCTGGCACTGGCGGCGCGGCGTTTCGTGCTGCGCCATCTGGATACTTGCGCGATGCTGCGTTGCCTGGGTGCGCAACAGGGGCAAGTGCTGCGCCTGTTCCTTTACCAGTTTTTATGGCTCGGCATCATTGCGGTGCTGCTGGGCTGCGGCCTGGGTTATGCCACGCAAGCCGGTCTGGTCAGTTTCATCGAATCGATGCGCGACGCGGATTTGCCGCCGCCTGGTGTGCTGCCCGCCTTCAAGGCGGCTGCGAGCGGGTTTGCCTTGCTGCTGGGCTTTGCCTTCTTGCCGTTGCTGCAATTGCGCAAGGTGTCGCCGCTACGCGTGTTGCGCCGCGAACTGGGTGCGCCGCAAGCCAGCGCTGTGCTCGTTTATGGCCTGGCTGTGCTGGTGCTGGCGGGATTGTTCTTGTGGCAGGCCGGCTCGATCAAGCTGGGTTTCGCCATGCTGGGCGGGCTGCTCGCGGGCTTGCTGTGTTTTGGCGGGCTGGCGTGGTTGCTGCTGCATGGGCTGGCGCGTTATTCGGTGCGTTTTCCTGCACAGTTACGCCACGCTTTTGCCAATCTGGCGCGGCATGGGCATGATTCCGTGCTGCAAGTCGTGGCGCTCGGTTTGGGCGGCATGGCCTTGCTGCTGCTGACGCTGGTACGCGCCGATCTGCTGCAAAGCTGGCAAGGCAAATTGCCGCCGGATACGCCGAACCGTTTCATCGTGAATATCCAGCCGGATCAACAGCAGGCGGTGCAGGATTTTTTTGCACGCCAGCAATTGCCGCAACCGCTGTTGCTGCCGACGGTGCGCGGCAGGCTGGTCGCCATCAATGCCGCCCCGATCAATGGCGACAATTATCCCGATCCGCGCGCCCGTGAACTGGTGGAACGCGAATTCAATCTTTCCTGGGCTGAGCAGATGCCGGCGTGGAACGCGCTGGTGCAGGGACAGTGGTGGGGTGCCAGCGGGGAAAAAAGCCGGGCGCAATTGTCGGTCGAGGAGGGCATCGCCGACAGGCTGGGCATCCGCTTGGGCGACGAGCTGACCTACGACGTGGCAGGCAACCGCTTCGCCGCGCGGGTGACCAATCTGCGCAAGGTGCAATGGGATTCGATGCGGGTGAATTTTTTCGTGATTACCACGCCGGAGTTGCTCGGGGATTATCCGGTGAGTTATCTCGCCAGTTTTTATCTGCCGCCGGATAAAGTGCGCGCAGGCGACCAGTTGGCGCGGGAATTCCCCAATCTGCTGGTGATCGACACCGGCACGTTAATCGACCAGGTGCGCGACATCATCGCGCAGATCGCGCAGACCATGAGCGTGATTTTCCTGTTCACGTTGCTGAGCGGCTTCGCGGTACTGTATGCCGCACTGCTCGCCACCCAGGACGAGCGGATCAATGAGGCGGCAATTCTACGCACCTTGGGCGCGAACAGCCGCTATCTGCGCCGTTTGCACCTTTGCGAATTTGCCGTGCTGGGGTTGTTGAGCGGCCTGTTTGCCGCTGCCGGCGCGGTGCTGCTGGGCTGGGTGCTGGCACGCTTTGTATTGGAAATTCCGTATCAACCCAGCCTGATCATCTGGCCGACAGGGGCGGTGGGCGGAATGCTGGTAGTGATGCTGGCAGGCTGGCTGGGCACACGGCGGCTGACTGTTCTGCCGCCGCTGGTGATTTTGCGCGAATAGCAGACCGGCGACACGGTTTTCAAAAATTTCGCATTTAAATCAATCCGATCTGTGCAATCTGCGGATATAACAGCGTTTTTCGGGATAAAACGAGGTAAGCGCTGTCGAGTCAGTATAGGTTAAACTCTTTTCTTGGATTTGCGGGCGATGCCGGCCTGCATTCGCTGCTGAAAAACAAAACTTGATTGACGAAAAACCAAATGAAATTATCCGCATCTCCTCTCTGGCTGGTAGGGTTTCGCCCTTTTTTTGCATTGGCGTGTTTGTCCGGACTCAGTCTGCCGATACTGTGGGCTTTGCTGTTTTCGGGCGCCATTTCGGCACCGGCGACTTCATTTTCGATGGTTCAGTGGCATGCTCATGAGATGTTCTTCGGCTTCGGCTGGGCGGTATTGGGCGGTTTTCTGCTGACCTCGACCAAGAACTGGGTCAAGGTTCGCGGCTATCACGGTTACCCGCTGATGTTTCTGGTGGCCGCCTGGCTCTTTGAGCGGGCAGGCATGTGGTTTGAAGGCTCCTGGCCGCCCTTCCTGTTCCGGTTCTCAAACAACCTGTTTCTGGGCGCCATCGTTGCGATGCTGTTGTGGACGTTGATCCGCAACCGCAAGAGCGATTTTTACCCCGACAACTACTTTTTTCTGCTGATTC
>JACRAQ010000034.1 GCA_016213335.1 Nitrosomonadales bacterium
CCCCGCGCTGCTGTTCTCCGGCGGCAAGGATTCCATCGTCATGCTGCGCCTCGCAGAAAAGGCATTCCGCCCGGCGAAATTTCCCTTCCCGCTGGTACACATTGACACCGAACACAATTTTCCCGAGGTGATCGCCACTCGCGACAAGCTGGCAGCCGATCTTGGCGAACGGCTGATCGTGCGCTCGCTGGAGGATTCCATCAAGCGTGGCACCATCGTCATCAAGGATCCGGACAAGCCGCGCAACCCGTACCAGTCGGTGACGCTGCTGGAGACCATCGCCGAATTCGGCTTCGATGCCTGCATGGGCGGAGCGCGGCGCGACGAAGAAAAGGCGCGCGCCAAGGAGCGCATCTTCTCGTTCCGCGACGAGTTCGGCCAGTGGGATCCGAAGAACCAGCGTCCGGAACTGTGGGATGTCTACAACACCCGCGTCCATGCGGGCGAGAATATCCGCGTGTTCCCGATCAGCAACTGGACCGAGATGGATATCTGGGAATACATCGCGCGCGAGAAGCTGTATATCCCGGAAATCTACTACGCGCACGAGCGCGAAGTGATCCGCCGCGGCAACGCGGTCATCCCGGTGTCGCACCTGGTGCAACCCAGGCCGGGCGAGAAAGTGGAAGCGCTTTCGGTGCGTTTCCGCACCGTGGGTGACATGACATGTACTGCGCCGGTGGAATCCACTGCGCGCAACGCGCAGGAGATCATCGAGGAAACTTCTACCACGCGTATCACCGAGCGCGGCGCGACGCGCATGGACGACCAGACATCGGAGGCCTCGATGGAGCTGCGCAAGAAGGAAGGGTATTTCTGATCATGAGCAACACAATACAACTGCTACGCCTCATCACTGCAGGCAGCGTGGACGATGGCAAGAGCACGCTGATCGGACGCCTGCTGCATGACTCCAAGTCCATCTTCGAGGACCAGCTTTCCGCCATCGCCAGAACCAGCGAAAAGCGCGGCATGGCTGCAGTTGATCTCTCGCTGCTCACCGACGGCCTGCAGGCCGAGCGCGAGCAGGGCATCACCATAGACGTGGCCTACCGTTACTTCGCCACGCCCAAGCGCAAGTTCATCATCGGCGATACGCCGGGACACGAGCAATACACGCGCAACATGGTCACGGCGGCCTCCACCGCCAACCTTGCCATCATCCTGGTGGATGCGCGCAAGGGCGTGCTGACCCAGACGCGCCGCCACACTTACCTCGCCAGTCTGGTCGGCGTGCCGCACATCGTGCTGGCCGTGAACAAGATGGACATGGTGGGTTATACCGAGGAAACATTTAACGCCATCTGCGCGGAATACCGCGCCTTTGCCGCGCAGCTCGGCATCCACGATGTCACCTGCATCCCCATGTCTGCCCTGAATGGAGACATGGTGGTGGTACACGGCGACAACCTGAGCTGGTACAAGGGAGCGCCCTTGCTGGAGCTCCTGGAAAATATCGTGATTGATTACGATGTGAACACCACCGACTTCCGCTTCCCGGTGCAATGGGTATGCCGCCCGCAGACGCAGGAGCATCACGACTTCAGGGGCTTCAGCGGGCGTATCGAGTCGGGCGAGATCGCGGTCGGCGACGAAATCACCATCCTGCCATCCGGTCGCACCAGCAAGATAAAGGAAATCGTCACTTACGACGGCAAGCTGCAACGCGCCTACGCGCCGCAATCCATCACGCTGACAATTGAGGATGAAATCGACATCTCGCGCGGCGACATGCTCGTGAAGGGCGGTGCCAATCCGCCGAAGGTGGAGAAGGAATTCGAGGCCATGTTGTGCTGGCTGTCGGAAGCGCCAATGGACCGCAACCGCAAATACATCATCAAGCACACCACGCGCATGGTGAAAAGCCTGTTCTCGCGCCTCGATTACCGCGTGGATGTCAACACCCTGGCGCACCACGAAGCGCCCGCGCTCAGCATGAACGACATAGCGCGCGTGGCGATGAAAGTGCAGCAGCCGCTGGCGCTGGATCACTACAGCAAAAACCGTTCGACCGGGAGTTTTATCGTGATTGATGAAGCGAGCAACAATACCGTGGCGGCAGGGATGATTGCCTGATAACACGTTGCGTTAGCGGGAGCCAGAAACTGCTGCATCAAACAAGCCCCGCCATTCACGCTCGAGAACGGGATTGACGAAGGGGCCGCTGCTGCCGGGCGATTGGTCATTTCCTGAGGCCGCAAAAAACCCGCTGCGGCGGGCTTTTTGTTGGGGAACGCGGGCGGCGCAAATATAATGCCCCATGATTTCCGTTCAACACACGCCACCTCCCCTATCCGCGCAAGATAGCGCGAGCATCCAGCATTGGCTGGATTCCCTGCCCAAACCTTTTACCCCAGCCGAAACCGGGGTGATCGTCCGCGCTTGGGAATTGGCCGGGCCGGTCTATGCCGGAAAAACGGAACTGACGGGCGCTCCGCTCATGCAGCAGGTGCTCGGAACGGCCTCGATACTTGCCGGCATGAACATGGATCATGAAACGATCTCTGCAGCCATCCTGCACGCCGTGCCGGAATATATGGATGAGTGGGCGGAAGCGCTGAAAACCCGGTTCGGCGCAAACATATGCAATCTGGTTGAAGGGTTGTTGCGCATGGAGCGCATCCAGGAGCTCAGCGATACGGAAATCCTGCACGAAAAAGGAAAGAGGAAAGGGGATCACAACCAGCAAATAGAAGGCTTGAGGAAAATGCTGCTGGCCATGGTGGAAGACATTCGCGTGGTGTTGATCAAGCTGGCCAAGCGCACCCAGGTCATGCGCACCCTGGCAGGCGCCAGCCCGGACGTGCAGAAACTGATCGCGCGGGAAACGCAAAGCATTTTCGCGCCGCTGGCAAACCGCCTCGGTGTCTGGCAGCTCAAATGGGAGCTGGAGGACCTTTCGCTACGCTATCTGGAGCCGGAGCTCTACAGGAAAGTGGCGGGATTGCTTGACGAGCGCAGGGTGGACCGCGAGCAGTACATTGCGGATGTGATGGCGCAATTGAAGCAGGAGCTGGATCAGGCTGGGATCATCGCCGAAATTACCGGGCGGCCCAAGCATATCAACAGCATCATCAGCAAGATGAAGCGCAAGCAGGTGGATTTCAGCGGGCTCTACGATGTGCGCGCGGTGCGTATTCTGGTAAATGACATCAGGGACTGCTATGCGGCGCTCGGGCTGGTGCATAACCTGTGGCAGCCCATTCCAAAGGAGTTTGACGATTACATCGCGCACCCCAAGAGTAACGGCTACCGCTCGCTGCACACTTCCGTGATCGGACCGCGCAACCTTGCCGTGGAAGTGCAGATACGCACTTTCGAGATGCACCAGCATTCGGAACTGGGGGTGGCCGCTCATTGGCGCTACAAGGAGGGCAGCAAGTCCGATGTGCGCTTCGATGAAAAAATTGCCTGGTTGCGCCAGATTCTGGAGTGGAAGGACGAGATCGCCGACTCGGGCGATATGCTGGAGCAGTTCAGGAACGAGCTGTTCCAGGATCAGGTTTATGTGCTCACGCCGCAGGGCAAGGTGATTGATTTGCCCAAAGGGGCAACCCCGGTGGATTTTGCCTACATGGTGCATACCGGTTTGGGGCACCGCACGCGCGGCGCAAAGGTGGACGGCAGCATCGTGCCGCTCAATTACCAGCTGCAGAATGGCCAGCGGGTGGAGATTCTGGCTGCCAAACAGGGCACGCCCAGCCGCGACTGGCTGAACCCTGCGCTGGGGTATTTGCAAAGCCCGCGCGCAAGGGCAAAAGTGAGGCACTGGTTCAAGTATCAGAGCTTCGATGAAAACATTGCACAAGGCAGGACGCAGCTGGATCGCGAATTGACCCGGCTCGGCATCACTTCGATCAACCAGGAAAAAATTGCCCGGAAATTTCACTTTCACAGGCTGGAGGATTTCCTTGCTGCAATCGGGCGGGGCGATGTCACGCAGCGGAATATCGCCCTTGCCATCCAGGAAGAGCTGCCGGCCAAGGCCGGCGAAACAGCAAAGCCGCTTACCCCCAAGCCATCCATCGTGCAGACAGCTCCGGCAGGCATTCTGGTCGAGGGTGTCGGGAATCTGCTGACCAATATCGCCAAGTGCTGCAAACCAGTTCCGCCCGATGCCATTGCCGGATATGTCACGCGCGACCGGGGTGTGACTATCCACCGCAAGGATTGCGCAACCTTGTTGCGCCTGCCGGAAAACCGGCGAGACCGCTTGCTTGGCGTACAGTGGGGGAGTGTCGGCAGCACCACATTTGCCGCTGATGTGGAAGTGACGGCTTATGACCGGCAAGGGTTATTGCGCGATATTACCGATCTTTTTGCGAGGGAAAAGATCAATGTGATCAAGGTGGACAGCCTGCTGGAAAATGATCGGGCGGCGATGCGTTTTTCGGTTGAAGTCAAGAGCCTCGAACAACTGAGCCGGATACTTGCGCTAATCCACCATATCCCCGATGTGGTGAGCGCCCGGAGACGCAATGATTGAGGTGAGCAGGGGTAGTGAAAAAACAAACCCCGCCACCGGGGCGGTGGCGGGGCCAGATCAGGGGTTTCGCTTGCTGCGGCCTGCGGGAAATCCCGGCAGGGGGAGATATTTGGCGGAATAGCCGCCATCTTTGCCGCTAGTGTGCGTACCCCGTTTTGCCCAAGCCATAAGCCTGGAACAAAAGCTCGTCATCTTCTGAGGAATACTCTTCGTCTTCCGGCGAGGATGCCAACCGATTGGTGGGTACCAGCAACTGTTGCTGGCAAAGCAAAGTAACCGCCGGATTCCAGCCGGAGTACATGACTTCCTCGCTATATGCGTCTTCCGGCAAATCACAGGAGATTTCGTAGCTGTCCATGTCCATTGCGATACCCATGACACACCTCCTTCTGCTTGGCAATTAACCCGAAACGGGCAAGCTCAAAACTTACCCCCGCCCTGGAGCGGGTTTAACCTGAACATAAAACCCTTGATTCCGTAATTCGTGCGCTTTGTCCATATTCGCGATGACGGTGTAGCGAAGCACATCGTGGTAGTAGACACTCAGTTCGAACATGATAGCCTCCAATAAAATTACTGCTCTTGCCCATCCATACGCATATTGCATACCAACATTGGGTTTTATTGCGAGAAACGGCGCCAGTGCTGGCATGGGGAGGGTGGTAGCGGATTTTGCCCAGCCGTGGATAGGCGCACAATCCGTACGGCGTTCTCTAAATTTTGAGAATCGGAAATCGCAAATTCCGAGAATGAGAGCGGGCGGCTGCGGGGGCAGCGGCCGGGAGTCTCAGTTTCTTTTCATGCGAAAGCCGCGAACCACGCTGGCGAGAGTGCTCAGGATAAACAGCGCCAGTGCAGCCGCATTCAGCAGCCCGCCCAGGTCGCGCAGGTGCGGCAGAGCGAGCGCGTCGCCGCAGAGGCGCGCGGCCAGCGAGGCGTGCAGTGCCAGCAGCGGCAGGTAGAACGTCGGGTGATAGGGCATTTTGGCCCGGACCACCGAAGGGAAAATGACCGGCGCATGTCCGAACACCATCGAAAATACGAAGCCGATCAGGATGGCGTGCAGCACCGCATCGTAGGCCGCGCCCGCCAGTCCCCCCGCGCCAAGCAGGGCCAGGCCGCCCAAAGCGAGCCAGGCGTAGCCGGAGAGCAGGCAGACGGCGATAAAGCGGGTCAGCCCGCGTTCTTTTATCGTGCGGCGCGCGATGTCCTGGCGCAACAGCCATAGCGCGAGAGCGAGCAAGCCGAGACCGTAAAGGTAAGTTCCTGCGGATAGCAGGATCATTGCGCTGCCAGCCAGCAACATCGCCAGGATGGCGGCAAAAATTTGCTTGGCAACCGGGGAGGGGGGGAGGAAGCGGGAAAGCTCCAGGCGCTCTCCGGCTATGGTCAAAACCAGAAAATTGACCCACAGCGCCACCACCGCTGCCACCGGCCAACCGGCCAGCCACAGCAGGTTGCCCGTGAGCCAGCTCGCCGCACCGAGCGTCATGGTGGTCGTGAACAGCTCGCGCTGGCGCAGCGCAATCAGCGAAGTGCCTGCAAGCAGTATCGCGCTGCCGCACAGGATGGCTGCCGCGCCGACGCTTTGTGGAAGCGCCAGCAGGGCGCTAAGGCCGCCCATGCCGGTCAGCAGCGGGCCTGCGTAGGCCCAGCGGCGGCCCAGGGCGACCGCGCGCTCCAGCCCGATGACGGTTCCGAGGAAGCCGGATAGCATCAGCGGCCCATGCAGCGGCACCAGTTCTGCCGGAGGGAACGGCGTAGCCCAGCCCATGCGCAGCAACCCGGCGCCCACTCCCATCGCAAGAGAGGCGAACCCCAGGATCAGCAGGGGGATGCGGAAGGGAACACCAAAATCCCCGGGCCGCGTGACCGTGTTTCCGCTCATGGGCTTGCTATCGTTCCGCTTCGCCGGACGGTTCCTCCCAACCGAAATGCTGGCGCGCATATCCGGTCATCATGGCGGGAGTCCACGGCGGTTCCCAGACAAGATGGAGATCAATTTCGGCACCCTCCGGCATCAGCGCCTTTAGCGCCTGCCGGGCGTCATCCTGAATCATCTCGCTCATCGGACAGGCCTGCGTGGTCATGGTGAGATCAATCCGCAGCGTGTGGCCGGTGACATGCACGCCGTACACCAAACCGAGATCAACAATGTTCATTCCGACCTCAGGATCCATGACATTACGCAAGTAGGCGAGGACTTCATTTTCGGTGGGCATCATGGTTTGTGCTGGCATCTTGGCGGGAAATTTTAAAGAGGGAAAGTATGCGCCCCGTTGGCTTGCCTTCGTGGCGGGCTGCTTTTCTAATTTGTTTTCGGCGAGCGGTTTTTATGCTACCAGTTTTTTCACATGCGGGCAGCAGGTTACATTATTCCTGATGTTCCGCCCGGCCTCTCGCAAGCTGCCATGCTCCGCTGTGGCGAAGCCAGGCGACGGCTTCATCGGGCGCGCGGTCATGCGGGAAGAGCCGCTTCTTGATGCTTGCGGGGTGCTTCAGAGCACTGACTGGGTTTCCTTCTCTGCCATTTGCATGCTTATCCCCAGTTCTTTCCACTGCTTCGCCTCTTCCTGCAAGGCAGCATCAGTCAACGGATTCTGCGCCAGCCAGCGGGGATCGAGGCCCAGGTGAAATTTGGCGCCGCTGCTGCGCGCCTGCACGGTGGGCGGGGCGAGGTCGCTGCGGTTGCGGTAAAACAGCGCGGCAAGCCGCAGCGCCATGGCGAGGGCGATATCTTGCGAAGAGCCAAGCAGGCCGCGCATCTTGTCCAGCCTGCCGCGATGCGCCAGCGCCAGCAGGCTGAGGCGCTCCTGCTCTTTTCTGGAAAATCCAGGCATGTCGGCATTCTTGAGGATATAAGCGGTGTGCTTGTGGTAGCCGCTGTGCGCCACACTGATGCCGATTTCGTGCAGCCTGGACACCCAGCCCAGCAGTTGCAGCGCCTCTTCCCTTGCCTGCTCACCTAGGGGCTGTCCGCTCAGGAACTGGCCGGCCAAGTGGGCGGCCAAGCCCGCCACGCGCTCCGCCTGGCGCAGGTCCACATGGTAGCGGCGCATGAATTGCTGTGCCGTGACATCGCGCATGTCGTGGCGGTGGAAGCGCCCGAGCAGGTCATGCAGCACACCTTCGCGCAACGCGCCGAGCGCGGGTTGCACCACCTCGATACCGAGCTCGCAGAACGCGGCATACATGATGGCGAAGCCGCCGGGCAGCACCGGCACACGATCCGGTTTCAGCCCCGGCAGGTCCAGGCGGCGCACGTTGCCCGCCTTGAGCAACTGCGAGCGCAGTTGCTCCAGCCCGTCGCGCGTGATGCCGCCGCCGCTGAAGCCGCTCATCTCGATGATGTCGCACAACATGCGTGCGCTGCCGGAAGAACCGAGCGCAACATCCCAGTTGCCGCGCGAGAATTCCACCGCGATGGTTTGCAGCTCGTTGCGCGCGGCCAGCTCCGCCTGCTTGAGATTGGACTTGGACAGGTCGCCGCCGGGGAAATGGCGCAGGCTGTAGCTGACGCAGCCCATATACAGGCTTTCCAGCTTGCGCGGCTCGAGCCCGCTGCCGATGATGAATTCGGTGGAGCCTCCGCCGATATCCATCACCATGCGCCGGCCATCCGTATGCGGCAGGCCCTGGGCGACGCCGAGATAAATGAGGCGCGCTTCCTCGCGCCCGGCAATGACCTCGATCGGGAAGCCGAGCGCGGCTTCGGCGGGCCGCAGGAAATCGGCGGCGTTTTTCGCCACGCGCAGGGAGTTGGTGCCCACCGCGCGCACCGCTTCGCGCGGCAAGCCCCGCAGGCGCTCCCCGAAGCGCTGCAAGCAGGCCAGCGCGCGTTGCTGCGCAGGCTCGTCCAAGCGCTTGTCTGCGGTCAGCCCGGCAGCCAGCCGCACCGGCTCGCGCAGCCCGTCCAGCATGTAGAGCTGGTCGTTTTCCACACGCGCAATTTGCAGGCGAAAGCTGTTGGAGCCGAGGTCAACTGCGGCGAGGATGGGTTGTTGTTGCACAGGGAATTATTCTGAAACTTCGCGTTCGATTTCTTCCACGGTAACATGGCGCACGTCGCGCCCCTTGACCATGTACACCACGTATTCGGACATGTTCTTGGCGTGGTCGCCGATACGCTCGATCGCCTTGGCGACGAACAGGATTTCCAGCGCGGTGGAGATGGTGCGCGGGTCTTCCATCATGAAGGTGATGAGATAGCGCATGATGGCGCGGAACTCTTCGTCCACTTGCTCATCCTGGCGTACCACCTGGGCGGCCGTGGCGAGATCGAGGCGCGCGAAAGCGTCCAGCGATTTGCGCAGCATGTCCAGCGCCAGTTCGGCAGCGTGCTTGATCTCGTGGTAACGCGGCAGGAACAGGCGCTCTTTCTGCGACAGCAGCTTGGCCATGCGCGCGATCTTTTCCGCTTCATCACCGATCCGTTCGAGATCGGTGATGGTCTTGATCACGGTCATCACCATGCGCAGGTCGCGTGCCGCCGGTTGGCGGCGCGCGATGATCTGATTGCAGCTTTCATCCAGTTCCACTTCCATCGCGTTGACCCGGTGGTCGTCGCCGATGACGCGGTTCATCAGCGCCGCGTCGCCGTTGACCAGCGCCTCGACGGCGAGCTGGATCTGGCTTTCCACCAGGCCGCCCATTTGCAGCACGCGGGCGCGCACCGCTTCGAGTTCCGCGTCAAACTGTTTCGAGGTGTGTTCCGAGTTGCCCATTATCTGGTTTCCTTCAGCATGCGCCCTGGTTGCGGATGATGTTAGTCGCGAGCCATGACAGTTTTATGACAAACCTGCACTGCCGCTAAGCGGTGAGGGTCTGCACGCCATCGGCGGTGCCGAGCAGCAGCACATCAGCCGGGCGGCGCGCGAACAGCCCGTTGGTAACCACTCCCGCGATATTGTTCAGCGCGGTTTCCAGCTCCACCGGATTCAATATGGAGAGGCCGGACACGTCGAGTATCAGGTTGCCGTTGTCGGTGGTGAACCCCGTGCGCAGCCTGGGCTGCCCGCCCAGCGCCACAACTTCCCGCGCCACATAGCTGCGCGCCATCGGGATCACCTCGATGGGCAGCGGAAACCTGCCCAGCACGTCCACCAGCTTGCTGGCATCGCATACGCACACGAATTTTTTGCTTGCCGCCGCGACGATTTTCTCGCGCGTCAGCGCGCCGCCGCCGCCCTTGGTCATGTGCAGGTGGCGCGTGATTTCGTCCGCGCCGTCCACATACACCGGCAAACTGC
Source organism: Nitrosomonadales bacterium (assembly GCA_016213335.1). Classification (GTDB taxonomy): domain Bacteria; phylum Pseudomonadota; class Gammaproteobacteria; order Burkholderiales; family Gallionellaceae; genus VIKH01. The sequence goes on from JACRAQ010000034.1 coordinate 9,736, forward strand.
CCGCGTCATTCAGCGAAACCACCTCGATCCCGTGGCCCTGCAGGCGCTTTGCCGAAGCTTCCGAGCTGGCGACTGCGCCGCGTATCCTGTGCTTGATTTTGCCCAGCTCGTCAATGAAAAAGTTGGCGGTGGAGCCGGTTCCCACGCCGACGATGCAGTCCGCCGGAACATGCGCGACCGCCGCCTGGGCGACCGCGCGCTTCAAATCATCCTGTGTCATGGCCATGTTGTCTCGAATCGGGGTTGCCTTGCGCTTCGATTATTGCAGGAATCGGCGCATTTAGGAACATAAATGACCATGAAACCCTTTCTGGTTCAGCGCAAATCCTGCTAATCTTGCGCCCGCAAACTTGCGACACCAAGCCGATCATGCAAAGTTATCTGAAACGCATCCTCTCCGCCCGCGTCTACGATGTGGCCATCGAAAGCCCGCTGGAACCCGCGCCCAACCTGTCCGCGCGCACCGGCAACAACGTGCTGCTGAAGCGCGAGGACATGCAGCCGGTGTTTTCCTTCAAGCTGCGCGGCGCCTACAACAAGATGGCGCAACTGAACCCGGCGCAATTGAAGCGCGGCATCATCGCCGCTTCGGCGGGCAACCACGCGCAGGGCGTGGCGCTGTCGGCGCAAAAATTGGGTTGCAAGGCCGTCATCGTGATGCCGGCCACCACGCCGCAGATCAAACTGCAAGCGGTCGCCAGCCGTGGCGCGAAAGTGGTGCTGCACGGCGATTCCTACTCTGATGCCTACACCCATGCGCTGAAACTGGAGCAAAAACACAAGCTGGCTTTCGTGCACCCCTATGACGATCCCGATGTGATCGCCGGGCAAGGCACCATCGGCATGGAAATCCTGCGTCAGCACAACCAGCCCATCCACGCGATATTCTGCGCCATCGGCGGCGGCGGGCTGATTTCCGGCGTGGCGGCTTATGTCAAGCAGGTGCGCCCGGACATCCGGATCATCGGGGTGCAGCCGGTGGATTCCGACGCCATGCACCGCTCGCTGAAAACCGGGCGCCGTGCCACGCTGGAACACGTCGGCCTGTTCGCGGACGGCGTGGCGGTAAAACAGGTGGGGCAGGAAACCTTCCGTCTGTGCCGCGAGCTGGTGGATGAAGTCGTGCTGGTGGATACCGACGCCATCTGCGCGGCGATCAAGGACGTGTTCGAGGACACCCGCTCCATCCTCGAACCGGCGGGTGCGCTCGCCATCGCCGGAGCCAAGCTGGTTGCGGCGCGCGACAAGCTCAAAGGCAAAACGCTGATCGCCGTCGCCAGCGGCGCCAACATGAACTTCGACCGCCTGCGCTTCGTTTCCGAAAGCGCAGAGATCGGCGAAAAGCGAGAGGCCATCCTGGCGGTGACCATCCCGGAAACACCCGGCAGCTTCCGCGAAGTCTGCGCCTTGCTGGGGCAGCGCAACATCACCGAATTCAACTACCGCTATTCCGATCCGAAAGAGGCGCACGTGTTTGTCGGCGTGCAGGTGCGTGACCCGTCGGAAACCGCCAGGCTGGTCGCGGCACTGAAGAAGCACAAGCTGCCGACCGCGAATCTTACCGACAACGAAATGGCCAAGCTGCACGTGCGCCATCTGGTCGGCGGACGCGCGCCGGAGGTGAAGGATGAAATCCTGTTCCGCTTCGAGTTTCCCGAACGCCCCGGCGCGCTGATGAATTTCCTCGGCCGCATGAACCATAGCTGGAACATCAGCCTGTTCCACTACCGCAACCACGGCGCGGACTATGGCCGCGTGCTGGTCGGCTTGCAGGTGCCGCGCCACGACAAGAATGCGCTGAAAGCCTTTCTTGACAAACTCGGCTACCGCTATTGGGACGAGAGCAACAATCCTGCGTACCGGTTGTTCCTGGGGTAGCCCTGGCTGGAATTGCGGCTGGATTCGAAATAAGGGCAGGCTTGATATGTCATCTATTGAGCTTTCCAAAATACATGACCGTGTTGCCGCAATTAAAAAACACCCCATCCCAACCCTTCCCCCGGAGGGAGGACTTGCCTTCCTTCTCCCTCCGGGGGAGGGATTGAGGGTGGGGGAAAGCTGTCACGAGTTATGGAGAATTCAATAATATGCTCCCTCCGCTATGATTACCCTCCGCAAATCCTCCTCGCGCGGCCACGCGCACCACGGCTGGCTGGAAAGCTGGCACAGCTTTTCGTTTGCCGATTACTACGATCCGGCGAACATCCGTTTCGGTTCGCTGCGCGTCATCAACGAAGACATCGTGCAGCCCGGCACGGGGTTCGATACCCACGGGCACCGCGACATGGAAATCTTCACCTACGTGCTGAGCGGTACCTTGCACCACCGCGACAGCATGGGGCAGGGCGGGGACATCCGCTACGGCGACATCCAGGTGATGAGCGCGGGTACCGGCGTGCAGCACAGCGAGGTGAACCCGGCGCCGGACGAAGCGGTGCACCTGCTGCAAATCTGGATCATGCCCGCAAAGCAGGGTTTAACACCGGGCTACCAGCAGAAAAACTTTCCATTGGAAGATAAACAGGGCCGCTGGTGCCTGCTGGTTTCGCCCGACGCGGCGCAGGGCTCGCTGACCATCCACCAGGACGCGCGCGTGTTTGCTGCGCGGCTGGATGGCGCGCAGAAGCTGGATTACGAACTGGCCAAAGGGCGCAGGGCCTATTTGCACGTCGTGCGCGGCAGCCTGCAAGCCAACGGCTATGCGCTTTCAGCAGGGGATGCACTGACCTTTGTTGACGAAGGCAGGGTTACGCTGGGCGGCGCACGGGATGCGGAGGTGTTGTTGTTTGATCTGGCTTGAGCAGGGTAAATATTTGGCCCCTTGGCGTTCGGGCAGCTATGAAGCAAATTACCGGCAACATATAATCACGGTCGCATTGTTGGCTGGGGTGCAGCTAAAACAAAATCTCTTCTCGGGGGAGCTACATGGTTTCTGTAAATACACCAGCCATTGGCGGCCAGTCTTTCGAGGAATTAAAACAAACGAATAAACATGGTGCGGAATATTGGAGCGCGCGTGATCTACAGCCGCTTCTGGGATATTCCCAATGGCGCCGCTTCGAGGATGCCATCAATCGCGCCATAACCTCTTGTGAGCAATCAGGAAATAACCCTCAAAACCATTTTGCCGGCGCCGGCAAAATGGTCGGCCTAGGATCGGGAAGTGAACGCAAAGTTGAAGACTTCCATCTTTCCCGCTTCGCCTGTTACCTGATTGCCCAGAACGGCGATCCGCGCAAACCGGAAATTGCCCATGCGCAGAAATATTTTGCCATCCAGGCGCGCAAACAGGAACTCAGCGAACAACTTGCAGCCGACCAGGAGCGGCTCGAACTGCGCAAGCAAACTTCGGAAGAGTTCAAGGCGCTTTCCGGCGCAGCCCGGCAAGCAGGTGTGCAGGACAAGATGTTTGGAGTATTCCACGATGCGGGCTACAAAGGGCTATATGGCGGGCTGGGCGGAGATGCCATCAAGTCCAGGAAAAACATCCCCGCCAAAGAGCAATTGCTGGACCGCATGAACGCCACCGAACTGGCCGCCAACCAGTTCCGCATGACCCAAACCCGCGACAAGCTTGCACGCGAAAGAATCAGCAACCAGCAGCAAGCTATCAACACCCACGAGCAGGTCGGCAAGGAAGTCCGTGCGGCAATCGAGCGCATTGGTGGCACACTTCCGGAACACATCCCGCCTGCCGAACATATCAAGGAAGTTGAAAAGCGGCTAAAGGGTGCAGTGCCGAAATTAGAGCTAGCTGAAAAGGATGCGGGCGGGTTGCTTGGCGATACAAAGAACAACGAGAAAACTGACAAACCATGACTGAAGATATCAAGTTACCCCTTACCTCCGCCGACCTAACTGAAGCTTTGCTTGCGCAACTGTACGATGCCGCGCCGCAAATTTTCAGCGAAGGCCGCGTGGATTTTGCCAAGCTGCAAGCCGCACTCGGCGAGCATATCGAAGCTGGCGCAGAGCGCTATGGTCTCAACTGGGCTGGCAAGCGCGATGCATTCCGCAACGTGCAGGTGCCAAGTGTCGCCACGCTACGCCCGCAGCCCGAGGAAAGCGTCAACTGGGACAGCACGGAAAACCTCATCATTGAGGGCGACAACCTCGAAGTGTTGAAGCTGTTGCAGAAGCCCTACCACGGCAAGGTCAAGATGATCTACATAGACCCACCCTACAACACCGGCAACGAATTCATCTACCCCGACAACTTCCGCGAAGGGCTGGACGAATACCTGCGCTACACCGGGCAACTGGGTGAGGACGGAACCGCCACCAGCAGCAACAAGGACACCAGTGGGCGTTACCACTCCAACTGGCTGAACATGATGTACCCGCGCCTGTTCCTCGCACGCAATCTGCTGAAAGAGGACGGTGTGATCTTCGTCAGCATAAATGATGCTGAAATGCACAATTTACGTTTGCTGATGGATGAGGTTTTCAGTGAAGAGATGTTTATTGGGGCGTTGGTCTGGAAGAGTCGCCACAATGTAGATAGCCGCAACAAGACTAGCTTGTCCTCTGACCATGAGTATGTACTTTGCTATGGCCGAAAAATTACAGGCCAGCAAATTGATGAAAATAAATATTCCAACCCTGACAATGACCCGCGCGGGCCATGGATGAGTGACAACATGGTAGGGCTGGCTACAAAAGAACAAAGGCCAAATCTTCACTATGAGTTAGTTAACCCAGAAACAGGCGTTGTGCACGCTTGCCCAGAAAAAGGCTGGCGTTATGACCGCAATACGATGGCCAAAAAAATTGGTGAACAACGCATATTGTGGCCAGTCAACCCAGAAGGGCGGCCTCGACATAAGAAGTTTCTAAATGAAATTAGGAGCCAATTCACAGGATTTTCTTCGCTTCTGGATGTTCCAAGCACTTCCGCTGGAACACAAGAGGTTCGGGATTTGTTCGGGGCTGCCATCTTTGATTTCCCCAAACCAGCTGGGCTACTTCAGGAGCTTATCAGGCAAGGAGCTGGTTCGAGCGAATGTGACATTGTGCTGGATTTTTTCGCAGGCTCCGGAACTACCGCCCACGCCGTGCTTGACCTCAATCAGGAAGACGGCGGCAACCGCAAGTTCATCCTCGTGCAGCTTCCCGAAAAAACTGACAACCCGCAATACCCGACCATCGCGCACATCACGCGCGAGCGGGTGCGGCGGGTGATTACAAAATTGCAAGAAAGCCGTCATTCCCGCGCAGGCGGGAATCCAGCAATTCAAAATGCCCTTGATTTAAACCCACTGGATTCCCGCCTGCGCGGGAATGACGAAGAGGGACGCGGGAATGACGATGCTGGTGATTTGGGCTTTCGCGCCTTCAAACTCGATTCGAGCAATTTCAAAATCTGGCGCTCTGACAAGGCGCCGCAATCCGCCGAGCAACTGGCGGAGCAGTTGAGCCTGTACGCGGACAATGTGCTGGCCGAACGCGGCGACCAAGACCGCTTGTACGAACTGATCCTGAAAAGCGGACGGCCCTTGTCGGCAAGGGTGGAGCGTATAACCATCGGTCAGCGCACCGCGTTTGCCGTGGAAGAAAATGCTTTGTTGATCTGCCTGGAACAACACCTCGACCGTGACACACTGCGCGCGCTGTTCGCCCGCAAGCCGCTGATGGTGCTGTGCCTCGATACCGCGTTTGACGGCAACGATGCGCTGAAAACCAACACCGTGCTGGAAGCGCAGTCGCACGGGATTATCTTCAAGACTGTGTAGGAGCGTGAGATGAGAATTGAGTCCATACGCCTGAAAAACTATAAGGCTTTCCGTGATGCGACCTTGAAAGATATTCCTCCTTTTCTGGTGGTGGTGGGAGCGAATGGTTCCGGGAAAACAACCTTGTTCGATGTGTTCGGTTTTTTGCACGATTGCCTGAAGGGGAATGTTCGCCAGGCGCTTGACGCAAGAGGGCGTTTCAAGGAGGTGCTGAGCCGCGATACGGATGAAGACACGATATTGATCGAAATTCAGTATCGGATGCCGATTGCCGAGGTTGAACGCTTGGTCACTTACTCGTTGGAAATCTCGGAACGCAATAATGTTCCCTATGTAAAGCGGGAAATATTGCGCTACAAGCGTGGACGCTATGGTAGCCCATTCCATTTTTTGGATTTTTCCAATGGTGAGGGCTATGCCATTACTAACGAAGAAGACTTTAACAAGACGGACGAAGACCTTGAACGTGAAAGCCAGAAAGTATCGCCAGACACCTTGGCGATAAAGGGCCTGGGCCAGTTTGAGCGTTTCAAAGCAGCCAACGCCTTCCGGCACTTAATTGAATCATGGCATGTATCTGATTTTCATATCAGTGCCGCACGGGGGCGGAAGGAGGCATCGGGCGAAGCAGAGCACCTATCCGAAACCGGTGATAACTTGCCACTCGTGGCGCAACGTTTATTCGAGCAACACCCGGATACGTTCCGTGAAATTCTTGCCACCATGGCGCGCCGTGTACCGGGAGTAAGCGGCGTTGAGCCGAAGTTGCAGGACGATGGTTATCTGACATTGCGCTTTCAGGATGGATCGTTCAAAACCCCGTTCCTCGATCGTTATGTTTCGGACGGCACAATCAAAATGTTTGCTTATCTGGTGCTACTGCATGACCCCAAGCCTCATCCATTGCTGTGTGTGGAAGAGCCAGAGAATCAGTTATATCCAAAACTCATGCTGGAATTGGCGGAAGAGTTCAGGCAATACGCCAACCGTGGCGGCCAGGTGTTGGTGTCAACGCATTCGCCGGATTTTTTGAATGCGGTTGAATTAGACGAAGTGTGTTGGCTGGTGAAGACGCAAGGCAACACCGAAATACGTCGCGCAAAAGATAATGAGCAGATTGCCAGTTATATGGCAGACGGTGACAAGATGGGTTACTTGTGGAAGCAGGGCTTCTTTGCGGGAGCCGACCCGCAATGAAGGAGCTGGTCTTTTTGCTGGAAGAGGAGTCCGCCAAAGCAATGCTGGAAAGTCTGCTGCCACGGATGCTTGATCCGGCAATCAAACCGCGATTGCTTGCCTTTGAAGGCAAGCAAGACCTCGAAAAACAAATGGTGCGGAAGATGCGGGGTTATATCAATCCGCAAGCCAGGTTTATCGTGATGCGTGACCAGGATGCTACGCCGGACTGTCGCGTGGTCAAGGAGGCCTTATTGGCGCGATGTGCTGAAGCAGGGCGGCAAGGCGTCGCACTAGTACGCATTGCTTGCCGTGAACTGGAAAGTATCTATTTGGCGGATTTGGCTGCGGTCGAGACGGGCTTGGGGCTGAATGGGTTGGCAAAACATCAGAACACTGCAAAATTTAAAAATCCAGATGCGCTGCAGAACCCAAGCAAAGAACTATTTACCTTGACGAAGCAGCGCTATCAGAAAGTGAGTGGCTCACGGGTAATAGGCCAACACTTGGAAGTGGGCAATGAACGTTCGAGCAGTTTCAAAAATCTGATTGCGGGCATTAAGCGTATGGAGCAGGAGTTGCTGGGGCTTGCCGCATGAAAATCAGCGCGAGGCAATAGATGCGATTGTGTAAAGTAAAATGGGTTTGGGTTTACACAAATGCCGTTGTGTAAGGTGGGCTTACCGCAAATATAGGCTTTCAAATAGGCTTTGAAAACAGATAGCAACCATGAAGATCAAATTCGACAGCAACCAGCCCTACCAGCACTATGCGATTGACGCGGTGCTGGGGCTGTTTGACGGGCAGCCTTTGAGCGGGGGCGCATTCGAGTTTGCCTTGTCCGATGCGGGAATGCTGGCTGGCCTGACGGAGCTGGGTTTGGGCAATCAACTCGCGCTGGAAGAGGCGGCTATGCTGCGCAATCTGCAAACGGTGCAACAGGCTAACAAATTGCCTGTTAGCGCTGCGCTGGATGGTATGAACTTTTCGGTGGAGATGGAAACCGGTACGGGCAAGACTTACGTTTATCTGCGTTCCATTTTCGAGTTGCATCAGCGATTCGGGTTCTGCAAGTTTATTATCGTGGTGCCAAGCGTAGCGATACGCGAAGGTGTCATTACCAGCTTGCGCTTGATGAAAGAACATTTCCAGATGATGTTCGGCAATGTGGCGCTCGATAGCTGGGTATATGACTCGAAGCAGTATTCCAAGCTGCGCCAGTTTGCGCAGAGCAGCACACTGCAAATTCTGGTGATGAACATCCAGGCTTTCGACAAGAAGGACGTGGCGGTGATCCATCAGGAGAAAGACCAGCTTTCAGGTCGCAGGCCGATCGAGTTTGTGCAGGCGGCGCGACCCATCGTGGTGATGGACGAGCCACAGAACATGGAAACGCCGACAGCGCGCGAGGCGATTGCCAGCCTGAATCCGCTGTGCACCCTGCGCTATTCGGCTACGCACCGCAATCCCTACAACCTGATTTACAAGCTCGATCCGGTGCAGGCTTACGATATGAAGTTGGTGAAGCGCATCGAGGTCAGCTCGGTGCTGGATGACCCCGATTTCAACCAGCCTTACATTCAGGTGCAAAGCATCAGCGCGACCAAGACCAAGGTCACCGCCAAGCTGATGATAGACGTGAACGGAAAGACCGGCCCGCAGCGCAAAAGCATTTCCATCAGCGCGGGCGGCGTGGATTTGTTCGACAAGACCAACCAGCGCGGCAACTATGCGGATCACATCGTGGACGAGATCAACGCGGCGGAAGGATATGTGAGTTTCACCAACGGGTTGGTGCTGAATGTCGGGCAGACGCACGGCGGGCGTGGCGATGATGTGATGCGTGCGCAGATACGCGAGACGGTGCGCGAGCATTTTGACAAAGAGTTGCGCATCAAGAAGTTGTTGCCCGATATTGCCGGGGCTGATGCGCGTTTGAAAGTGTTGTCGCTGTTCTTCATCGACCGGGTGGCAAACTACGCTACAGAAGACGGCAAGATACGCCACTGGTTTATCGAGGCGTACAAGGAATTGGCGGCCTTGCCGAAGTATCGCGAGCTATCACCGCTGCCGGTGGATAAAGTGCACAACGGTTACTTTGCCGCTTACAAGGGTATGCCCAAGGACACGCGCGGCGATACGGCGGCGGACGATGAGGCCTACGCGCTCATCATGCAGGACAAGGAGCGGCTGTTGTCGCCCGATGAGCCGCTACGCTTTATTTTCAGCCATTCCGCGCTTCGCGAAGGCTGGGACAACCCAAACGTGTTTCAGATATGCACGCTGAACGAAACCAAATCCGACATCAAAAAGCGTCAGGAGATAGGCCGTGGTTTGCGTTTGCCTGTGCTGGAGAACGGTGAGCGTTGCTTCGATGCCAGCATTAACCGGCTGACGGTGATCGCCAACGAGCATTACGATGAGTTTGCCGCAAAGCTGCAAACCGAGATTGAAGATGAGTGTGGCGTGTCGTTTGCGGGGCGCATCGTCAACAAGAAACAAGCGCGCACTGCTAAGTTGAAACAGGGCTGGCGGCTGAATGAGGATTTCAAGGAGCTGTGGAGCCGCATCAAGCACAAGACCCGTTATGCAGTGGATTATCAAACGGACGTGCTGGTCGAGCGCGCCGCAAAAAATCTGGCGGCGCGAGACAAGATTGTTCATAGCCGCCTCAGTGTGCAGAAGAGCGGCATCATTATGACCGGCGAAGGGGTAAGTACAAAATTGCTGGGGGTGCGTGAGGCCGAGACCAAGGATTACAGCGTGACCAATGTGCCAGATATGCTCGGTTATTTGCAGGCGAAAACTGAGCTGACGCGCAAAACCATAGCCAAGATTTTGATGCGCTCAGGTCGCCTGAGCGAAGTACAGAAGAATCCGCAGCAATTCCTTGAGCAAGCACAGCAAGCCATCGAAGCGGAGCTGCATAACCTGATGATAGACGGCATCAAGTACGAACGCATCAACGGGCAAGAATACGAAATGATGCTGTTTGAAACCGAGGAAATTATCGGCGCACTGACCAGCATGATCGAGGTGGGCAACAGCATTCACGATGCGGTGCTATTCGAGTCTGAAGTGGAACGCGCTTTTGCCGAAGCAATGAGTATGCGCGAGGACATCAAGCTATTTATCAAACTGCCCGGTTGGTTCAGGATTGAGACCCCTATCGGAACCTACAATCTAGATTGGGCGATAGTGAAGCAGGAAAATGCCAAGGTTTACCTGGTGCGAGAGACAAAGTCCACCAAAGATCAATTGAAATTGCGTGGCTCGGAATGGGCAAAGATTCAGTGTGGCAAGGCGCACTTCGATACATTGCAGGTAGATTTTGCGCATGTCGTCAGTGCTAGCGACGTATGAAATATTTTCCGGGTAATAATGCCCAACAATTCCTTCCGCGATTTCATCCTTGAGCAGCTCGCCGCGCTCGACGGTCTGCGCTGCCGCGCGATGTTCGGTGGGCATGGGCTGTATTGCGGCAAGCAGTTCTTCGGTATCGTGTATGACGGCAGGTTGTATTTCAAGACTCACCCAGACACCTTGCCGGATTATTTGAACCGTCATTGCGCCGTGTTTGCCCCTTCCGAAAAGCAGGTTCTGAAAAACTACCGCGAGGTTCCTGCCGAGATTCTGGAAGATGCCGCGCAATTGACTGCATGGGCGAGAAAAGCGGCGCAGTCATGAGCGTGCCGAATATGAAGCAAGCTATTCGCAAAGACATCATCGCGCAGCGCGAGCAGCTTCCCGCAGAAATTCGCGCCGCGCACAGCGCGGCAATCACCGGGCGTTTATTGCAACTGCCGGAGTACCGGCAGGCAGATACAGTGCTGGGCTACATGAATTTCGGCGCAGAATTCGCCAGCGAGTTGTGGGTTGCGCGGGCGCTCGCGGATGGCAAGCGCCTGGCGCTGCCCAAGGTGAACCGTCACACCAGCCAGCTTGATCTGTACTGGGTGGATGATCTGGAGAACCAGTTGGCAGCGGGCTTGTGGGGAATACGCGAGCCGGTGGTGGAACGTTGCGAGCGGCTGAGAAACCCGGATGAGATAGAATTCATTTTGCTGCCGGGCGTGGCATTCGGGCGCGATGGCGCGCGGCTGGGCTATGGCGGCGGGTATTTCGACAAGCTGCTCGCGCGCATGGCGCACAGGCCGGTATTGGTTGCAGGAGCCTATTCCATGCAGATCGTGACAAATATACCGATGGAAGCGAACGACCGCAGGGTAGATTGGCTGGTGACGGAGAGCGAGACAATACGTTGCATGCGTGATTGATCGGCAGGGCCGGAAGGAGGAAGCATGAGCCAGGCAGCGACAGACAGCACCCCGGATATTGATCCGCAGGAAACCCAGGAGTGGCTGGATGCGCTCGCTTCGGTGCTGCAACACGAAGGCCCGCAGCGCGCGCATTTCCTGATCGAGCAATTGATCGCCCAGGCGCGACTGGCTGGCACCGACCTGCCAGTCAGCGCGACCACGCCTTACCTCAACACCATTCCGCCGGACAAGGAGCAGCGCTCCAGCAGCAACCATGAACTGGAGCACCGCATCCGCGCCCTGACCCGCTGGAACGCGGCGATGCTGATCCTCAACGCCAACAAGGAATCCTCCGAGCTCGGCGGCCATATCGCGAGCTTCGCCTCGGCGGCGATGCTGTACGACGTGGGTTTCAACCACTTTTTTCGCGGTGCTTCGGATGCGCACGGCGGCGACCTGGTGTTTTTCCAGGGGCATTCCTCGCCTGGCATCTATGCGCGCGCTTTCCTCGAAGGCCGCATCACCGAAGAGCAGATGCGCAAGTTCCGCCAGGAGGTGGATGGCGGCGG